>NZ_CP178620.1:2543923-2861913 GCF_047305925.1 Bdellovibrio sp. HCB290 | reverse complement strand
CATCACTGCAATCCATGAGCGCGTGAATTTTATCTGCGTGTTTGCGAAGCTCGGGTAATAAATCCAGGCGTGGCATTGGTCGTAAATGTCGTGCTGTGGCTTCGGGAAAATCACCTTTGCGATCTTCATTCAGCGCGCGCAGTCCGGTTGTGGAAAGTCCCAAGGGACCACTGCACAAAAGAATGTCGCCGGGTTGAGTGCCATGCCGAGTGATGGGTTTTTCACAAGAGCCATGTACGCTGACATCGATCACCATACCACGTGGGGACACGCACAAATCACCGCCCGCAATTTCAACGCCGAAACGGTCGGCCAGAGTTGTCATGCCCTGATAGAATTCGTCAAGCCAGGATTCTGTTATTTCTTTGGGAATTGCCAAAGACACTTGCGCAAACCGAGGGTCCGCGCCCATCGCAGCCAAATCACTTAAGTTAACTGCCAGGGCTTTGTGTCCCAGATCAAATGCACAGGCGTAATCAAGACGGAAATGAACGTCTTCCACCATCATATCCTGCGCAATGACCGAGTATCCGGGAAAGTTTTTGAATACAAACGCATCATCACCCAAGGGAACAATCGTGTTCGGATTATGACGCTGGACCTTATTGCGGATTTGCTTCAGAACTTGCCACTCTTTGGGAGTATTTTGCATGTCGTTGTTCCTCACGAAGGCATTGCCAAGAATAAGTCTTTATTGTGAAATATAGGGCCTGGGAGTCAAGGAGGATTCTTGAACACACCAAAGGCAGGAACGCCAAAAAGAACGTCTAAGAAAAAAGCTGCCACACGTAAGGTCAAGGTTCTTGAACATCCCTTGTCATCTGAAAGTCTGTTCACCAGTCGCGAGATCGGGTGGTTGAATTTCAATCGTCGTGTTTTGACTGAAGCTGAAGATTCAAACAATCCACTTTTGGAGCGCGTGAAGTTTTTAAGTATTTCAGGATCCAATCTGGATGAATTCTTCATGAAGCGTGTGGGGGGCTTGAAGCGTCACGTGGCTTATGGAGTGTCTCCGAAGTCAGCTGATGGAAAAACTCCGATGGCGCAGCTGTTGGAAATCCGTCAGGTCGTATTGCCGATGCTGCAAGATCAGGGCAATTGTTATAAAAAACTTTTGAAGGCTCTTGAAAAAGAGCACATTCACTTGCTGGCATGGAAAGATCTGACTGAAAAAGAGCAGGAGCATGCCAGAAAGTACTATAGTAAAAACGTCTTTCCGGTTTTGACACCGTTGTCGGTGGACCCAGGACATCCGTTTCCGTTCATTTCGAATTTGTCGGTTTCCCTGGGGTTGACGTTGAAACACCCAAACTCTGAAGACAAACTTTTTGCGCGCGTGAAAATCCCGAAAGTTTTGCCACAGTGGATTCGCGTGGATGCCGACACCAGCGTGAATCGCTTTGTTAGTTTGATCGAAGTGATCAAAGCAAACCTGGCTGATCTGTTTCCATCGATGCAGGTCTTGGATTCGATGGCATTTCGTCTGACTCGCAATGCAGATTCAGATCAGGACCAGGAAGATGCTGAAGATCTTCTGGAGGCCATTGAAGAAGAATTGCGCCAACGCCGTTTTGCGGAAGTTGTGCGATTGGAGCACGGACCAAATCCTGATTCATGGATGCTGAAGTTCCTAATGGAAGAACTTGAGCTGACTGAGGAAGATATTTACGAAATCCCTGGCGAGCTTGATTATGGTGATCTGGGCATGATTTCAGATCTGCCGTTGCCTAAACTTAAATTTGAACCTTATATTCCGGTGGTGTCACCAGCTTTCGCCGAAGAGGGCACGGGGATCTTCAATGCCATCCGCGCCAATGATCAACTGATTCATAATCCGTTCGAAAGTTTTTCGGCTTCCGTGGAAACATTTATTCGTATTGCCAGCGAAGATCCGAAAGTACTGGCAATTAAAATGACTTTGTATCGTACGGGTGACAACAGTCCTTTTATTCGTTCTTTGATTCGTGCGGCCGCTCAAGGCAAGCAGGTCGTGTGTTTGGTGGAGCTGAAGGCTCGTTTCGACGAAGAACGAAATATCTATTGGGCCAATGAACTGGAAAATGCGGGCGTGCACGTCGTGTACGGAGTCGTGGGGTTAAAGACTCACGCGAAGACGGCCTTAGTGGTGCGCCAGGAACAAGAAGGCCTACGCTGTTACGTGCACATCGGGACCGGTAACTATAATGTCACGACCTCCAGATTTTATACGGACTTGGGATTGTTGACCGCGCGCGAGGAAATCACCAATGACGTGGTGGATTTCTTCCATTACTTGACGGGTATCAGCCTGAAAGCCAGTTACAAGCATCTGCTGATTGCCCCGGTAAATATGTTTTCCACTTTCCGCACGATGATTGATCGCGAAGCCGCCCATGCAAAAGCGGGCAGGCCAGCCCATATCGTCGCCAAATTTAATAACTTTGAAGAAAATGACATCGGCGCCGCACTTTACTCGGCTTCACAAAAAGGCGTGGATATTGAAATGATCGTCCGGGGTTTTTGTTGCCTGCGTCCCGGAGTTCCGGGCATGAGCGAAAGAATCAAGGTCACGTCTGTGATCGGAAGATTTTTGGAACATTCCCGTTTATTTTACTTCCGAAATGGTCAGGAAAACCCCGTCGATGGGGAGTTCTTCTTAGGCTCTGCCGACTGGATGTATCGAAACCTGCATGCCCGGGTTGAAGCCATCGTTCCCGTTTTGGATCGCAGCCTGAAAGAAAAATTGTGGGAGATCCTTCAGTTTTACCTTAAGGAATCCCGTCAGGCGTGGTCTATGAACGCGGATGGCAGCTATACTAAAAAAACGTTCAAATCCGAGGATACAGGAATTCATCAAGCTCTGATGCAATTGGCGAAATCCCGGGTTAAGCTGGTGGAAGATTCGGAGTAAAATGGAAATAATCATCGTCCGCCACGCTTTAGCAGAAGAACGCGAAGACTTTGCCAAGAAAGGTCTTGAGGATCAGTTTCGTCCTTTGACCTTGAAAGGCCGAAAGCGCATGCAGAAGGTTTGTCTGCAAATGAAAGACTTCGTGAAAGATGTGGATGTGATCGTGTGCAGTCCGTTCACTCGGGCGGTGCAGACGGCGCAGATTCTGGCGCAAAGTTATCCTGGAGTAAAAACCCTGGAAGTTCCCGAGATGGTGCCGCAAAGTCCGCCGCAGGCTTTGTTGAAATGGATACGCACTCAAGGAAGAAACTATAAACGTATTATGATCGTCGGCCATGAACCGCATTTAAGCACTTTTGCCAGTTACATGCTGACCGGTAAGGCTGAAAGCTTCATTGATCTGCGCAAAAGTGGAATTCTTTCCCTTGAGATCGAATCTTTCGCGCAGGCCAATGCCGGGGATGCGGAATTGATGTACTCAATCCCGCCAAAGATTTTTGACTAAAGCTTATTCCTGACCCAAACCTTGAACTTCAAGTTGGCAGGCATAGGCACGGTCGCTGTATTTCAATCCGCATTTAATGGAATCAACAGTCAAATAACGTGAACCCGCAGCGCCTTCGAAATCCGCGAAGGGAGCAATGGCTTTAGCCAAAGCCAATGGGTTTTGCAGAGGAGTATTATTGTTGTAGCAGTTCACGTTGAACATCAAATTGTCAGGTGAATCAATCGAAGAATAGCGGCAATAGATTTCCGTTGCTTCTACAGTAAGGATATTGCCGGACCATTCAGCATCATCAAGTCCAGAAACCGGGAAGTTTGCAGCACCCAGGGCTTCCATGATTGAGCGAGCAGAGTCACCGTGAACATTTACGGTTTTTGCGAAAGCCAGGTTTGTCATTGCGAAAATAGCAGTCATTGTTAACGCGAAAAGTTTCATATCGGTCTCCTTGTTAGTATGATGGAGTGATATTTATCGCGCAGTGTAATATCTGAATAGCAGATGTTTTGTAAGGTTATATTCAAAATTTTAGATGGATTAAACCATCGACCAAATCAGGCCATCACGCAAACCCACCGCAGGGATCACGATTTTTTCAACCTCTGCCTGGCGCATGATAGTTTCCACCAGCATTGATGCAGGCATAATGACATCGGCCCGGTCGGGACGAAGCTGTAATTTGTCGATACGTTCTTTAACAGTCATTGCCTTTAAACGGGCGATGATCTCTCCCAATTCTGCCAGCGTCACAAATGTATTGGGTGTTTTTTTCAACAGACGCACTTTGAGTTCCGCAATACACTCCAGGTTTCCGCCGGTGCCAATCGCAAAGTCCACGGCTTCATTCTCTGTGTTGGGATAAATATGGGGCCCCAGGTCTTTCAAAAACTCGCCCATGATGATTCCCAAATGGCTTTCGTTCATGCGGCGTTTGCTCAAGTTTTCCAAAACCCGCACAGTTCCCATAGGGAATGACTTTGTCGCCAGTAATTTCCCACCTTTTGAGAATGTCACTTCGACGCTGCCACCGCCGATATCAATCAGCATCGTTTTTTTCCCATCCAATTGGACTTCTTTCCGAACCGCCAGATGAATAAGCCGGCCCTCTTCGGTGCCATCAATGATTTCGATATCGATACCGGAAACTTTGCGGATCATTTCCACGAAATCTTTGCTGTTCTTGGCCTCGCGGCAGGCACTGGTAGCCACAGCCCGGCATTTTTGCACCTGCAACTTTTTATTGGTTTCAGCGAAGCGCAGAAATGTGGATCTTGCCTGATCCATGGTTTCGGGACCGATACTGCCCGTCGTAAATACGTCATGGCCCAAGCGTACGGGTGCGCGCAGCTTTTTATCCACGCGGATGAGGGGAGCTGTTTCGTTAATATCAGCGACCATCATGCGAATGGCATTGGAGCCAATATCGATGGCAGAAACTCGACGTGACACGGCTAAAGATCTCCTTTGGCAATAGTATATAAAAATGCGAGCATCTAAGACATGAAAAAATCATTTTTGACAGTGTTCTTAAGCGTTTTTGTTTGTGGGCAGGCTTTCGCTTTATCTGATATCGAAATCAGTGGTGAAGCTGATATGAATGCCCTGGTGAATTTGCTGCCAACAGGGGAAGCGGGGGAGTCTGAGTTCCGTGTGCCGTCCCTGCTGTTAAATTTCAGTGTTCCTTTGAAAGACGATAATCTTTTGTATGTCTCCTTTGAAGGGGCGCAAAAGCGCAACGACGATGCCAATACGGAAAGTTTCATCGTAAACACCCGTGAGGCTTATTTGAATTTGGTCAGCATTTTTGAAGGCGCCCATGGTTTGCGCATGGGTGTGATTCCGCAGGCCTGGTTGGAGTCCCAATATGAAGATACGAACTATCGTTTTTTGGGTGAAACTGCCTGGGGTATTACTGAAAAATGGAAGTATCAAAGTTATTCCGATCTGGGTATGTCCTTCATGTCAGAACTTCCGGCAGGTTTGGGCGAGTGGAGTTTGACGGTGGTGAATGGCGAAGGTCGCAAGCAGGATTCAGCGGGTCCACATAAAGAAGGCTCGCTTTACTTCAGATTTACCAACTGGACACCTTTTGCGATTTCTTTGCAGTACATTCATGGCACGTATGAGCAGTTTGGCGAGGACGTGGCAGCGAAGGAACGCATTCAGACTGCATTCTTGTACAAACCCGAGGACTCGGTTGCCAGAATGGGTATTGAACTTTTAGATACCCACGATCCTGCTGATGCCATCAACGAAAACGAGATGGCCGATGGCGTGGATGTGACAGATATGCTGGGCGAGTCTGTGCATGGTTTGGGTGGCAGTGCTTATGTGGTGATTTCCACAGGGCCAAAAGCTGAAGTCATGATCCGTTATGATTATCTGGATGCTGTCGTGGATAAAGATGGTCGGGACATGCAAACTGCCATCGTGTCGTTGGCTTACCAGGTAAGCGACGATGTGAAAACGGCTTTGGCTGTGGATCGCACTTGGTATGCGGAAAACTATGGCAAGGGCATCCGCGATGCCTCTAAGATCGAATTGGCTGCCCAAGTATTGTTTTAGTGTGTTAAGATTGTGTTAGTTTTGCTTTAACTACCGTGTTAAGCGGTGTTTTTTACTCTGAAAACCCTTATACAACCTTTTAAACGGGGAATACGTATGGAACGTGCCATCGACACTCAGCTTGAAGACCTTAAGAAGATGATTCTTGTAATGGGTGGTCATGTTGAAAAAGCCCTATCTCAAGTGACCTCTGCACTTCTGTCCCGTGATCTTGCTGCATTTCAGGAAGTTCACGAGATTGAAAAAACCATCAACGAAGATCACATCCGCGTGGATAACGTGTGCATGCATATCCTGGCCAAACAAGGCCCGGTGGCCAAGGATCTGCGTTTGATCATTTCTGTTTTGAAAATCAATAACGACCTGGAGCGCATGGGCGACCAGACCGTAAACATCTCTTATTCCGGCAAAGACTACTTGGGCCGTAAGCCGATTCCTGCGCAGACCGCTGATATTCAAAGAATGTCCGAGATCGCGGGTCGCATGGTTAAGGGATCTTTGGATTGTTTTGTTCGCGGTGATGCCATCGAAGCAAAAAACATCCTGTTGATGGATGACGAAATCGATACGTTGAAAAATAAAGTTTTTAAAGACGCCATTCAACACATGAAATCCAACCCGGAAGATGTTGAGGCGAGCATGGACTTCGTTTTAATCGCGCGAAACCTGGAACGCTTGGGTGACCACGCAACCAATATCGCCGAGGACGTGATCTTTGCATACACCGGGAAAGACGTTCGACATGGGGGCAAGTTTGGCTGAAAATTCAGTTCAAGTGATGGTGGTAGAGGATGAACAGGAGATTCGTGAGCTGATGGCGTTGCACTTGCTACGTCAAGGTTACCGGGTCACTGAATGTGGTTCTGCCGAAGAAGCCCTCGCTGAAATGAATGCCAAAAACTACCAGATCTTTATTCTGGATTGGATGCTCCCAGGACTTCACGGTGTCGACATCCTGGAACGAATTAAAGCTAAAAACAAAAACTCATCCGTTCTGATGGTGACTGCAAAAACGGAACCTCAAGACATCGTACTGGGACTTGAGCGGGGAGCAGATGATTATCTGACGAAGCCGTTCAATCCTTCTGTTCTGATGGCGCGGGTGAAAGCCCTTCTTCGTCGGGCAAATCCTAAAGCCGAAGAAGTCATTAAAGACGACAGTGAAGTGAACATTCACGGTTTGAAGATGAACTTCAAAACTTACGAAATTTCCTATAATGGCGAAACTCTGCATCTGACACCTTCTGAATTTAAATTGTTGGGCACACTGGTGCAAAACCACGGAGTGGTTTTGACTCGTGAAAAGCTGATTGAAAATATTCAGGGCGAAGGCATCAGCGTTGTTGGTCGTACGATTGATACCCATGTCTTTGGCCTGCGTAAAAAGCTGGGTGGCTGGGGTGATCGCATCGAAACAATCCGTGGTGTCGGCTACCGGGTGAAAATGGATCAAGCATGACCAGTTTCATTCGCTTTCCTTGGCGCTTGTTCTGGAAGCTGCTGATTTACCAGATTGTGGTGTTTAACCTCCTGGCATTTATCATTGCGGCCTCTCTGGATACCCAACATCGCATGCCGGACTTCGTGTACTCGGATTTCCTGCTGAACTTCTTCATGTTCAGCATTTTGATTTCAGCTATTATCGCTTATCGCTTCGTTCGGCCGATTCATAAGGTGATTCTTAAAGCCCTGCGTATTTCCAACAAACGCGCTTATGGCGAGTTGATTTCATCAGACACCGAAGATCTTTTGGATGATGACGGTGATGATCTTTCAGAACTTGAAGTCGCGTTGGACAAGATCCATAAAAAAATGAAACGTCGTAAAGCAAACTTCCTGCAAGCACAGGAAGAATCCCAAGCCTTCATGAGTTCCGTTTCCGAAGGCCTGGTCAGCATCAGCCTTGATGAAAAGATTTTGTACTTCAATTCCCAGTTTGCGGCGCAGTTTTTAAAAGGCCCGCAATTGACGATGGAAAACCTAAGACTTAAGGATGCGATTCGTTCCTCTGACGTATTGGAAGGTTTCGAGAAAACCATCAAGACGGGTAAGGTAAATCGCTTTACGGTGAAGTTGCCAACATTGCTTGATAATCAACCGCGTTTTTTCTCGGTTTCGGTGAATCCGATTCGCAACGAAAAAACCCGCGAAGTTTACGGTATCGTCGGGATCTTCCATGACATCTCTGAACTAAAACGTGCCGAACAGATTCGTATCGAGTTCGTCGGTAACGCTTCCCACGAGCTGCGCACGCCGCTGACTTCCATCAAGGGCTATGTTGATACTTTGAAAGAGGACATCAACAACGGACAGATTGAACAAGCGGGTAAATTTATCAATATCGTTTCCCGCAACATTGATCGTCTGATGGACCTGGTGAATGACCTGTTGTCGTTGACGTCGATGGAAGCGACCAATTCTGAACTAAGACTTGAGCAAATTCATCCTCTGCAGATTTCTGAACACGTGGTTTCAGAAATGGCTGTGCTCGCTGCAGAAAAAAATATCGCAATCCGTGTGGTGGGTGAAGTTCCGCCATTTAAGGCCGATGCTCGCAAAGTCGAGCAAGTGCTGCGCAATCTGGTTTCCAACGCCGTGAAGTTCATTCCAAATGGTAAAACCGTGCAAATCCGCTGGGAGCGCGACATCAAGGAATACATCATTCTGCGAGTGATCGATGACGGCCCGGGGATTCCTGCTGAACACTTGGATCGTCTGTTTGAACGTTTCTACCGCATTGACAAGGGCCGCACTCGCGACGCTGGCGGTACAGGTTTGGGTCTGGCCATTGTTAAACACATCATGCAAAGCCACGGCGGCACTGTCGCTGTTAAATCCCAATTAGACGTCGGCACCGAATTCATCTGTGCCTTCCCCATCAAATAGGTAACCAAATTGGTAACAGTTCCCTTTTTGTACTGCAGAGCAGGACAAAAAGGGAACTGTTACCGCTAAAGAAAAACCCGAGCTATGAACTCGGGTTTTAAGAATTTTCTTAAGAGTGTGTGTGGTGGGGAACACACACTCGGCGGGAAAAACAATTAGTAGCGTTCGATGGCGAAAACACCACGGCAGCCGCGGTCAACCCAAACGTAGTTGTGGGCGAAACCGAAAGATCTACCTTGGATACAAGCTGAATCAGAGCGTTGTCTTGCCAAGTAGAAGTTGCGAATACCGTAAGGGTTGATGTAGCAAGTGTTGTAGCGGTTGCCTTGTGACTCGCATGTTACGTATTCGATAGTTGGTTGGTGTGGTGGAGGCGGAGGGTAACCTGGGCCTGGAGGATATCCTGGGCCACCGTGACCTGGAGGATAACCAGGGCCGCCATGTCCTGGAGGACGTGGGTGAGGGCGTGGGCCATGACCGGGACGACCTGGGCGAGGACCCCAATGTCCGTCATCACGACCGCCGCGACCTGGGCCACCCCAGCCTGGTCCGTTACCGCGACCGCCACGGCCACCGCGGCCGTAAGCTGTGATGTCATCATTCGACATCATATCACTGGAAAATTCAGACATATTAGTTTCTTCGCTGTAAGCGGATTCTTCGTTTCCATACATTTCATATTCGTTTGCGTGTGCAACCTGTGCAAAAGCGCAAACTGTAACCAAGGACATCAATAGTGTTTTCATAAACTCTCCCTTAAAATTTGGTGTCGTTCTGACTTCAAATATGTTCCGGAAACTAATAATGCGAGGATCATGCCTAAGTTTTCTGGAGCCATTAAGACCCTTTTTCTGCGTGACGCACAGTGAAAAATGCCATATCTAATAAACCATGCAACCGACTCATCCATTTTACTTACATTTTCATAAGGTTTATGGCGACCGCTGGCCCGCACTTTTTGCTGCGCTACAAAATTCAGAACAGCAGGTCGCACGTGTGAATAATTTGGGAACGCAAGATGCCACCGCAAAACCTTGGCAGAGTTTTGAAACCAAGGAACAGCTTCCGGGGTGTTTTTGGATTCCATCAGGACAGGGCAGTCATCCCGAACGTCGTCAGGACGAAATGTTGGATACCTATGTGATGGACCCGGCGAGTGTTATGGTTGCGCGGGCTTTAGATGCGCAACCAGGCGATCGCTTACTGGATATGTGCGCGGCTCCGGGTGGTAAGAGTTTGATTATGATTGAAGCCATCGCAGAAGAGGGCGAAATCTTTTGCAACGATCTTTCCCCAGAACGTCGCGAGCGTTTGAAAAAAGTCATTCAGCAATACGTTCCACGCAACGTGCGTGACCGTGTTTGGGTGACAGGTAAAGACGGTGTGCAATTTGGTTTGAAAGAAGCCAACAGCTTCGATCGAATTTTACTGGATGCCCCTTGTTCGGGAGAGCGTCACATCTTGGAAAACACCAAAGCTCAGGATGAGTGGAGTCCACGTCGTACAGAGCACTTGGCAACTCGTCAGTACTCGTTGTTAGCAGCAGCTTTACTTGCCGTGAAGCCCGGCGGGCGCATTGTCTATTCCACGTGTTCGATCAGTCCGACTGAAAATGACGATGTGATTCGTAAACTTTTGAAAAAGAAAAAAGATGCCGTCAAACTTTTGCCGGCAGACCCAGGTGTTGGTGGCGAGGCTACGGAATTCGGTGTGGCTTACATGCCGGATCGTTGTGGATTCGGGCCTCTGTATTTTTCAGTCATTGAAAAGGCAGAGTGATTCAAGCTTAGTTGCAACGGCAATCATATATGACATAGTTACCGGAAGCATAGCGCCCTTGCCCGCAAGTTGATGAGCCCGAGGCGCATCGACTTCCACCACCAGGGCCGCTGCCGCTTGTTGTTGTCAATGTATAGGTATTACCGGCGCACATGTTAGTTGAGTTATTTGCATTAGTGCAGCATACCTGTATGTTACAAGCCTGACTGGTGGCTGCGGAGGTGCCGCAAACCGAATTGCTGGTTGGAGTACACGATTGTGAAGTCGTGGCTGTTCCACAGACGGCATTGGAGGTGGGTGTACAAGCCTGACTTGTTGCTGGTTTGCTTGGGCAAAAACTATCAGCGACAGTAGTTCCGTCACTTCTGCTGCAAGTCACAGTGCGAGTTTGCGAACCGCTGTTTGCATTCTTATTACACGTGGCTGTGCGACTCATGGATCCACTGCCACTGTTTTTGTTACAAGTAGCCGTGCGTGTTTGTGTCCCGCCACCACAAGCAAGAGAGCAAGACCCCCAGCCTGAATAAGACCACGAACCTGTGCCGCCACTGCAAGCCGACCAGGCGCCATAAGCCCAGCTGCCACTGCCGCCATTACATGCTCCAAATGCGCCGACACTCCATGCGTAAGTGAAATTGATTTTTGTGACGTTCGTTCCTGTGAAGGTGGCTGCAATTCCTGCCGCATTTTTTACTGTATATCGGAACATATAACAGCGGCCCTGAACTCCAGCGTAGGAGTAAGAAGTTGCGGCGGCGGTTTCGGATGCTCCGGTATCGGCAAATGCACCAAAGGCTCCGCACGCCAAGGTCGAGGTATTTAGAGTCGCATAGGCGACTTGCAAAGTGTAGTCAGTGTTAGTGGCGCTCATACCTGAGTTTGTGTCGCTGCCGCGATTTACAGGCACACTGATTGTAGTACCTGTTTGGATGGCGTTGGCATTTGTTACTGAGCCTCCCGTCGGTGCGGAAGTATCAATTTTAATAACGCTTGCAGGTACGGACCACGCACTCGTATTTCCAGCTTTGTCGAGTGAACGATACTGGAATTTATAAGCCTTCCCTGAGACGCCGGTCATGCTGAAGTTTCCACAAGTGGTCGATGCTGCCGCCCAGGCGCCATAGGCCCCGACAGTTCCACTGGAGATCGTGGCCTGGGCCATTTGCAATTCACACGAGCTCAGTCCTGCGTTCGCATCCGCTTGAGTCGCCGTCACGGTGAATGAAGCGGTCGTCAACCAAGTATTTGCATAGGTGATGGAAGCAGTGGGAACTACATTGTCGAAATAGATGCTATCAGTAACAGTTGCGCTGACGTTGCCAACGGCATCCATATATCGAACATAAACAGACTTTGTACCCACGCCAGCAGGCAGGGTGTAGGCCTTTGATGTGGTGCACGTGGTCCAATCACCGGGAACCGCTGGATTGCCTGGATTGGTGGCGTTGCCCACTGCGATTTTTGTGGCAGTACCATTATCTAGCGGGCAAGCCAAAGTCAGTGTCACATTAAGGTTGTTTGTATAGGCGGCACCGCCGTTGATTGCAACAGATCCACCAGTTGGAGCAGTTTGATCCAGATAAATGGTACGAGAAAGTGTTGATGAGATATTTCCGATATCATCAATGAAACGCAGGTATACCGTTTTTGTGCCGGAACCCGCACTTAGAGTCAGGGCTTTTGTGCTGGTGCAGGTCTGCCAGTTTGTTGGACTTGCGGTTTCTCCAAAGGCCACTCGAGGTGTGCTTTGCGAGTCCGTGGCACAGGTAATGTCCAGACTGATGGCGGTGCTTCCCGTTGGAGTAGCGGTGGCAATCGAAAAGTTCCCACCAGTCGGTGCAGCGTTATCAATTTTGGTAATCGAAGCGGGTTCGATCCACGCACTGTAATTTCCCGCGCCATCGCGTACGCGATAACGGAACTTGTAAGCAGTGCCATTGGTACCCGTCGCAGTATAGTTTTCACAATTGGTGGCGGCCGATGACCATGCCGAGAACACGCCAGGAACCCCCGCCGTCAGTGTCGCACTGGCCTGCTCCAAAGCGCATTCATCAATTCCCGACGTGGCGTCAGCTTCAGTGGCTGTGACGGAAATGCTGGTGTCAGTCTGCCATCCATTTAAATAGCTGACAGAAGCAGTTGGCGCGGTCGTATCCAGAATAATGGTGTCAGTGAAATCGGCGCTTGGAGAGTCGACGTCGTCAACATAACGTGAGTAAACCGTTTTGGCCCCGTCTCCAGCGGGCAATGTATAGGCTTGGGGTGATGTGCATGTGTTAAAGTCAGCGGTGCCTGGTATGCCAGGATTCGCGGAATTGGCAATGGCGATTCTTTGAGGGGATCCACTTTGAATGATGCAATCGAAACTCAAATTTACAGAAGCCGAATTCGAGAACTCAGCATCGTCATTGATCCACATTGCTCCTGTACCGTGTGGTGTTTGGTCAAGATGAATTGTGCGGGCAATAGCGGCGCTGATGTTGCCAAAATCATCAATAAAGCGAACGTAAACAGTCTTGTCGCCTGTCCCACTGCTTAATGCGAAATTTTTTGAGGCGGAGCAGGATTGCCAGTTTGTCGGTGTGCTGGTTTCACCAAATGCCATGCGAGCAGAACCGTTTTCATCGGTAGCGCAAGTGATCGACAAAGTGACCCCGGGTGTGAAGACTGGGGAGCTCTGCACAAAATTAAAGTCTCCACTAATGGGTGCCTGCGTATCAACTTTGGTTACAGACGGGCTGGTGATCCAATTCGAGTTGCCAGCCTGATCGGTGATCTGGTAGCGGAATTGATAAGCTTTGTTGTTTGCGGCCGAAGGATAGGATTGGTTTCCGCAAGTGGTGGAGACCGTGGACCAACCACCAAAGGCATCAACGACACCTGAAGTGATATTTGCCTCAGCAACCTGCATGTGGCAGCTGGCTATACTGGTGGTATCGTCTGCGGCAGTCGTACTCAAAGAGATCGTGGTACTGTTCTGCCATTCGTTCACATAAGACAGTGTTCCTGTTGGAATATCATTGTCGTACGTGATGCTCGCAGTTATGTCGTCGCTGATATTGTTGGCGGCATCGATGTAGCGAACGTAGACGGTTTTGACTCCCAAACCTGCCGAAAGATTAAATGGCATGGATGTCAGACATGTCTGCCAATCTGTCGAAGCAGCGGGGTCTCCCGGTGTTGGGGAATCGCTAAAGGCAATCTTGGCTGGTATACCATTATCAATGGGGCAGCCCAGATTTAAAGTGACGGCGGATGTATTTGTATAAGCAGCACCGGAATTGATGCTCAATGAACCACCAGTGGGTGCTGATTGATCCAGGAATATGGTTTGTGAGATCACTGGCAGAGTATTTCCAACAGCATCGGAAAATTGCACATAGATGGTTTTCAGTCCGGTGCCACTGCTAAGTTCCAATGTCGCTGAGCCCGTGCAAAGCTCAAAGTTTGTAGGCGGAGAAGTTTCGCCGTAAGCAACAGAAACAGGACCTTCAGCGTCTGTGGCGCAAGTGATGGATAAATGAACGACCGGATCAGCAACCGGGGAGGCTTCGTCAATAGTGAAGCTGCCCCCAACCGGTGGATTGCTGTCAGCATCATCAATCCAGTTAGTGTTACAGTTTTCATCACGGGCCGGGTCGTCGACTGCGGGTTGAGCGGGATCAGGACTGCACTTTAAGTGGTCTGACAATTGAACCAGTTCCACGGTGCCCGTTAAACGCAAGATACGTAGAGGAATTCCCGTCGCATTCCATTTGTCCGAGAAATTAAGGGCGGATGGTAATTGTAAGTTTACCGGCGCTAACGGTGAATCACAGTCAACGGCCGCACCCACGGAAGTCCACGTGGTGGCATTTTTTTGAATTTGTATCTGACATTGGGAAGGACTGTTGCCAATTCCTCCGGTATCCCAGGACAAGGTAAAGTCTTTTTCATTATCACTGTGAACCAGAGTGATGTCAGTCGGAGGGATTGAATCTCTGGTTGTGACCTTCCATTCCAATGGTCCCATTGCACCTAAAGTGTAGATAACTGACGAAGTCGTGTCGATAGTCGCTGCCGAGTGAACGCCCAGTCGAATTGCATCACCACTTGCGATCTTTTCGTTGTCTGGATCAAAAGGAATCCAGTCTGTACCGCCTTGTGGAAGTCTTTCTGCGAAAGCAGAGCTGTCGCCACCCAGAATCACCTCGATCACATTTTCAGTTCCATTGATAACAATGGCATCCGAATAGATATCCTGGTCCAATGGTTGTTGGTATTTATCCAGCAGTATAAATGCATCCGGTGTGATGTCTGACATTGCGCACGCACCGCTGAGGACTTTGTAAGGATACTCACACTTGGTGACGACCACAGGTCCCCAGTCATTTCCGTCCCAAGTCTGTTCACCTTCGGTGGCGTGTGCTGGTAAATCCGTTACTGGCGCAATGCGGGTCACGGGAGTGCAGGAGTTGCCCGCTCCTGGGCCGCTTAAGTTGTAGTTCAATTTACAAGCACTAATTACACACGAGCCCCACGTGTCGTTTACAGACTCTTCCCATAGCTGGGATGCATTTTCCGCTCCTGTTGGAAAAGGATCACAGCTTCTTGTACTGGCGACACAAGTCGTGTCACTGGTTCGGGTGTAATTTAGATCGCAGGTCTTGATTGTGCAGGAGCTCCAAGTGCCGGATCCTGAAAGACCCCAGGTTTCTTCGGCTGTGGCATTGGCAATGGTGCAGCTGCGAGAGTTGGATAGAAAATGAATGTCTACGGGATTTTCCAGGCGCGGTGTCGCAACCTCGACCTCGTAGTCGCCAGCGCTGTCGGCCTGGATCAGGCAGACGGACAGCCCGTTGTTGTCTGTGGTCGAGCAAGTGAAGGTCGCCGTGCCTGCGCCTGTGATGTTAATTCTTGGGGTCATTCCAACAATTGGATCGTTTTCCGTTGTTCGTACTTCGATCGTGATTGAGACCACGCCCAAGTCGGTATTCGCATAGGAGGTGTAAGAGCCGGGATAGGTCTCGTAGGCAGAGGAATTGATATCGTAAAATGTGGCATCCTGGGCGGTGAGTTCTTCCACGACAGAGTGGATTGAATTATCCGATGCACCGGTGTTGATGCGAACTTTCACCTTGGACCACAGCTTCGACGTGATGGTGCAGGTCGCTTTACCTGCGCCATCAGTTTCGCTGCAATTTACAATATAGTTCTGTCCATCCGGGGGAAGATTGTCGATCAAAAGTTCGACCGAGCGGTGTGGGAGGGCTGCACGAGTTTCTTTGTTAACCAGCGTGGCTTCCAGAATAATTTCGTCGATATTGTCAGCTTTGGCCGTACTTTTAATGAAATGGATTTCGCCATCAATTGAGAGCTTCGCCTTGACGTTCACATCAAGGGAGCATGCCGAAATGAATGCTGTAAAAACAGCAATTATGCAGAGTACGTTCAAGAGGCGCATATTAAATTTATCGGCTGAATTCGTGCTTTTAAGAGGGAGTCGCGATTTAATATGAGGCAAATAATACTTATTTTAGCGAGTTGTAATCGTGAATCTCTGGATAATACAGGGTCTTTGTTTGAACCTTAACAGTCTAAAAATTCTCTGCTGGTCCAAATTCCGGTTATATTTCGAGAGCAATTGGTGTCTTTTGTTGAAAAAGCCCATTCAAATCTGAATGGGCTTTTTAGTTTTAGTACTTGCTACAGTGAAAAACTGGCAGAGTGATACTTCTACCGTTCACATTTATACCGACGGTGAAGATTTTCCCGTTAGCGACTTTCTGATCCCAAGTCATGTGGTCAATTGGCAATTCTGATTTAAAGTATTTGTTATTCAATTCAAAATTGAAGGGTGTTGATTCAACGACATACGCCAAGTAGTTGTCCATGAAAACTCTTTTAAGTTTTACGTCTTCGCTGGATACCAGGGTGTTAACAGTGGTTTTAACAAGTCTTGTTTCGCCGGCGAAAACTACAAGGTGTAAGTCGTATCCCTGCCATACAAAAACTAATTCGTTGTCTGTTCCTGCGTCGCCCGCGAAGCACATAAGACCTTTGCCTTTGACCAAGCCGTCATAAGTACCTTTGATTTCCGGACCGTTTAGCAAGAAGACCTCGGTTTTGCCTTTAACGATCCTATTAATGGTGTAGATCCAACTGGAATGAAAACAACGGTATACAACTCGGGTGTTCACCAAGTTATTGGAATAGATGGTCCAAATGGATCAAAGATCTATATTGATCTGGTGCCTGGAGACTCTTCAAATATCGGAATTGTTAATCCATCTCCTGCTTCGATTGGTATTACTATTGCAAAATATCGACATATTTCAAATTTCAGAGATGAATTTTCTTTTTGCACATTTGTGTTTATGTCATCATTTCTTATCAGTGAGGTAAGTTATGCAGATGGCATTTGAATGTGATTGCGGCAAAGTTAAAGGCACGGTGGATGCAAATCGTCTAAAAGGCTATCGCGCTGTCTGCTTGTGTGATGACTGTCAGGCTTACGCTCACTATCTGAAACGCGCAGATACTTTGGATGCGAATGGCGGAACCGATATTATTCCCATGATGCCATCGCATATGAAAATCACGGAAGGCATGGAACAGTTAAAGTCTGTGCGCTTGTACAGAGCTGGAATGTTTCGCTGTTATGCCGAATGCTGTAAAACTCCGATTGGAAATGCCATGGCCTCGCCAAAGATGCCTTATATCGGAATGCCTGCACGGGTTTTTGAAAAAAAGAGTTCAGCAGCAAGTGTGAATGAAATATTCGGCCCTGTTAACGAAAGAATGCAGGCGCAGTTTGCTATTGGACCTTTGCCGCCGCGGGCGCAAAAGAAAGTTTCTTTTGGTTTTATGCTGCGAGTTCTGAAATTCATGCTGACTGCTAAAATCACAGGAGCAGGATATCCATCTCCGTTTTTCACTTCTGAAGGAAATCCAACCCTGGTTCCCTATGTTTTAACGAAAGAAGAGCGCGAATCACTGCGCCCTTTGTGCGGAACTTTGCGAACGGATATTTAACTAGCGAACGTTGACCATTCCTTTGAAATCAGAAGGGATTACGATCGTATTCACTTTGCCGTTAGCAATGGCTTCGGCAATTTTCATATTGGCCATTGCCGCCATGTATTCGATAGCACCTTTGTTCGAGTTAAGGGCTGCAATACGTTCTGCCTCTTTTTTAGCTGTCTGCACTTCAACTTCTTTTTGCTTGTATTCATTTTTGGCGCGAACCAGGTCATTTGCTGAAGCCACGACAGAGTCCGCTGGTAAAATCACACGCACCAGAACCTGGCTTACCGTGATCGATGTATCCAACTTCTCTTCTGCCAGAGTGTGAATGATAAGCTCCCTAACTTCTGTTTCGATAGCTTGACGGTTGTCATTCATGTCCAAAGCTTCGTATTTGCGGGCGGACTTGTAAATAGCGTTTCTGGCTGCCTGATGAACGTAGTTGTACATCAAATAAATATCACCGTCGTGTTCAGCGTGGAAAGAACGGTTCTTTTTGACGTAAAGCTCACTGACGGCCTGCGGATTGATGTTATAAACCACCATCGCATCGAAATCCTTCATGGTGCTGTTATCTTTCGCAAGGGGAGTGATGTCATCAACACGAACGCTCACGTCTTTCACTGGGAAAGTAAGGACGCTGCCAATGATCGTTTGATTGAAGCTTCCAGGAAGCAGTTCGCCGGCACTTATTTGTTTATCGAAGCCGATGCGAACACCGACTTCACCTGTTTCGATGCGTGTACAGCCAATAAAGGTTGTTAAAGATGAAGCAAGAAGAAAAGCACTGCTGGATTTCACGAAGGGCTCCCATAAAGTTTAGTTACTTTATTTCGCCACACTCAGCGCTGTTAATTAACTGAATTAGATCCGTCTGTACCTTGGACTTGGCCAAGGTAGTAAGGGCCCTGTTGCCAAGGGTATACGACTGTCTCAAATAGTATATGTTAACATTTAATTGTTTACTGACCTGGTGAAAGTAGTCTTATAATGCAAGTATGAGTAAATACTTTTTAATTCTGTTCGTGGCTACTTCTTTGCCATATTTAGATTCAAACGCGAACAATAAACAACCTCCTTCAGACGTTCGAGAGTATTCGCAGAGCTTTCTTTCGTGTTTAGAGCGAAGTGAGGAAGCGTGTCTTCTTGGGCTCCTTCCCGAGAAGATGTACTTTCCTGAATGGAGGGATTTCGGGTGCGAAATAGCTGATAAGAAAGGTGAAGACATAACCGAAAAAGAGCTTGCGAAATGCGTGCGTGAATCAGAAGCAATTAGTACCTGTGGTAACGGTAAGCGTACGCTTAAGGAAGTTTTGCGGCATTGTTTTGGAGCGGGTAATTGGCATGACCAAGGTGGCTTTTTTGAGCCGGTAATGGGTGAGATGTGTCACATTACCAAGGAAGGTGGAAAATGGGTTCTGAATAGTGTTACGTGCGGTTGTTAAAAAAAGCCTGCTTTTTGGAGCAGGCTTTTTTGGTTAAGCATTAATCTAAGCGTCGTTCTTTTGACGGAATTTGTGGCGGCGATAATCTTCAAGTGTCAAAAAGCCGTAGGTTTTTTTGCGGTAGATTTCGATGGTCTCGGCCTCAACGTCTTCCATCACTTCTTCCATAAAATCGATAGGGATATTGCCTAAACCCATCAATTGCAGCGTGTAGATTTGGACCACGCGGTTGATGAAGTCTGGGGTCTTTTCCCGCATGTTTTTAGTCTCTTGAAGTTGGGTCTCTACGATTTTCAGCAAAGCATCATTTTTCATACTAGAATTATCGGAAAGCGAACTCGGAACCTAAGTACTTGTTGGAAAATTGGCCCAAAGAATGACACAATCTTCAGGATGAAAGCCATGACCCAACAGGAATTAAACGAATTTGTGAATCACTTTGAGCAGGTGCTCATGGGTGCGCAATTGCAGGAAGTCCTGGCGAACGATCGTGGTCTGGCTTTGTCATTTCATAATAGAACACAGTTCTGGCTAATACTGGACCTTGTGCCTAATACGCCGATGATGCTGGTTTTTGAAAATCAGTGCACCTTTAAGAAGGGTGCTAAGCCCAAACCGGTGGGCTTGTTCTTAAACTCCAACGCCAAAAATCTCTATGTCACGGGCTTTAAAGTCCTCACCGAGTTCGGTCGCGTGGCGGTTCTGACTTTGTCGAACAAAACCATCACCTGCGAACTCGAAGTTCGCTTGATTCCCAAACAATGCAACTTGCTGGTGCGGGCACAGGGCAAAACCATTGCTTGGGAAAAACCGCTAGATTTAAAAGCAGCGCCTCCCGTTGAAAATCCGCCAGAGCCAAGAACTCTGACCGAAATTCATCAGGAATGGCTGGCCGAACAGAAACAAGATAAGAAGCCTTCGCAGGATCCGGTTGCGCAATGGGAAAAACAAAAACAAAAAGACCTCGAGAAAAAGCGCAAAGCCCTGGATGAAATTCAAAAGCAGATCGAAAATGAAAAGCATCTGGAATGGCAGGAGGCCGGGAACTTTCTGGTGGCCAATCGCTCCCTGGAGGTTCCGGCTCACTTGTTGTCATTTGTGAATCCGCGCGAGTCATTGAGCTGGAATATCGAGAACGCTTTTTCAAAAGCGAAACAGCTGGTCGCCAAAAAAGACGGCGCTCGCGAACGCCTGCAAGAGCTGCACAAAGAAATTCAAACGTTGGAAAAGTCCCAATATCGACAAAAGCAATCCGGAAAATCCGGATTGGTCGATCTAATGCACAAAGCCGAAGCCCGAGGACGAAAATTTGTCTTGGACTCCGGGGCATTGGCGTATTGTGGAAAATCAGCTGCCGACAACCTGGCGTTGCTTCGTCAGGCAAAAGCTTGGGATTACTGGCTGCATTTGAAGGACTATCCGGGTGCCCATGCTATCATTCATCGTCAACGTGACCAGGAAATCAGTCAGGCGGACATTCAGGAGGTGGCTTCTTGGGTCGCGCGGGAGTCCTTGTCTTCAAAATCCCTGATGGTGGGGCAAAAAGTCGCTGTCGTCATGGTTGAGTGTCGCTTTGTTCGACCGATTAAGGGCGATAAGTTAGGACGCGTGACTTATCACTCTGAAAAGACATTTCATTTTTCTTTGCGTCAATCCTGACGAGTCTTGACTGGCACTCTGTGCAGTCTAAAATTTCCCTATGATAACTGTAAAAGATCTCACCAAAGATTACGGTCCTCGCAGAGCCATTGATCATTTGAATTTCTCAGTGAACAAGGGCGACGTCGTCGGATTCCTGGGGCCCAATGGCGCTGGTAAATCCACAACCATGAAAATCATCACCGGCTTCATGGCTCCAAGCCATGGCTCTGCCTCAGTGGCAGGGTTTGATGTTTTTGAAAATCCACTGGAAGTAAAAAAACGCATCGGCTATCTGCCGGAAACACCACCTGTGTACAGTGACATGTATGTGCGCGATTATCTGCGCTATGTGGCGGCGTTAAAGCAGGTTCCCAAAGACAAGATTGAAAAGTCTGTCGACATGGCGATTGAAAAAACCAATTTGGGCGAAGTTCAAAAGCGCTTGATTCATCACCTGTCCAAAGGTTTCAGACAGCGCGTGGGCATTGCACAAGCGATCGTTTCCGACCCTGAAGTTTTGATTTTGGATGAGCCAACAGTGGGACTGGATCCCAAGCAAGTGGCCGAGATCCGCGATCTGATTAAAGCCCTGCGCGGTCAGCACACGATCATTCTTTCCACACACATCCTGCCTGAAGTGCAGGCGACGTGCGAAAAGATCATCATCATTAACAAAGGTAAAATCGTCATTGAGGACAGCATTCACCACCTGGCAACGATGGAGCAGGGGCAAAGCCGCCTGACCATCCGTGTGGCCAAGGATGTTTCTGATATGAAGTCTGTTCTGGGTGATATTCGCGAAGTGCTTTCTGTGCAGGAAGGTAAAACCAGCAAAGAGTGGCGCATTGATGTGCGCGGTGGGGATGACATTGTCGCCGCGGTATCTGCACGTCTGGTAAATCAAGGTTTGGGACTTTTGGAGTTCAGTCCAAGTAAAATGGACCTGGAAGATGTCTTCTTAAGACTCACGTACGGCAAAGACGGAGGTGGGAAATGAACGGCACAGTAGTGATTTTGAAGAAAGAACTTAAAGGGTTCTTCTTTAATCCCACATTCTGGATCATCTGCTTTTTGGTCAGTGTAGTACTCAGTTGGATTTATCCATTGCAGCTTTGGGGATTTGCCCAGCTGTTGATGAACTATGTGGCACAGCAGGGAATTCCGGCGAATCAGTTGAACATTCATTACGGTGTGTTTTTGCGACAGCTGTCGTACTTGAACTTGATCCTGATCTTCATAGTGCCAGCGTTAACGATGAAACTTTTTGCCGAAGAAAAGAAGCTGCGCACATTTGATTTGTTACTGACATCACCCGTGACATCTTTGCAGATTGTCGTCGGAAAATATCTGGCGGCCTTGGGAGCGGTCGGTGGCATCGTGCTATTGGCTTTGGCTTATCCAGTGGCCACTGCGACCCTGGCGAAATTGAACTGGGGGCCCTTGTTTGTGGCTTTCCTGGGAATTTTTATCGTAGGTTCCGTCTACGCGGCGATGAATCTGTTTTGTTCTGCACTGACTGAAAACAGCCTGGTGGCTTACGTAATGTCTGTGATTTTGAACGTGTCGATCTGGTTTATCGGTATTGGTGCTGAAGTGGTGGATAGCGAGCTTGCGCGAAAAATTTTCGAACACGTTTCGCTAAGTACACATCTATCAAGTCTGGTTGAAGGCACCATTCGTACAAACGGTTTGGTCTTTTTTGGCAGTCTCATCGTGCTGTTCTGCTTTTTGTCAGAGCGCGTGGTTGAGTCATCCCGTTGGAGATAATTGATGAGCAAGTTGAGTAAAGTTTTATTTCTGATGTCGGGTATCTCTTTGGTGTGTATGTCGATCACTCGCTACATCCTGGGACAATGGGTGCCGTTTTGTTGGTTGGCTTTGGGAATGGCGGTGTTTTTCACTGTCGTTGCGGTAATTAAAGACCGTGCGTTCTTTAAAGAATTCCTGACGATGAAGACCACCAAAGAAGGCATGAGCATGGGAGTGTTGATCCTGCTGATGCTCGCAGTCTTGTCCGTGGTGAATTATCTGGGAGTTCGTCACTATGCGACCTTCGATTTTTCGTCTTCCCAGGGCAACACTTTGGCCGATCAATCCGTCAAGCTTATCAAGAGCCTGGATTCAGAGCTGAAAGTTTATTTCTTTTATAAGAAAGGCGTCGAAGGTAACGAAGAAAACCGTCGTTCGTTCCGTGAACTGATCAAGAAGTATCAGGACATCAACTCCAACATTCAGCTGAATTTTGTGGAAGTAAATGAACGCCCGGATCTGGCAAAAGATTTCGGAGTGGATAAAGGCAGTGGCACCGCATTCGTGGAATATAAGGGCCGCCGAAATCTGCTGCAAAAAATCGACGAACAGGAATTCACAAGCTCCCTGGTTAAAGTGACCCGCGAAAAGAACAAGACAATCTACTTCACTATCGGTCACGGCGAGTCCGCTTTGGATGATGCCAAAGAAGGCTTGGGTCTGAATGCCTTGAAAGTGATACTGGAGCGCAATCGTTATGCGGTAAAGTTGCTGCCATTGATTCAAGAACCTGTGGTGCCGGCGGATGCGGATGTTGTGGTGATCGCAGGTCCGATTCAAAATTTCCTGGCGCACGAAATTGAGGCTTTGGAAACTTACCTAAAAAAAGGCGGCAGCCTGTTTATCGCGTTAGAATCCCAGAACCCGGCAAACCTTGAAAAGTTGGTCGGCAAAATGGGTATCGAGCTGGGTAACAACTATATTTTCAATATCGTTGATACGGTGATGGGCCAAGGGGTTAATCAGGGCCCGGTGATGGGTTCGGTGTTCTCGCCAATGAATGAAATCACGAAGTCCTTCGGTTCTAATGAAGTCACTTTGTTCCGTCATCCGCAGTCGCTTAAAAAAGTAAAAGAATTGCCTGGCATGGCGATTGACGAGTTGGTCAGAACGAATCCTAAATCCATGTCCTTCAATAGTCTTGCGATGAAAGATGACGGCCCGGTCGGAAGTTTTGCCTTGGTGGATCAGGTGACGGGTCAATGGGATTCAGATCCGAACAACAAGCAATTCTCGGCAATCATTGCCGGGGATGTGGATTTCATGACGAACCAAATGCTTTATCAGAATCTGAATCGCGATTTGGTTCTGAATGCCATTGCGGCTTTGGCGAAAGAGGAGAGTCTGATCAGTATTTCTCCGAAAGAAGCCCAGGCGACACAATTGGTTTTAACCAACACTAATTTCGGTATCTTCCTATTTGCCTTTTTAATCCCGTTGCCATTGGTGCTGTTGGGCATCGGTGTCACCCTTTACGTCAGACGGAGAAATGCATGAAAAAGATCAAAGGTCGCGGCATCCTGGTAATGTGTCTTCTGATTTTCGGTGGTTATGCTGTTTATGATTATCTGGCACAAAAGAAAGCCGATGAACAGAAAGTTGCTGATGCCAAACTCTTTACCATGAACGTGGATCAGATCGATTTCATCGAGATCAAGAAAGACGATAAAGTCATCACACTCAAACGCAGTGTTGAAGGTTGGAATCTGGAACAACCGATTAAAGACCAAGGCGATGATTCAGCCGCAGAAGACCTGATCAAAATGACCACATCGGAAAAGGTCATGGATATAGCTGCTGATGGTGGCAATATCGACTGGAAAGTTTATGGCCTGGATCAACCGCAAGGTTCCATCACATATGCCAACACGGCTGGTGAAAAGACGACTTTGCATATTTCCAGCAAAGGCAACTTTGAAAACTTCCCATTTGCCCGTCGCAATGACGACAATCGCGTGCTGGTGGTGAACACCAATTGGACGGCGCGCCTGGAAAAACCGATGGTGGAATTTCGCGATCGCAGATTCCTGCGCCATAAAATGGGCGCCATCGAAAACTTCCGTTTGAAGAACAAACACGGCGTGATCGAGATCACCAGCAAAGAGGGCAAGTGGATCAGCGTTTCTTCACCAAAAGTGGAGCTGGATCAGCAAAAGGTACGCGAGACATTCCACGACATTTCCAAAGCCAAGGGTGCTGAATACGTGGAGGGTGCGATGCCTTCTTTAAAACCACTTTTTACTTTGGATTTGAAGCTGGGTGATAAGAAATGGCAGGCCCAGGTCGGTCAGGCCGCTACGGGTAAGGTCTTCTGTTCAATTTCTGATCCCAAAGTGCAGATGCAAATGGAACCAGGGGCAGTGGACAATTTGATCGAGCTTAAGATTGAAGACTTGAAAGTTGGGGCCACTCCGAAGCAAGATAATAAAGAGCAAACTGGCGCGCAACTCGCCCATGAGAAAGACAACAAGTAATGCAGAAAATTATCGTTAAATCTCCGACTCGCGTGGATTTGGCTGGGGGCACTTTGGATTTGTGGCCCCTTTATTTATTCATCAATGGGGCTTCAACTGTGAACGTCGCGATCGACGTGTTTACGAATGTGGAACTGACTCCGCATACGGACTCTACCATCGTCCTGGAATCCGCTGACTTGAAAGTTCGCAAGGCGTATTCCAATTTGGTGGAAGCACTTTCTGATCCGGATCCACAAATGGTGTTGCTGCAAACTCAATTGCGTTATTGGATGCCGACCAAAGGTTTCACTTTGAAAACTTCCTCGGAAAGCCCGGTGGGCGGTGGCCTGGGTGGAAGCTCCAGCTTGACGATTGGTTTGATGAAAGCTTTCGCGCAGTTTTGTGAAAAACCTTTCCGTGACGTGCACCAAATGGTGCATTCTGCTCACAATATCGAGGCAGAGATTTTAAATACTCCCACGGGCACGCAGGATTATTATCCGGCAGCTTCAGGTGGTTTAAATATTCTTCGTTATGGTTATGACGGTGTTCAACAGGAAGTCATGGATGTAACTAAAACACCGCTGTCTGAAAAGTTCATGCTGATCTATACCGGTAAAGCCCATCATTCAGGTTTGAATAATTTTGAAGTGATGAAGGACGCTGTTGCTAAGGATCCCGGTACGCTTCAGGCACTTCGTGATCTTAAAGTGATTGCCATCGAGACCGAACACGCTGTCCGCAGCGGAAACTGGGCTGAGCTGGGATCACTTTTCAAACGTGAGTTTGAAGCACGTGTACGCTTGGCACCAGAATTTTCAAGTCCGGAGATTCGCCGTCTTTCTGAACTCTCTTTGCAGAATGGGGCCGAGGCTGTTAAGATTTGTGGAGCTGGGGGCGGTGGTTGTGTCTTAGTCTGGTGCCCTCCTGAGAATAAAAAAGGAGTCGCAGACGCATGCCAAAAAGCCGGATTCCAAGTCATGGACGCAAAACCGGTAAACCCACTTTAAAAAAGAAAGTGGTGAAGAAGACGACCCGGAAGGTTGCAGGGAAATCTGCAAAAAACCGTCCGGTCGTCAAAGGCACAGCAGCGTCTAACGCAACCCACTCCGGAGATGTTCATCGTTTTATTGGCATCTCTTTGGGCGGTGGTAAAACCGACAAGGCCTGCGTTGCCATCATCGAGTACTACCCGAAACATAAAAAAGTATTTCTTTCCCGTCTGGTCGAGAAAATCAAAAGCGACGAAGTTCATTCCGCAGATTTTAAAATTCATGAAATCATCGATCAGTATCGAGGAGACATCAACACGGTTGCGTTCGATGTGCCTTTCCGTTTTCCAGTGTGCTTAAGAGAAAACTGCTGCGGTGGTATCGAGGATTGCCCTAAGCCTCACGTCAAATGGATGTGGAACTATACGCGCAAACTTCACAAAAAGAAAAAGCCACGCAAACTTTTCACACCGTATACTCAACGTTGTGTGGAGATGTATCTTTCCTCGGAACTGGAGGAACCTTTTATTCTGCAGCATGCGCTGGGTGCAAACTGCGCTCCTTTGTTGGCGCGGGCGATGTACCTTAAACGAAAGCTGGATATTAATTGTATCGAGGTATTTCCGAAACTTTCCCTGTGGAGGATTGGTCGCTCCCTGCATGTGATGAAAAGTCATTTGCTGTTTCATAAACACGCTATTGGCGGAGACGAAAGTCGGCGTGCGATTTTACACGCACTGAGTACTCACAACATCGCGTTTGTGTATGATCAGGATGTTAAATTGATGATTGAAAACAATCACGCCTTTGAGTCCTTCATCTGTGCGCTGACCGCATTCTTAAGTTTCAAAGGCTTGACCGAGCCGCGTCCCGAAGGTTTTCCGTCCGAGGAAGACTGGGTGGAGTTTCCAGTGTCATCTATCAAGTGGAGTTCCTTTTAAACTAACATAATCTGAAACTGAAGATATTCGGAGGAAGTATGGCTGGTGATTTTCCTTATCTGCATGGATTCAGCAAAGAAGAGCAGGACCGTTTGCGCAAGCAGGCCCGCTTTGGTGAATTCACAGTCTATCAAAACGTCAATTTGGGAAATGTTAAAAACCTGCTGGAAGTGGGTTGCGGTGTTGGGGCGCAAAGTGAAATCATTTTGCGCAGATTTCCTGATTTGCATTTGACCGGAATTGATCTAAGCACCAACCAACTAAGTTCAGCTCGTCATCGTCTGGCCTCATTGCCGGGAATGGCAGGGCGCTTTGAAATGAAACAGATGGATGCGACGAACATGGAGTTTGGTGCGAACTCTTTCGACGGAGCGTTCCTGTGCTGGATTCTGGAGCACGTGCCAGATCCGATACGTACTCTTTCTGAGGTGCGCCGGGTGTTGCGCCCGGGTTCGCCAATCTATATCACCGAAGTTATGAACTCTTCGTTCTTCCTGGATCCGTATTCACCGAATGTTTGGAAGTACTGGATGGCCTTTAATGAATATCAGTTGAAACAGCAGGGGGATCCCTTTGTGGGGGCCAAGCTGGGCAACTTCTTGATGCAACTGGGATATCACGATATTCAAACGGAAGTGAAAACCTGGTTCTTGGATAATCGGCAACCCCAGGCACGCAAAGATTGTGTGGAGTACTGGACAGAGTTATTGTTAAGTGCCAGCGATCAATTGGTGAAGGCACATTGCGTGTCCAAAGAAGTCGTTGAGGGGATGAAAGAAGAAATGGCCAAGGTGGCTGGCGATCCCAATGCCGTTTTCTATTACAGCTTTGTGCAGGCTCACGCGCGCACTTAAAGGCTAAAGGATTTGAATGTCAGCAGGTGATTGGAAGGAAATGTACGGCGCCGCTGTTGCGGGAAATCTGGAGCTGGTGCGGTATCATATCAAGAATGGTGTGAATCCGAATTATCAGCATCCGGAAATAATGTCGACTCCTCTGGTCGCCAGTATTCTTGGGAATCACACAGAGATCGCCTTGTTTTTATTGGAAAACGGAGCAGATCCCAATCTCGTTTCAGAGTTTGATAATATGACGCCGATGCAGGCCGCTAAACTGTTCAATCGTAAAGAAATGATTCGCATTCTTTCCAATATGGTTTCACAGCCGACTCTTCTGGGAAGAATTCGCGCCTTTTTCAAAAGCTAGAAGTCACCTTTGTTAAGCCAGCCCTTGCGCCACACCCACGTAAGAATTCCCAGGGCGATCAAAGCCATCACTCCCAAAACAACATAGTAGCCGTTGTGGTGATCCAGCTCCGGCATGTGTTTGAAGTTCATTCCATACAGACCCGCGAGGAAGTTCAAAGGCAGGAAGAAAATCGAAACCACAGTCAGGATGCGCATGATTTCGTTGGTTTTAAATGAAGCTTCGTTGGTTTTTTGTGACATCAAGGCCAAGTGAAGATTCAAAAGGCCGCTCATTTCTTCGACGATGTTGTCGCAGTCGAAGATTAGAATTGTGACGGGGTCCCGCAAATAGTCATAATTCAATTTTGATATTTTTTCGTTGTGCTGCAGATTGTTCAGCACCCCATCCGTGAACTTAAATATTTTCTTGAATCCCGAAGCGCGGCGTTTGATCAGATAACCTTCGCGCAAAATATTCTTTCTGCGCAGGGCATAGATGCGTTCCTCAATGGCGTCCATTTTCTTGATCAGCTCATCTTGTGGGGCATCGAAGCTGTCCATGGTTTTCAAAAACAAACGGGCTAAAAGCTGGGCCATGCTCAGTTGTTCGAAATTCACTTTCTCTTTTTTGTCATCGATACAGGCCAGAGGCTTGCGATGCAAAGTCAGAACGAAATTCTTCGAGAAAAAAATAACAAGTTTAGTGGACAGTTCCTGGATGGTCCCAGCATCTGGGCGTGCCTCGTTGTCGAAGTGACGCAGGATAATCAGCGTGGTGTGCTCCAGGTATTCCACGCGAGGCAGATGTTCGGGATCCATGCTGGTGACAAGATTTTGAAAAGGAATTTTAAATTCCTCTGCCAAATCAATAAATGTATCCTTCTTCGGGTCTTCAATATCAATCCACTTAAAGTCTTGCCATTGATGTTCAAATCGTTTCATGATTTAAGTATGGCGAAAACACTTGCCCTGCGCTTTAAAATTCTAAGCCTCAGTGCGTTGGTTCTGGCGCTGACGGCTTGTCAGTCTGTGTTTTATTATCCCACCGACTTCAAATATTACGATCCTGCACGATTGAATTTAAAATATGAAAACGTGCGATTTAAAACTCCGTCGGGAAATGAAGTTCATGGGTGGTACTTTGCAAGTTCACAAAAAGAAAGCAAAGGCACTGTTTTGTTCTTTCATGGGAATGCTCAAAATATCAGCTCCCACTTCATGATGTTCTATTGGCTGCCGCAAGAGGGTTATAATTACATGATTTTTGATTACCCGGGCTATGGTGAAAGTCCCGGTGCGCCAACGCCAGAAAACACCGTGGAGTCGGGTGTTGCGGCAGCAGCTTGGCTGCGTGAAAACAAGGATCAGCGACCGCTGATTATCTATGGTCAAAGCCTGGGTGGCATCATTGCGATGCAAACCGCCATCAAAATCAAGAACCAGCAACCGATCCGCAATGTCGTCATAGATGGGAGCTTTTCCTCATATAAAAAAATGGGGAGAAGAGTGCTATCTCGATCCTGGTGGACTTGGTGGATGCAGCCCCTGACTTATGCGGTACTTAGTGATGCTCAGTCACCAGAACCGATCGACCGAATTTCCCCAATTCCGATGCTTTTTATTCACGGCACGAACGATCCCATCATTGAACCTGCAAGTTCTGAGGAAATGTTCGCAGCGGCGCGTGATCCCAAGCAATTATGGCTTGTCCCCAATGGCCATCACGGTGATCTCTTTGAGGTTAACAATCGCGAGGTCCGTCAAAAATTTCTCAATTATTTGCAATAGTAAATTAAGGTTTGATTCTTTTTACCAACCTGTCTAAAAAGCCTTCAAACTCGCAACCTTGAGATTCAATACAGAGGCGCCTGAACACTGGCATCCTGTATGCACACATGGGGAAGTGCTCGAATCTTTCCGGGGTTGTGAAATCCATAAAGGAGTTCCTATGAAGTGGGGTAAGATAGGTTTAGCAGTTATCACTGCGATTCAATGTCAGGGGGCCTTCGCTGCACCTGCAAGTTTCAACACGAGCCTGTTTCCAATTGATATTGCACAATCTTCAACGACTTCAGTGGATGAGTTGTTTCCAACACAACCTCGTATCGGTGGCCAACAAGGCGTAGTTCCTCCTCCAATTTCAATCAATCCAGTTCCAGGCACGGGTACACCAGGTTCAGGATTGCCAACAGTTCCAAATCAACCAGGTCAAATAGGCGCTCCTGCTACCCCAGGTGTTGGTGGCGTTGGTCTTCCAGTTGTAGTTAAAGATTCTGTAGGTGTTGCTGAAGAGTTCAAATGTAACTTGTTTACGAACTCTGACAACCAAGGTTACGCAGACATCCTTTCTGCAGTGAACGCGTTGAATGCAGCTGTGGGTTCTCCTTCATGCGCGGGCAACCAAATCAACCAACAGGCTGTGGTTGATAACAACAAAAAGATCACTGATGCGATCGCAAAAATTCAACCTTACTTGAACACTCAAGAGGAAATTCCTAAAGAGAAAGTTCCTGAGATCGTTGCAAACGTAGACGTTGCTATCCGTGCGGCAAGCACTTTGGCAGCTTCATTCTCCAGTACGGATTTGATGAACAAATCCTGCCGTGAGCAAATGAACGGTGGTCAAATCGCATTGGCAATCAATGACATGATCAACGGTTTGACTCCCTATGCATTGATGGCAGCATCAATGACAGGCGGTACGGCAGCTATTCCATTCATCGTTGGTGGTCAGGTTTTGACAAGCGCTATCGGCAGCATGGAAAAAATCGTGAACGAAAATTCCACTAAGATCCAGGATCCGTTGGTTCGCCGTGCAGTTTTGGAAAACACATGCCAATACATTCGTCTTGAACAAAAATACCGTTTCTTGACTAAAAACCGTGACGAGCAAATCGCAAAAATCTCTAAAGAGATGACTGTTGCGCGCAACTACTCCATGAAGCTTTCTGGTGTTTCTAAAGACACTAATGCTTTGATGGTTCGTAAGAACGCTTTGAGCCAGGCTTCTTTGGAATTGAACACGACTTTGACTGCAGCATCTGCACAATCTGAGTTGGATAAAACTTTCGTACAAAGCACAACAGCTGAAGCGATGATCTGTGAGTTGGGTATCAACCTGGCGGCAACAGCTCAGGACAACACTTCTTACGTGGCTCAACTATTGGGCAGCGTAAACTACTCTTTGGCAGCGACTGGTTACAAAGCGACGCCAATCACGAACACTTTGAAAAGCTCCGGCGCTCTTTATGTTCAAACGTTGCAAAAAATTGCAGCTCGTTCGAATCCAGCGACATGCGCAGCGACGACTAAGTACTTGCTTGAAGCAATGGACAAGTCTGCAATTGCTGCCCGTGATATCGTGAAGCAAGCACAGAAAGATCTGGACACTGAGTTGAGAAAATCTCCAGAGTACAACCAAATCCAGGCTCGTCTTGCGGTATTGGCTGAAAAACAAGCTCAAGCAGCTCGTATCACAAACTCTTTGGACAACTTGAGAAAATACGCGAACTCTTTCAGCCAGTCTGAAATCGACGCTGAAATGGCTCGTCTAAGAAAAGGTCTTTTCGAGACTCGCACTTTGGGTATCAACTCTCCAGTAATGGCATGGTTTGATTACACTTCCGGTTTGCACAGAGCTGCGATTACCAAGTTCAAAGCGGGCTTGGCTTCATTGCAAGATCGCGCATTCCGCATGACTGAAGCTGGTCAATTCATCCAGACTTACCAGGGTCCAAAAGTGAACCCTAAGATTTTGGCTCGTGACCGTGCCGCAGCTAACAACCTTGAGACTTTGGTTCCATCGTTGTTGGTTAAGAACACTCAGCTTTATGCTGATACTTGCCGCGAAACTCAGGACGTATGGAACCGTTGGGTTTCTGCAGTAGACCATTTGGCAGCGATCGAATCATTCTGCCAAATGATCAACAACTACGTTTACGACAACCGTTCTGAAGACCAGGACATGGTTCAAATGTGCCGTGGTATGCAAGCAGCTCGTGGCGTGGGTGCTTACCAATCCACTTTGGGTCGTATGAAGTCCAATTTGGTGAACGAGTACACGAACAACTGGGCGATTCTGGTTAAGAAAAGAATCGATGCTCTTGGTTGTGAAGCTGTGACAGCGTTCTAATCTGAAAATACAGTGTTAACTTCTAAAAAGACCGATCCCAGTGATCGGTCTTTTTTTTTTGCTCGAGATTCCGCGAATTTGGTCCCCTGTCAAACTTCTATACATAGCAGTTCCCCTATATTCCAACTGAAGGCATTTTAGGGGAGCATGGTTCGTGCACCTATAGGCTCAGCTATGGGAAGAATACTTTCATCTCTCCTTATTTTAGGTCTTATTGTTTCGGGGTGTGCCCGTCGCGGGAACAACATGCCTTCTATGGTTCAAGACACGGCTAAAATGCCAGAAACCCCGCAGGTGCGCCAGGCCGGGGCCTATGAAGTGATCGAGGGTTCGACCCAGCTTCAAGGGATGGATGTTCAATTCGACAAGGCCACTGCGAAGGTCACTTTGCAGGGTAAGATGCAGTTAAACACCCTGGATTCCAAACAAGTCATTCCACTTGATATCCAGTTACAAGGTACCGCTGACGATCAGGGCTTTGCCGTGTTGAAGCCAGTGGGTTCTGTGGGCGTCGCTGATTTGCAAGTGGCGGCCAAAGCGACGTGCTTGGGTGAGGGCAGTGACTGTACTTCTAACTTCATTGATATCTATATCGCTTACGAAGATCGTATTTACCATCATCAGGTTGAGTCCGTGGCAGATACTCTGGAAATGCCTGAATCTCCGCAAGAGCCGGCGACGGCGCCTGAAGTTGGTCAAGAGGGCCATGAGGAACATGGTGATGACAACTTCGCAGACGAAGATGATGAAGAGTTTGAGCACGGTGAAGTTGAGGCTCCAGAAGGTATGGGTCAATACGTTGGTGACGTTGAAAACGACATCGAAAAAGTATTGGATGTGAAGCCAAAGGCAAAAGTTAATCCAACAACTCCGAAGGAAGAGGCTCCTAAAAAAGACTCTCCTAAACAGGATCCGCCAAAAAAGGATGAACCGAAGAAGGATACTCCTCCAAAAAAGGATACTCCTAAACAGGAGCCTCCAAAAAAAGAGGAACCAAAGCAGGATCCCCCGAAAAAACAGGATCCGCCAAAAAAGCAGGAACCTCCAAAAAAGCAGGAACCTCCAAAAAAAGAAGAACCTAAGAGGGATCCTCCTGCTAAAAAGGAAGACGACAAGGACGATAAAAAAGACGACGGCGATGATAAAAAGAAGGACGACGGTAAATTGCCAGAGGCGCCAACTCCGCCCAAGTTCGATCTTTTAGCGAAGCTGGATCAGGCCGTGGGCCCGGTGAATTCAGGTATCCTGGAGAGAGCCACGGATATTCTGGGTTATCAAAAATCTTATCCGGAAACGAACTTGAATATTCTGCGTCCGTCCCGCATGACTCACTTCGGAACTGTCGAGTTGGCGTACTTAATGGCAAGAATGGGTAAGTACACCCGTGCGATTGCACCAGATCACAAGTTGCGTATTGGTGACGTATCCAAAAAGAATGGTGGAACGTTAGGAAAACATAAATCGCATAAAACCGGTTTGGATGCGGACATCGCTTACTACTACAAAGCTGACCAAAAGCTGGCGGGATTCTCTTCTGCACTTAAAGGCGGCAAGCCTATCAGTGAATGGATGGTGGCTCAGCAGTGGAAACTTTTTAAGTACACTGTCAGTTCCAAGTTCGTGGATCGTATCTTTATTCATCCGACTTTGAAGAAGTCCATGTGCACCTATGCAAAAAGTCAGGGTGAGGCGGATTCTGCTCAAGGTAAAGAGGTCCTGCGTCGTCTGGTATCTGAGGTCAATCACTATAATCACTTCCACTTGCGTATCAAGTGTTCAAAAAGCCAGGTGCGTTGCCGTCAAATGGCGGAACCAGCCCAGGGCACAGGTTGCTAAACCTTGCCAACGAGTGCCATTCTTGATGAAATATCAGAATGGCAGACTGGCGTGAATTAAGCGAAATGAATGGCGATGTGGTGTTTTTTCGATATGTCTCTGAGGGCATGGAGAAATCTCACGACGAAGTCTTTTTGTGGGATCTGGATAAAACCTATCTTGATACAACCATCGATTCACTTTCAGGATTGCTGACAACAGTATTGGAGAGGGCATTAAATAAAAAGAACGTTCCTGGTACCAACACTTTGCTTCAGTGTCTTTCCGAGTACCGCAAAGCCCAGAAGGGCTATATGTACTTTCCAATCTACTTCATCACAGCCTCACCTCCGCAGATGGAGGAAAGAATTTCCGAGAAATTCGCGTTGGATAACATCCGTCCCTTCGGTTGCTTCTATAAAGATAATTTGGCGAATCTTCGTCCGGGGCGTTTCTGGCGTTTGACGAAGCAGGTGGGTTTCAAATTGCAGGCACTGATGCAGCTCCGCACGCGTCTGGCTGAAAATGTTCGTCAGATCTGCTGGGGGGATGACAGCGAAACGGATGCAATTATCTATAATCTGTATTCAGATATTTGCTCGCGCCGCCTGGGTCCCCACGATATTCGCACGACGCTTGAAAAATTGAACGTAACAGGCGAGCAGGTGGACACAATTTTGGAATTGCAGGCGCAGATTCCAGAGAACGATCCCGTTGAAAAGATTTATATCAATCTTGCGACTGACACCGATCCTGATTACTACCTGAAATTCGGGCGCAGAACTTTGGCAACTTATAACACCTTCCAAGTGGCGATGGACATGTTTCAGGATGGCCGTCTTAATCTGGAAGGTGTGTACGCCGTCATTCAGGATATGATTTACAACTACAGCTACACTCCTGAAGAACTGATGAAAAGCTTTGATGAATTCATTCGCCGTGGAGTGATCGGGCAGGGTGCCTTTGAAGCTGCGCGGGCCTTCTTTGTCGAAAAAGGCTTGTTGTATCCTTCTTACCATCCAACAGTGGCTCCGCTGAAAGAGAAAACCGTGGTCGAAGGCCGTGTCTATGAAATGGAAGGCCTGCATGAACCATGGATTCCAGATCGCATCGATTATCTTCACGACTATCGCTAAAAGACCACGTCCAAACGGAGCCTGATCTATGTGGGCAAAACGTTTGAGGTGTGTGTTTCAAATCCGTGGGCGAAAATGGAACATGAATAAAGTGTTCCAATAGGTTTGACCTTTCACTAAACAATAGTACAACTGGCGCATGTCAAAAGGCAAAAATACTGCGAAATACACTGAGGTGGCAGAGTTTCTAACAACTATTTTGAATGCTCGTCGTGCGAAAAACGCGAAGTATTCATTGCGAGCCTTTGCCCGGGATTTAAAAACTTCTCCAGGTCGGGTGTCTTCCATTCTTTCGGGTCATGACCTTCCCGGTAAAATCTTAAGAAAGCGCATTATCGCCACTTTAAGTCTGTCGGCAGATAAAGCCGAACGACTAGAGTTTTTAGTTGGCAAATACTTGCATGAACGAAAAGACGAGCGTGCCCCTCATCAGCTGTCTGAAGATAAATACACCTTCCTGCCGGATTGGCATCACTTCGCTATTTTGAATTTGATGGAGACGGTGTCGTTTAAGAGCAATCCTGCATGGATCGCTGAGCGCCTGGGACTGACGGAGGCTGTTGTTATTGAATCTTTGGATTGCCTGAAGCAAGTTGGATTGGTTGAAGAACGTAATGGTCAGATGTGCCCCACGCACAAGCATTTGACTTCAACTCATGACATTCCTTCATCGGCACTTAGAAATTTTCAGCGTCAGTTCTTGAACAAGTCCATGCAGTCTTTGGATTCAGATTCTGTTGAGTTGCGCGATATTACCTCGATTATCGTTCCGACAAATCCCCATCAGCTTTACAAAGCAAAACTTCTGGCAAGAAAGTTCCGTCGCGAAGTCAGCGAGCTTCTTGAAGAGGGCGACAAGACAGAAGTTTATAACGTGTGCGTGCAAATCGTACCGGCAACCCGTATCACGGCGACACTTTAAGGAATACTTATGAAGAGTATCGTATTATTGATTGTTATATTGATTTCATCTCTTGCCAGCGCGCGCTCGACAGAATTTGGTAACGGCGGTAATGCCATGGACTGTCCAACCAAGAACATCGCAATGTATGATGTGTTTGAAGCGGAAGCTCGATATTCCATGAAACCGGTATTTCCTCCGCGCGAAAGCAGGGACTGTACGTCCAAATACAATGGGCAACCTGAATTTTGTCCGACGACGGGTACCGTAACAGCGAAAATTATTGTCAGTCGATTGAAAAACATCGATCCGAAGGTTGAAGCTATTTTACAGAAATTTATCGATGATTTTTGGAAAGAGGCCACTTTAACTTATAACGAAATTTTGACAGTTAATGACACGGGTTTGGGCCTGATTGGTCGCAAATGTACACTTAAGCAATTGGCAATTCAGCATGAACCTTTGTTTGAGGAAGACAGCCGGTATTTTATTTCGCGCTTGATGTGGGAGAATATGTGGCCCGAAGACAGAGCGGCGTTGATTGTCCACGAAGTTCTTTACCGTTTGGCTTTACAGATGGATCCAGAAACGAATTCCTCCGAGAAAATTCGGTATTTCAATGCTTTGTTACTTTCGGATAAAATCAGCACGCTTTCTTCTGAAAAGTATGACGAAATAAAAAGAAAAGTGTTCCTGACAATTCGTAAGCCCTATGGCAACTAAAAAGACCTCTGAGATCTTCAGAGGCCTTTTCTAATTTCACTTTACAGATATTACGGAGCCAGTGGCGGCGGATTTTTTCTTAACTCTTCCATGCTGGCGCCTAAGAAAGTGTTCGGAACAATCAGCGCAGATGTATTCCAGTTTGGTGTCGCCAGCAGGAATCGGCTATTACCCATACCTGGTGCATAAGGCCAACTGCCGTGACCTGCGCCATTCCCTGGCCAGTAGTCTCCGCCCACGTCGACCACATACTTCGCCACAGCCCGGTCATCGGGCTTGCTTGGATCAATGACCACCAGTCGGAAATCAACGGCTATGAAAGTCGCTCGGACATCCTGAGGGTTGATGGCAAGGTTCTTTCCATAGCCGTGATAAAATTTTGGATAAACCGGGCGCAGCAGATTTCCTGCATTGCCAGATGGCGAGGCGATATCAAATGGATACTGCCAAGTTTCTGTATATGGAGCTGCGACGTAGTCCATTCGGACCCATTTTCGCGAGGACTCAGAAAGGAAGTACATTCTTAGTCCCGAAATCTCTACTCTAGAGTTTACGGCCTTATTGCCTTGCGCTTCCTGCAAAACAAACCAGGAGATGGCATCATACAGCCAAGTTGGCTTGTTATAAGGGAACCAGCTTGGAATAGCATCACCACGTGGCGCGACCATCGTAACTTTGGGACCATATTGCCACTCATAAACCGGATTGATCGGAATGGCCTCACTTGCTGTCGTCATATCAGAGAACAATTTATCCAAAGTGATATAACCATCACTTGACGGTGAGCGAGTTGGTTCCGGACTTGGCGATGGTGACGGTGATACAGTCGGGTATGGCGTTACAGTTGGCGTCGGAGACGGTGTTGGTTCCGCATTTACTACTTCTAATTTAAATTTCTGAGAGCAACTGGATTTGCTTCTGGTTTGTACAATCTCAGTGCCGGTATTGGCACTCTGGCTGGCCAGGCTGACATATTTTCGACTGTTCAGATTTTGCAATAGATAAAAGCCGTCTGAAGTTTTTTGGACGCTGAAAATCTGGTTTGAAGAACCGTTAACATTGTTCTGCACGATTCGTTGGCCTTCAGCAGTGGAATTTCCATAAACCGACAACACTTTTGAGCTGACTTTGGCAGTGATGACGAAGCCCTGCCGATTTGAACTGAATTTAAAAACTTGTGCGCTACTTGTAGTATTTCTGGTGGCAAGGACAATGGGGGCGTTCCTTGCGGTGCTGCCGTTAGCAACAGCCAGAACAGCACTGCCGGAGGCGCAGGAGGTGATAATTCGATAGTCTGTTCCTGAAACTTGAGAATATCCGATACTGGAGTAAAGTAAGAGACTCAGAGCTGATGATACTAGTTTTGCATGCGACAAGTGCGCCCCCTTTTATGAATACCGCCCAAAGAATTGGAACTCGAATTAATATTAGAAGAAGTCGGATTTTTTAGAAATCGCCTTGAGCTGGGATCCAGTAATCGCTCCAGGTTCAACTTGAAATAAAGGGGCTGCTATTGGCCAGAACTAACTATTCCCAACTGACGAAACATTTTCGCGGCAGCTTTCGGAACAGAAAGTTCTGACTGTATCATTTCAATTCGGGGTTCCCTAAGGATAAATGGAAACCTCAAGGTTTTCGATGAATTTCCAGAATTTTTTCGAGTCGTACTTTTCACTGAAAACATAACGGTTCAGGGCTCGGGCTTTGACAGAATCAGTAGCCCCTAGCTTGATCAGGTGTTCATAGATGATTTCGTGGGAAATCATTCCGGCCTGCTCAATGGCAGGTAAGCGATCCCAAAGGTCCTGACGAACCAGAAACTGTTTTTCATTCTCTAACGGTGAACGTCTTCTGATTACGACTTGAGTCACTTCACAAGTGGGGTCAGCGGGTTTAAACAGATGATTTGAATCCTTGATATTTTTCAAAGACACATTGGTTTTAAAATCAAAATCCGTACGAATTGTTTTAAGTCTGTTTAAGTACTGTTCACCTAATTTAGGTGCGGCCTTCTTAAGATCGTTGAACTTTTCATCAACGATCTTATAGGGATCATTTTCAGTGGAGCTTAATTTCAGGTCACCTTCATAGAAGTCAAGAATTTGACCCGCAGAGGTCCCTTTGCAGAAAACCCCGTCGCCACCATTACCAACTTTATTGCCTTCAGCGTGCGCTGCAGCCGGTACAATCACCAGAAAACTAAGGAACAAACATAGGAACTTCATAGGTACCCTTTTTGCCATCAATTGTAGTTACATCAATTACTAAAGAAGTGATCTTTGCGCCTGCAGGCTTGTTAAACAAGATCCATCGGCGCAGGAACATTTTTGCCGGAACCGAGACGGGGGCATAAAGGTGCGTGCTGGGCACTCTTACTACAGCTTCGGCGTTGCGTTTGTCGTCGCGAATTTCACTGACTGCCGCCCAACCCAAACCACCCAGGGTCGCAGCCGAACCTGCCGCTGAAACCAGGGAATTACTCGAGGTGGAAGCCACTATTCCACCGGCGACAAGGGCCGCCTGAATAATTTGATTGTTCAAGTGGTCGACTTGGGCTTGAGCGCGTTTGGCTTCTGCCCAGTCCGCCAAGTCCTGTCCAAGTACCACGCTGACTTTACTTTCGGATGGATCGGGAAGTTTGGCCCGGATCTTATCAATGCGAAGCCATTCTTCGGAGGTGTTTTCGATGGTTACTTCCATGAACTGAAAACTGTCGCGCTTATTAAAGTCAATTGTGTCAGAGCTGATTTTAACCGGCAGGGCATCAGATGGCTGCAGCGAGTGACCGACGCCTCCAGGATGCACGCTTGCACAGGAAATTAGAAAGCTTGATGAAAGGACCGCCAGGATGATTAACTTTTTCATTATTTCTCCAGAATATTCGTAATCGGAACCAGTTGAACATTTAAACTATAGACTTCAGTGCCTGCAGACTTGCTTGAAAGATCCGAGGCATTTTCCAAAAAATTATCGATCAGTTTTTTGTACGCATCGAGTTTCTTTGGATTTACAGGAATAGAGAGAGACTGAATCTGGCGCAGACTGTTTTCCACGGTCTCGATCTTTTCAATCGCAAGATTCAGGTTTTGTTTGTGGTATTTTCTGATGGCTTCCGACGGAATATCAGAATCCACATCCAAAACACTGCCGACCTGTTTAAACAGTGGCTTTGTTTGCAGCATGCCCATACGTTCCATGCGCAACACCGCCTGGTGGGCTTCCTCGACACTGATGCCCAGGCGACGGGAAATCCAGCGTGGATCTGACTTTGCACCCTTTAGGCGCGTCAGGCTTAAAATAGCAAAGTGATACCAGTCAGAAATAACTTTGAACTGATCTTCTTTAAGTTTTTGACGATTTGATTCAAGGACGGGGAGTGCCGTGTTGTCCTTAAGAAGTGACTGGGCGATTTCACGTTTTTCTGTCGGTGACAGATCCAAACGTGCACCCATCTTTTTCATTGATTTAATCGTGATCGATCTTTTGCCCGCCATCATTTGCGATAGCTGCGCAGGACTGACTTCTAGATATCTGGCAAAGGCGCGAAGGGAGAAATTGGGATTTCTCTCCCGACGTTTTTCAAATTCCAGTTTTAATAGTTCTTGTGCTGTTTGCATGAGGGAGTTGTATTAACTCCCCCATCATTTCGTCAATGGCATTTTTGAAACACTGTTTCAGAAACTGAAACAGCAATGCCTAAGAGTTGCACTGGTGGTTATTCAAATTTCAGAGGGAAAACCGTCGAAATCGGATCTCCAGAGAAGCTCTTAAAATCAACGCGGCGGATGGCCTCGGTCAGGCATTTTTTGAATGAGACATCACTGATGGTTGAGTTGGTGACAGTGGGATTGCTGACTTTTCCGCTGCGCTCGATAGTAAAGCCAACAGAGGCTTGTCCAACCACGCCCGGAGTTTTTTGCAGCAACTGGGTATAGCACTTAAAGAATGAGTTTCGGTGTGTGCGGAGGGTTTCCTGAATGAACTCGGAGGTCAGCCCTTCGCTTGCGGATCTGGAGCCTGAAAAACCTTCAGTGGAAGGAGCCATATCTGGCAGGTTGCCGGAAGCAGCCTGCTTACGGTAATTGGTTTCGTAATCGTTGGCAGTCCAACGAACACCATCGCGGGAAATCATCACCGAGCCATCTCGGCCCGCAGTTTCCATTTGCACATCACCGCGTTTGATCAGGATCACCTGACGGCCGTACTCCTCATCCAAAGTGATCAGGGAGTTTTCCTGCACACGAATGCGGTAAGCGGAATCAAATGTCATGGTCGCATCGCCATCCGGCCCGGTTTCAACTGAATCCAGCGGATACAATGAAGCCGTGCGAGTCAGATTTTCTTTCTGAGTCATGTTTTTACGAAGAACGAAGACCGTGCCCATGTTCAAATCAACACGCGCTAATGGACGAATAGAGACTTTTTGTTTTTCAGTGAAATTGGAGACAAGGAGAGAGAGTGCGACACTCAATACACCAAGACCGATAAGAGATGGAATCAACAAGCTGTTCTTCTTCGCCATAGAGAAACTATAGCGAAGAAGTTAAAAGATGGCAGCTTATTTTGCAGGAGCTGCTGGGCTTGCTGCAGGTGCAGCTTCAGCAGGAGCAGTAGTAGCATCAGTAGGGGCTGGCGGAGCTGTTTGAACAGGAGCTGCCGCTGGCAATGTATCAACTACGGATTTGCTATGAGTAGAAGAAGTGAAAACAGATAGAGCCAGGCAAGTTACTGCGAAAATCACAGCGGCCCATACAGTCATTTTACCAGCAAGGGATTGAGCACCAGTCGCACCCAACAAGCTGTTTGAACCTGAGCTTCCGCCCATGCCCAAAGCGCCGTTACTTTTTGAATCTTGGATCAAAACAAGAACGATCAAAACAAGGGCAACGATGATATGGATAATTCCAACAAAAGTAGTCATTTCAAGTATCTCCCGAAGTCCCACAATATAGGGATAAAGGGTCACCTTCGTCCACCCAAAACTGGTTCCCGGCTTGCGAATTGACGCAGTGGGCTGTGGCGAGGTTGTCTTTAAAGCCAGCCCATCCGTACACTAGCAGTATGAAAACACTGATTCAGACTTTGACGATCGGTTCCCTCGCATTTTTGGTGGCCTGTACTTCCAACGAAAAAGCCATGAAGAAAGCGGCCGAGGCTGCTGCGGCTGCTCAATTTAAAAGCACTATCGCAGAGGAGTCCAAGGGCTACCTGACTCAGTCAGACTCCTTTAAAACCGCCTACATCAGTTTCATGGTGAAATACTCGGAGTTTTCAGCGGATGAAACCAAGATGAACGGAGAAAGCTTTGGCGTTGCCACGGTTTACATCAAGTCCTATACGCCCGACGCCCGCAAGAAACTTTTGCAGGTCGCATCGTCAGTGTCCCCTGATGCAGTAAATCGCTTTAATTTCGCCAATGCCATGCAATTGATTTCAAAGCAAACGGGCATTCCGGGTGAGCCGATGAAATATCCTTTCGCAGTGTTGAATTTAAGAAAAGACGCCACTGGGGAGTGGATTGTTCAAAAATAGACTTGCCGCCCCTTGTTGTGAGTCCTTTAGTTGACCGGGCCTGACTAATGACTGACAAAACTAGGCATGTCTTTTCTGGTATTTGAGGGCCTTGACGGCTCTGGCAAAAGCTCACTGATGAAGGCTCTGGAAGCAGAGCTGCAAAAGCGTGGAATTCCCACATACATGACTCGTGAACCGGGCGGTACTCCTTTGGGGGATGAAATCCGACACATGATCCTGCGCAAAGAGGGACCGGCTCCCACGGCACGCACGGAATTGCTTTTGTATGAAGCCAGTCGTTCCCAGCACGTGGATCAGGTGATCCGTCCTCAATTGGAAAAAGGCTCTTGGGTTTTGTGCGATCGTTTCGCGGCAAGCTCCATCGCCTTTCAAAGTGGTGGGCGCGAGATTTCTGAAAACGAAGTGGTGATGCTGAATAACTTTGCGACGGGTGGGTTGAAAGCGCATCTGACAGTATTGTTGGATCTGCCGGTCGAGGAGTCGCGCAAGCGTCGTCAAGGGCGTGGCGAACAAAACGGTGAATCTGAAGATCGCATTGAATCGGAAGCGGATTCTTTCCATGAAAAAGTGCGCCAAAGTTTTCTGGCGCAAGCCAAGGCTGATTCGTCAGCGTGGTTAGTTCTGAATGCCAAGGAAACTCCAGCCGTGCTATTTGAACAATTGATCAAAGCACTGACTGATAAAAAGATTTTGAAGTAAGGAATAAACAGAAGTGGCAAGGCTGCTGGATTTTGTCTTAGGACACCAAGAGATCATCGGAAAAATGGTGGATTCCTTCGAAGCAGGGAAACCGGGCCAGACTTTTCTTTTCGTGGGTCCTTCTGGTATAGGCAAAAAACAGACGGCGATTGGCCTGGCGCAGGCCTTGATGTGCCCGCAAAGCCCCCGCGGTTGCGGTCGTTGTCCTTCTTGTTTCCGTGTGGCGCAGGCAGGTCATTCCCACGAAGGTTTGCGCATGATTGCACCTTCAGGTGCCAACATCAAAATTGAACAAGCCAAAGAAATCCTGGAATTCTTAAGTCTGAAAAGCCTGGGCGGAAACCGCGTGATCATCATCGATCAGGCACAGCTTCTTAATCCCCAGGCAGCTAATTCCTTGCTTAAAACTTTGGAAGAACCACCAGATGGCACATTCTTCTTTTTGATTGCTCCAAGTGTTGCCGGCATTATGCCGACGATCCGTTCGCGTTCGCGCATTGTGCAGTTTAAACCACTGGCGATGGAAGATCTGGGTAAGCGTGTGAAAGCACCGACCTGGGCTTTGAAATCCGCGGGTGGCAGTTTTGAAAAACTGGCGCAACTGCAGGATGGGCCAGAGCTTGAACTTCGCGAAAAATCCGTCGAGATTTTGAAAGTCTTTATGAAAGACAAAGATTTTTTGCTGAACGAAATGTGGCGGGCTGAATTCAAAGACCGCCAACAGGGGCAAAGATTGTTGTCTTATTGGGTGGGTTATTTCCGCGATGCCATTGTTTATCAAGAGGGTGCCAAAGCCCAAATTGCGAATCTGGATCAGGCCGAGCTGATTAAGACTTTGGCCGAACAGACCCGCGCAAAACTGCTCGTTTTGATTCAAAAAGCCCTGCAGTCCGAACAGGCTTTGGGCGCCAACAGAGATTCTCAGTTGGTGATGGAAGAATACTTCATCACCAGCCAGGATATAGTGTAGAATAGTCCTATGACTGAATGGATTGATGTTCACTGCCATCTAAATATGCTCGAAGAGGGCGTCGAAGCCGCAATACAAAATGCGAAGGCTGCCGGCGTTCGCAAAATCATCACGATCGGTACTGAGCTGAATGATCTGCCATTGGTTTTGGATTTGGCGCACAAGTATGCACCTGACGTTTATTGCACGTTGGGAATTCATCCCCATGACGGCAAAACCTACACAGAAGAAGTCGGCAAATTTATTCTGGCCAATGCGAACGATCCAGCAGTGGTTGCGATCGGGGAGATTGGGCTGGATTATTATTACGACCAGTCACCACGTGAAGAACAGCAACACGCTTTCCGTGCGCAACTTGAAATTGCCAAGCAAACCGGTTTGCCAGTTGAAATTCACACACGTGATGCAGAAGAAGACACCATCGCCATCCTGAAAGAATTCAAAGGCGAAGTGACTGGAATCATCCACTGCTTCACAGGCACTTCATGGCTTGCAAAAGAAGCGTTGGATCTGGGATTTAATATTTCCATCAGCGGAGTTGTGACTTTTAAAAACGCAGATGACTTGCGCAATACGGTTCGTGGCTTGCCCCTGGATCGCATTCACGTCGAAACAGACGCGCCCTTCCTGGCGCCAATCCCGATGCGCGGAAAAAAGAACACCGCTGCTTACGTCGTTCATACTGCCAAATTCGTGGCAGACCTAAAAGGTGTGACCGTCGAACAATTGGCTGAGCAGACAAAGGCCAATGCTCTAAAAATGTTCCCAAAAATTTCCTGGTAATCGATTGCTGAATGCAGTCCTGTAGGAATCGCATCATTCGATGCGATGCTGGATTACAATGCCTTTAGCAATACATCATATGTGCGAATTGAGCCCGCGAATTGGACGATGGTCTTGTTCTTAAGACGAGTTTCTCTCCGATAAATTGTTAAGAAATTTTATTTAATATCCCAAAGGAGCAGCGACTTGAGAACGTTCAGTGCCGTCTTGTTACTAACTCTTTTTTCGATCGTGTCGATCGTGCCGGGCTTTTCCAAAGCTTCCGGTCCGGGAGAATTTCGCACGACAAAAATGGGTTTGTTTCAAACGGTGTTTTCGGGCGATGAAGGCAAGTCTTTGGCGAAAGGCAGTCCCGCTGTAGGCGTCGAGTTTTTTCGGGATGCCGGTGGAGACATCTTTCGCGGTTATATCAGAGGCCGATTTGGAAGCTCGTCAGGTCAGCAGAATTTTTTGGATGGCACTGACAAAGTTTTATCTCCTTATACGTTCTATTTCGGACAAGGGGAACTGGGTGGAATGTTCTTTCCAGTTCCGCGCAGAGAATCCGGGACAAATCTTTATCTGAGCGGTGGCGGGTATGTCAGTTACAACCAGCTCAGCCTTAGTACTTCAACGACTGTCAATTCACTTAAGACTCATCAAACATCGCCTGGATATGGCTATAGCGCCGCCGTCGGTGTTGAAATGCTTTTTGGAATGAGCAAGAAGCTTTTGAATTTTGAAATGAGTTATCGCCAGGAGTCCGCGCAACTTGCCGGCCAGACACGATTTGATCTTACCGGTCTGACGTTTTGTTTAAGTTATGGCTGGTAGTGAAGCATATTGATTTCATGATTTTCCACAATGAGTTCGAAGGCTGCGTGATCTGAAGGGTTGATCGTCTAAAATAAAGACGAACCAACCAAAAAAGGAATCACCGCGATGAAAACTTCGATACTTGTGCTGTCGTTAGCAATTTCAGTTTCTGCTAACGCCAAACCCTCAACCAATGTCATTCAATCAAATGGTTTTCCGAATCCGTCCCTAGTGAAGGGAGTGCAGGACAATCAGGACTATCAACGTGCGTTGACGGCCTACCGTTTCTTCTTTCCGACGGTTTCCGCGGAAGGCATTTTTCAAGGTACGCGCGCCCAGGGCAGTGTGGATAACGAAAGCATGTTCATTATGGCGGCCCAGCCTCATCATGTGGGCTTAACCCTGAATTCGGACACACCTTATGGTGGAGGTAACATTGATCTTTCCAACGGCCCCATGGTGGTTGAAGTGCCGCCCGGTTCCTATATTGGTTTGGTCAATGATCACAATCAAAAATGGATTTTGGATTTCGGTATTCCAGGTCCCAATAAAGGACAGGGCGGAAAGCATCTGATTTTACCGCCGGGATACAAAGGGGAAATTCCTAAAGGGTATCAAGTCGGAAGATCGGCGACGATGAAAAACCTGGTAGCGATACGATCCTTGCCGACGGATGGTGACATGAAGAAGGCACTGGAGGCTTTGCCCAATATTAAAATTTATCCGCTGAATAATCCTGACAAACGAATGAAAATGGTCGATGCCACAGATCGCAAGGTCGATGTTTCTTTGTTGTCGTGGGAAGACAATATCAAGTATTGGCAAAACCTTCACAAAGTGATCTCAGAAGAACCTGCCAATCCAGAGTATGTGGCGATGTATGGGGTTCTTGAAAGTCTGGGCATAGCCAAAGGTAAAGAGTTTAAGCCGGATGCACGGATGAAGGGAATTTTGGAAAGAGCTGCCCGTGATGGGAAAGCACAGATGATTGTGGCTGCATTTGCTGATTCCCGTCCTGAAAGAATCACCTGGAAAGACAGACGCTGGGAGTGGGCTAGTTACGTGTCAGACAATGGTTATTTTATGACTCCTCAAGGAATGGATGTTCAAGCGCGCGACCGTTGGTTTGCACAGGCAATAGTATCTTCTCCGGCAATGTTCAGTCGCAGCCCGGGAGCGGGTTCCCTATATTGGTTAGGACATACCGATAATAAGGGAGCGTATCTGGACGGTGGAAAATCCTATCAGTTGAAAGTTCCTTATCCAGTTCCCGCGAAATTATTCTGGTCCGTCACGGCTTACGATGCGCACACTCGCAGTCAGGTGCAAAGTGCTCAGAATAAAGCGGCACTTCGTTCTTTGTTTGAGTTGCGTGAAATTCCGGAAGGGACAAAAGAGGTGACTTTGTACTTTGGTCCCAAGGCTCCGGCTGGTAAAGAAAACTTATGGATTCAGACAGTACCAGGGCGTGGTTGGTTTACATATTTTAGGATCTATGGACCGACAGATCCTGCGTTTAACGGAACCTGGAAGCCGGGGGATTTTGAACCGGCGAAATTCCCAACTTCGCCGCAAAAGATCGGACTTAATCAATAGCAAAAGGCCCCTCACGGGGCCTTTTTATTTTTTTAGAACGGATTGTTGAATCTCCAGTCTTGAGCGAAGTTGAAGTTTGGAACCCAGTAAACTTTCACAGTGAAGTTCATTCCGCGGAACTGTTTGCTGCGCAGTTCGATGATAGCTCTGGTGCCGCCGATGGTGCGCTCGTCAATGCTCCATTTGCCGTTTGTGCCGTCGTGCCAGTTGCTGATGACTTCGTAGCCTACAATCGTTGCGTAGTTGGTGTTGAAGACCACGTCGTGCTCAGTCACGCCGAAGCCGCCGTCTTCGCGGACCTCGTAAGTTTGCTCGAACACATCAGCGTAAGGGAATGATGTCGTTCCCAGAAACCAGTGGTTTTCAGACTTGGAAGAGTTTATTGCCGAGTACGGTTTTGGTTCAGGCAGGCTTAGCAAACTGTTGTAGCCGTTTTTCAAATCCTGAATGCGGTAGATATGACATTTCAACCCGAACATATTTCCTTCAGCCCCGCGCAGTGAAATATCCTGTTCATGATCGATAACGATATCCTGACGCCATTGCAGAATACCGATGTGAAGAGTGGGATTCTGTGAGCCACCGTCACTCAGTGAAACACTTCCCCAGTCAGAGTTGCGGTCGTCATAAAGTTTTACGACAGGATTGTTTTCGATGAAATTGTTCGAGGTGCCTTTGATTTGCAGTGTGATGTCATCACTGTTTGGCATGTAGTAAGTGAATTCGCATTGCAGTTGCGGTTTCATCGCAGCTTGTGCTTGAGAGTTGATCAAAGTGCCAGCAACCAGAACCAGGGAAGCGATCATTAGTGTTTTCATTGGGAACTCCTATTTGGTGTTTCTTGTAGGCATCAGCGCCTCACACAAATAGGTATCGCCTTTTTATTCCAAACACTCCAATGTCACATTTTAGGCATCAAAAATTGATACCACAGTGCCCATTGAGGATCATTATCGTCCCAAAGCCAGTCTTTCTTCGCGCTTAAACCAGGCATAATTGGGGGCGACCTTGGCTGCCTGAGAATGCTCCCGGCAGGAATGTTGCCCGTTTTCCAGAACTTTACCAAAGTTCGCGGAAGTCACGCCGACGATTTTAGTTACACCATTTTGACTGTAAAACTGCGGTCCACCGGAATCACCCTGACAGATATGCGAAGCCGAACTGGATTTCAGAAGATACAAATCTCCGAGCTGATTGTAGTCGTTTTGAACTTGCACGACTCCGCGATGTAAAACTCCGACAGAGTGGCGTAAGTTTTCATTGGGCTTGCCTGTGTAGTCCTGAGATCGGCCGTATCCATAGACATACAATGTGTTGCCACCATAGTTGGCACGGGTATCAGAGTCCATCACAGCTGGAATGAAACCAGCAGGGGCTGTGCCTTCGAATACAGCCATCGCAATGTCGTAGTTGTAAACTCCATTGGTGTTGTATTCAGGATGTTTTTTAAATACCAGACCACGGCGAACAAGTGAGTTTTTGATTCCGATTTGATTGGCGAAAACAACCTGAAAGCCTGTGAAGGTTTTCACATGCTTCGGATCAAAGCAGTGGGCCGCTGTAAGAACTGTGCGAGTTCCAACCAGAGCAGCGGAACAAAATGTGCGAACTGCGCCATTTGCTCCCAATAGTTCAATGAAAACCAAACTTTTCGCGGCTGCGGTATTGCGTGAGGTGACTTTGCTGCCGTTGATGACGGCGTTGTCTTGCGTGATTTGAAGCTGCGAAGTCAGATCGCCCTGACAGGCAGCCAAAGACGCCAGTGACACCGCGATGAGAATCAATTTGTTTTTCATAGTGCCGTCTTTATCGAACTCGGGGAGCTTGGCAACTAAATTCGAAAATACGGCCAGATTCCAGTGAAGTTTCTTGCGCTGCTTTGGCCAAGGGTTTTAAGCTAAAAAGGTGGAACGACTTTTATCTGTGCAGCACGGTGAAAAATTTAATACTTTTAGCCACTTATTGGGAGCCCTGATTGCCTTTGTGGGCGTCGCTTTCCTGATGCATACGGCCTTCGTGCGTCAGGATATTCCGCGCATTATTACATTTACGATATACGGTGTTTCAACCGTTCTGATTTATGTTTTGTCGGTTCTTTATCATTCTGCTCAAGGCGAGCAAAAGCGCACATTCCAAAAGCTCGATTATATCGGAATTTATTTTAAGATCGCAGGGAACTACACACCCTATATGATTTTGGCGATCAGTGGTGTCGCGGGGTACTCGGTGCTGTTGGTCGTTTGGGGACTGGCGCTGTTGGGAATATATCTGGAAGTTTTCAGGAAGCCTAAGGGTGCCACCTTGCGTAATATCCTCTATGTCACTATGAGTGCGTCGGTGATTCCGGTGCTGAGCCAGCTTTACCAAGCGGTGTCGCTGTGGGGATTCGCTTTAATCATGGTGGGCTTTCTGGCCTATGTGATTGGTTTCATTTTCTTTTTATTCGACGAAAAAATTAAACATGGCCACGGTATCTGGCACATGTTCGTGATCACGGGCAGTATGTGTCAGCTTATTTGCCTTCTGATGTTTGTAGCCTAAAGGTTTCCGTTTAAAAATATCGTAATACAATTTAGCGTTTCTTTTCGAGGGGATTAGGGCCAGTATGGCCCCGATTTGAGTGGCACGAACTTTGTTAATAGGTTTGATGCAAGTTAAAACTCTTATCGAAAGGGAACCACTTATGAAAAGAAATCACCTGATCCTTGGCGCGGCATTGTTCGCCTCAGTTATGCAAACTTCAACTGTTGCACACGCAGCTTTAGATAAAGGCGACGTCGGCACAATCATCGGCGGAGTCATCGGTGGTGTCGCGGGTTCCGGTTTCGGTAAGGGCAATGGAAAAACAGCGGCAACTATTATCGGTGCAATCGCTGGTTCTGTGATCGGAAACAAACTTGGCGAAAATATGGAAGACAATGATCGCCGTGCTTACAACGAAGCACAACGTCGCTCTCTTGAGGGCAACGTAGGTGAAAACTGTGACTGGGATGGCGGCCGCTATGGTTCCCGTTCTGGTGCCCGGGGATCTTTCAACTCCACTCGTGAAGGTTACAACTCCCGCGGCGAATATTGCCGTGAATATGTCAGCGTAATTGAAATGCGCGGACGCTCTGAAAGAACTCAAGGTATCGCCTGCCAGGGACACAATGGTTCTTGGTCAGAAACTCGTTCCACTGATGTAAGCTGGGGCGGTCGCCCAGGTCATCCAGGTCGCGGTGATGGCGGTTACGGGCCAGGGCCTCGTCCTCCAGGACCGGGTCGTCCACGTCCACCACGTCCAATGCCTCCTCCTCCACACCCAGGTGATCGTTATGATCGCGCGGATGTTCAGGTTTCCAGCATCACTCGCCGCACAGGTGGGGAGTGGGTTCGTTTGAGCCTGGCTTACCCTCAAGCGGTGGATCAAATTCAAGTTCGTACTTTGACAGCAGGTGTTCGCGTTCATGACGCGATCGTCTACACGCAAAGAGGCCAAAGACTGTCTCTTTACAGCCTTCAAGGCCGTGGAACTATGTACGCGGGTCAAAGCGCTATTTCTGAAAACTTCTACCGCGGCGACCGTGTGACAGCGATCGACGTACGTTTGGAGTCCATGGGTGGTTATGCTGACGTTCTTTTGACAGTGTTCTCGTTGGACGGTTACCCGAATATCAACGTTAGCCGGTTCTAGAACCAACATAGCGAATTAGCCGTAAAAGCCAGTCGGGACGGGGTGTCTAGACTGGCTTTTTTGCGTTCTAAGGCCCATATTGGGTGGGTTTTAAAACAAGGAGCTTATTCATGGCAAAACTTCGCATTGGTATTAATGGTTTTGGTCGTATCGGTCGCGTTTTCTTCAGAGCGGCTCATGATCAGTTTGAAATCGTAGGTATTAACTCTTTGGATAGCATTGAAGGCAATGCGCATCTTTTGAAATACGACTCTGCACACGGCACATTCGCTGGTGATGTTTCTCACGATAACGAAAACCTGATCGTTAACGGTAAAAAAATCCACGTTACTAAATTCCGCAACCCAGCTGAAGTTCCTTGGAAAGCTTGGGGCGTGGACGTTGTTGTTGAGTGCTCTGGCGCATTCAAGAACAAAGAAGACTTCATGAAGCACATCGAAGGCGGAGCGAAACGCGTATTGGTTTCTGGCCCTGCTGAAAAAGGTGCAGACATCACTATGGTTTACGGCATCAATCACGAAGCCTACGATCCAGCAAAACACCACGTAGTTTCAAATGCATCTTGCACAACAAACTGCCTGGCGCCTCTTGCAAAAGTATTGAATGAAAAATTCGGTATCGAGCACGGCACTATGATGACAATCCACTCGTACACGAACGACCAAAAAATCCTGGACGCTCCTCACTCTGACATGCGCCGCGCCCGTGCAGCTGCAGTCAGTATGATCCCAACAACAACTGGGGCAGCTAAAAACGTAGGTTTGGTATTGCCGGAACTTAAAGGCAAAATCGATGGTATCTCCGTACGTGTTCCAACTCCGAACGTATCTTTGGTGGATTTCACATTCACTGCTAAAGCAGACGTAACTAAAGAAGCGGTTAACGAAGCGCTTATCGCAGCTTCCAACGGTGCTTTGAAAGGCGTGTTGGCTTGTGAAAAGAACGAACTGGTTTCTGTTGATTTCAACGGCAACAAATTCTCTTCTATCGTGGACCTTGCATCAACGATGACTGTAGGTCCTCGCATGGTGAAAGTTCTTTCTTGGTATGACAACGAAACTGGTTTCTCTAACCGTATGGTTGACGTTCTTAAACACATGGCTGCGAAAGGTCTGTAATCGATGAGCGCAGGTCTTAAAGGTATTAAAACCGTTCGTGATTTCGCGTTGGAAGGCAAAGTGGTCTTCCTTCGCCTGGATCTGAACGTTCCCATGGAAGATGGCAAGATCACGGACGAAAACCGTATCACGGCTTCCCTTCCGACGATCAAGTATTGCATGGAACATGGTGCGAAGATCGTTATGGCTTCCCACTTGGGTCGCCCTAAAACGAAGGACGATAAAGAGTTCTCTTTGGAGCCTGTTGCAAAACGTCTTCAAGAGCACTTGAATGCAGAAGTGATCCTGGTTGAAGAACCGGACTCTGATGCTCCAGTTCACTTGCTGCCTTCTTTGAAAAAGAATCAGTTGATCCTTCTTGAAAACGTACGTTTTGAGGCGGGAGAAACAAAAGACTCTATCGAGTTCGCGCAAAAAATCGCAAACTACGCAGAGATCTACATCAACGACGCGTTCGGTGCTTCCCACCGTGCGCACGCAACGATTCATGCGTTGCCGTCTGTGATGAAAGAAAAAGGCATTGGTTTCCTGATCGAAAAGGAAATCAACATGCTTGATTCTTTGCTGACGAATCCAAAACGCCCGTATATCGCTGTAATGGGTGGTGCAAAAGTTTCTGACAAAATGCCGGTTATCGAAAAGTTGATGGACATCGTTGATGGTTTCATCATCGGTGGTGCTATGGCTTACACGTTCTTGAAAGCTCAAGGCGTGTCTGTTGGTAACTCTTTGGTAGAAGCTGATAAAGTTCGCTACTGCAAAGAGATGATTGAACGTATTGCAGCTCGTGACAAAACGATCCTGCTTCCAGTTGATCACGTGGCGACGAAAGCTTTCGGTGATGTGGCGAATGCTCACACAACTAAAGACGTTGTCATCCCAGATGGCGAGATGGCTTTGGACATCGGACCTCAAACGATTCGCAATTACTCTGCAGCTCTTAAAGAAGCAGGAACTATTTTCTGGAACGGCCCAATGGGCGTTTTCGAAAATCCAGCTTTCTCTAAAGGAACTTTCGGCGTAGCAAAAGCGATCGCTGAATCAAATGCGACAAAAATCGTAGGTGGTGGTGATTCCGCAGCAGCCGCAGAAATGTCGGGCTATGCAGACAAGATGACCCACATCTCTACAGGCGGCGGAGCTTCCCTTGAATATCTTCAAGGCGATAAGTTGCCAGGTCTGGAAATCCTGCGCACGAAGGCTCGTCCAGCGAGCAATTACGAATAGTTTCTTTGAAAGGCTCCTCAAAGGAGCCTTTCTTTTATTGAGGTTTTTATGAAAAAGATTTTTGCTGGTAATTGGAAGCTTTTTAAATCGCCTGCGGAGACTCGTGCTTTTATGAGCAAGTTCAAAGAGGTGATGGGTTCTGTAACTGGCGAGGTTGTGTTTTTTCCTTCGGCTATTTCTTTGGAAGCGGCTTGTGAGGCGGTGAAGGGTTCTGCGATCAAGATTGGTGTGCAGAATGCGTATACTCAGGCTTCTGGGGCTTTCACTGGAGAAAACTCGGCTCAAGTTGTTAAAGAACTGGGTGGTCAGTACATTTTGATCGGGCACAGTGAGCGTCGTTCTATCTTTGGTGAAACCGATGCTTTGATCGCTGATAAAGTGGCTTACGTTCAATCTTTGGGTCTGACTCCGATGTTGTGTATTGGCGAAACTCTGCAAGAGCGTGAAGCAACTCACACATTCCGCGTGTTGGAAACTCAATTGCTTTTGGGCTTGGCGAAAGCTGACAAAGCAAAACCGATTGTTGTGGCTTATGAACCGGTTTGGGCGATTGGCACTGGTAAAGTGGCGACTCCTGAACAAGTGGCAGAGACCCACACAGACGTTCACAGCATTCTGACTAAAATGGGATTCACAGCACCGATTCTTTACGGTGGCAGCGTGAAGCCGGATAACGCTGGTCAACTGATCAAGCAAGCTCACGTCAGTGGCTTCCTGGTTGGTGGAGCTTCTTTGGAAGTTGATTCCTTCCAAAAGATCGCGACTGTATAGATCTGAAGTCCATTCAGGTTTAGTTACAGATATTGTCAGTTGGTTGTCTTCTGAATTGATTCAAACATTATTAATAGTGTTTGAATCTTGGTTTGGTTATATCGAATTCAATTTTAATTCCAAAGCGGAAGGAATCGATTATGAATTCATGGTTGGCAAATCCCAAAGTACAAACACTCCTGGCTTCTCTTTATAAAGACTCCGCAGATAACGATGCGATCAATCGCAAAGAAGCGAACGAACTTCCCAACACAGCAACTTCCGAAGAGTTCTATACAGCCATGCGCAAAGTGTACATGGCCGTCGGCTCTGATTTTGGAAACATGCTCTACGCGTTGGCGCGTGCGACAAAAGCAAAAACGATTGTGGAGTTCGGCACTTCATTCGGTGTTTCGACAATTTATCTGGCAGCAGCGATCAAAGATAATGGCGGTGGCAAAGTGATCACCACAGAGTTTCATCCTGAAAAAGCCGCAAAAGCAAAACAGAATCTGATTGAGGCTGGTTTGATCGAGTACGTAGAGTTCCGCGTGGGCGATGCTTTGCAAACGTTGAAACAGGACAAACCACAAAACGTGGACCTGCTGTTCCTGGACGGCCCAAAGGGAATGTACATGGACGTATTGAAGCTGATGCAAGATCAATTGCGCAGTGGCGGCATCCTTGCGAGCGACAACACTGATCACGATGGCTTGCAGGACTACTTGGCGTATATCAGAAACACCGACAACGGCTATATCTCATCACCGATTCACACGAAACGCGGTGAAAGACATCCTGCTCACGAAGTTAGCGTAAAGGTCTAAATAAAAAAGGCAGCTTGAAGCTGCCTTTTTTGCATTCAAGGTTGTCGTTTTCATTTCCGCTACGGAAGTAAATTCGACAACTTTGTCCTCGAAGAATCGGGGAGTGCTATCCGTTACCTTGATGCTTTGATCTGATGAAGTTCTGTATGGATTTTTTCAAGGCAGCAGCATCCACTGGCGAAAGCTTTTTTAAAGCGGTATCGTACTGCTCTTGACGCTTTTTAATAGCTGCCGATTTGTTTTTGAATTCAGGCTCCGAGTAATCAAAAAGCACCAGCACCAGCTCGGAAGAGTACTGTTCAGTATCTTTTTTATTCATTGCTGAAGCCACTTTAACAATTTGATCCAACAAAAGCTGATCTTCAGGCGCATCTTTAAAGGCCTTCACGGATTTTTCCAGGATATCGAAGATCTTATCGCGATTCTTGCTGTCACTATCTTGATAGCGTCCTTCCTCGGGCAGGGAAGTCACAAGTTGTTCTGCTTTGTTCAACGCAATCAATGAGTCATCCGCCGACACAGCCGCGGCTTTAAAACTGATCAATGAAAAAATAAGAGCGATTAAAAATATGTTCTTCATATACATCCCTATATTTTGACCATCACACCGATGATTTTATAAGGTTTCCCTTTTCTGGCAAAGCGTTTCGCTTTATCAAATGTCATAAAGCTGCCGTCTTTTCCCTGACTCATATCACGGGGTCTGACGAAGTCGCTGACGTAACCACCATCTGATTCCCAGTCTGTCTTGATTTGAATATCGCCAGCTTCATTTTTATCTGAAGTTGCGTAGACCAGAATAGCTCCTTTTGGAGCATCGTCCGGTGTTTTAATGATTCCTTTATAAGGAGATTCCATTAAGTTGGTAAATCCCTGGGCTTTTAAGTCGCGGACAGCGTCCTTCGCTTCGCCACCTGGTGGATACTTTTTCAACCAGCCACCCGCCATACCAGCTCTTTTTACATACTGATAGCACATACTAGTGGAGTAGGGCTCTTTGTTCGCCATCGCCGATCTAATCATTTTTTGCGTTTTAGGATCGTTGGAGTACTTTGCGATTTTAGGAAAGTTCTTCCAGTCATGTTCACTCATGGTATAGCGGCGCTTTTTGTAGCGAGCATAAAGAGCGTCATCTTTCGCTTTGGCACTGTCACTTGCCGCGACTTCTGGGGAATCTTTTTTCAAGTCTTTGGGCTTTTTACTTTTGGAGGCAGCATCATCCAAAGCCTTCGTCGCAACATCTTTCAAATCATTGCGATTGGCTTCAGTGCCACCGCAGGAGTTCGTCAGTTTACAGTTGCCACCCATGCCAGCTTCAGTGCGTGATTGATCTGGCATCGCTTCATTCGGATCAATCGATTTGTCATCGTTGGAAGAAGGCGCGGGTTGTGAGGCACCAGCTTCGCGGGATTGCTTGGCCAAGGCTGACTCTGGATTTTGCATTTCCACGTCATCGCCGTCGCGGAACTTCAACCACGGATTTTTCTTATTATAGAATACCCAGACCAAGTCGCCTACTTTGGCTTTGGTTTTACCTGTACCCACACTGGTCAAGCGAACTTGCACAGCATAGGAACCGGAAGAATTCATGCGCTTCGTGGTAACCACTTCCGCTTTTGAACCTGGAGGCACAGTCGATAAAATATTTCGGGAGTTTTTTGTGAACTCAGGCGAGGAGCGAGCATTCACTCTTCCATTGAAAACGAGCTCGCGAATATTCTCTGAAGCTTGCGCAAATGCGAATGCTCCAAGAAACATCAGTGATGTCGTAATTAGTAGAATTCTGAGTCGTTTGATCAAGCAATACCCCTCACTGGACTTTTCGGCGATTTTGCCAAAATCATGAGTGCTTTTGAGTATTTCGGTGATTTTTGGTTAACCTGTGCGACATAATATTTCTGCGAATATTAAAGTATTTATCAATTAATTTAGTGATTCCATGTAGTTAGGATCATTTTGGGAAATTCCATTAAAAACCGGGACCTTGGAAAGCCTCTTGCCCGAGGTGCTATTTTGGAAGAAAGTAGGTCGACTAACAGGAGTTTCGGTTCCCTATGAAAGTAACTTTTGAAGACATTCAAAAAGCCCGTCAGCTAATCAAAGATATCATCAGTCCCACTGAAATGAGTCACTCTATCAGTGCCAGCAACCTCCTGAACAGTGAAGTGTACTTCAAATTTGAAAACACTCAGCGCACGGGCAGTTTCAAATTTCGTGGCGCCTATAATAAAATCTCTAACTTAAGCGCCGAAGAAAAAGCTCGCGGAGTGGTTGCCAGTTCCGCTGGAAATCATGCTCAAGGCGTGGCGCTTTCCGCACGCTTGGCAGGAGTAAAATCCACCATCGTCATGCCAGAGAATTGCTCAATCAGCAAAGCAACAGCAACGCGCGCATATGGTGCGAACGTGATCTTAAAAGGCGAAATCTACGATGAAGCCTACGAGCACGCGCAAAAACTTGAAAAAGAACACGGTTATACTTTCGTGCATCCTTATCAGGATCCTTTGGTCATCGCAGGTCAGGGGACTATCGGTATTGAAATTCTGGAGAAGGTTCCGGATTTGGATACTGTGATTATTCCTATTGGCGGTGGGGGCTTGATCAGCGGAGTCGCGCTTGCGGTGAAAACGATCAATCCGAAAATTCGCGTGATCGGTGTGCAAAGTGATCGCTCGCCGGGAATGGCTTGCCTTTACAACAAGCAAACACCGGATCAGAAAAAGAAACGGGCGGCGACGATTGCTGATGGTATCGCCATCAAAAATCCTTCGCAGGTTATTTACGATAGTTTTATTTCCAAGTATGTCGATCAAGTCGTGACCGTCAGTGATGACGAAATCGCAGAAGCGATAGTGTTCCTGATGGAGCGTGCGAAAACCGTGGCCGAGGGCTCTGGTGCTGCTGCGATGGCGGCAGCGATGCATGGCGGACTGGATCTGGGCAAAAAGTGCTGCGTGATTATCAGCGGTGGCAACATCGATTTGAATATTGTCAGCAAGATCATTGATCGTGGTCAGGCGCTGCGCGGGAAACTGTGCGAGCTTTCGGTGATCGTGGATGATTTGCCGGGGAACTTAAGCAATCTGACTCAGGTGATTGCCTCTGAAAAAGCGAACGTTCTGGAAGTTCGTCATGACCGGGTTTCCCAAGGTCTGTCACTGCGTGAAACGCGCATTGATTTCGTGTTGGAAACTTCCAGCATCGAGCATGTTGAAAAAATCAAGAAAGCCCTTGAGGCTTCCGGCGCAAAAATTATTTAGTCGGATCAATAGTGGTTGAGTGCGGGTCCCAGTCAGGGACTCCGTATTTCATAAGAATGCGTGCAAGCTCTCCATTTTGGCGCATTTCAACCAGGCCTTTGGAGAACGTCTTCGCATAATCTTCAGATTTTTTATTGGACGGCGAGAACGCCATAAAAAGTTTCGCGTCGTTGGCGACCGTCGAGCTGACCGCTTTGTATTCTTCAGGGTTGATTTTCATCTCCGAGAGCACTGTGCGCAGAACCAGCTGGTTTTCAATGAACGCATCCAGACGTTTGCTTTCCATCATTTTTAAAATTTGCTCCAGAGGATGTTCGCCAGAGATTGAAACAAAGATTTCGCGGTTCTCATTGATAATGCGATCGACATCGCCACCATAGGCATAGCCATTGATCACGCCGATTTTTTTGCCGGTCAGGGAAGAGTAGTCTTTATAAGTCCAACTGGAATCTTTTTTGACGAAGAAGAAATCCTGTCCAAGGCCCAATGTTTTTGAGGGGAATACGAAATCAGGACAGTCATTATAGTTAGCGCCTAAAACGGCGGTGGCTTTATTTTTTCGGGTTTCGTTCACGGCCCGGGCCCAGTTCACCATCGAAAATTTAACTTTATGGCCGGCCTTTTCAAAGATCTTGGTTGCAACTTCAACCATATAACCGGGGGCTTTGCTGCTATCGCAAACATACGGACACCACGCATCGGAACGTACCAAAATTGTGTCCGCCGCTGCCGGCTGCGCACAAAATCCGAGAATGATAAATATTGCAATAACACGTGAGTTCATTTCAAGCCGCCCTTTTATGCTTACGGCTACTTACGGGTTACAGTGTCTTTCTACAACTTTCCAACTCAAAATCGGTTATTACGAAGTTGTAACTACTTGTGACTACGAAGTTTAGAGAAATTGCTCTATATAAATTGCGATCATGTAAACTTATTTTAGTGTTCCACGAGAGTGGGCGAGATAGTCTTTTTTATTTGCAGAAACAGCCACAGTTTAATCTTAAAAATCGACTTTGCGGACAAAATGACAAGTGTAACCACCTGGATTCTTCAACAAATAATCTTGATGATAGCCTTCTGCAGACCAGAACTGAGGAGCTTCGGCAACAGTCGTTACAGCAGGTTTTCCCCATGCGCCAGATTTATTAACTCGCGCTATTACTTTTTCAGCGGTTTGCTTTTGTTCGTCAGAAGTATAAAAAATCTCGCTACGGTATTGGGTGCCGACGTCGTTGCCCTGACGGTTTTCTGTCGTGGGGTCATGAATCTTGAAAAAATAAAGCAGCAGGTTTTCGTATGAGAGTTGATCCGGATTGAATTCTACCTTCACGGATTCAGCATGATCAGTCGTGCCGGTTTTTACTTCGTTGTAGGTGGCATTTGGGGTGTTTCCACCCATATATCCCACTTCCGTTTTCATCACTCCGGGAAGTTTGCGCAGAAGGTCTTCCATGCCCCAAAAACAACCACCAGCCAGGTACGCAATTTCTGATTTCATGAAAACCTCCTTTGAGATTTATTCAGCAATGACTTTTTGTTCCGGGCGACCGTGGCCGCCGCCAGAACCTGAGCAGAAACTTAGGATCTCGCCCTTCAGGATCTTTTGTTGTCCCAATACAGGCAAGCTCTTTGTGGAGCCGGCTTGTTCCAATGTGACTTCGGAAGCGTCCCCGTGAGAGCAGTTCTTTGGAATACGTGGACGGTGCAAGGTCATGTCAGTTAACCAGGACAATTGCATTTCATCCAGGGCTTCCACCTTAAAGATCATGCCGCGCCCTCCATTGTGTTTGCCTTTTCCACCCTGAGAGTTGCGGCGATCCATGCGATGTACATGAACCGGAAAGTTTCTTTCCAAGGTTTCGATAGAAAGGCCCTCGATATGAGCGTTCTGGCCATCGACTTCACCCGTGGCGCCGGCCCCCCCTTCAAGACTAAGGAAAATCTGAGAAGAGTCGTGCTTCATTTGCACCATTAGCGGTGCGTGGGAATCCAGTGCACGTTCGTTCTTGGAATGAATATGTGACAACGCCAAATCGATGGCGGTCTGAAGTGCTGCCACTCCGCAAGTCATTCCCTTCATGGTGGAAGCCGGGTATTTGGCCATCAACCAGCAGCCGGCGGGCTTGGTAACTTGAAGAATCGAAAATGAACCAGTATTTGCATACTGATCAAAGCCGTAAAATGCACTGATCGCTTTAAAGCAGGTTCCGTAGGCTGCAGATTCAGTCAGGTGCAAAGTTTTCGCTGCGGAAGTGCCGCCGAAATCCATCATCACGCGGCCATCTTGAATTTCCAGATTCAGGCGCAGCAATTCGCCGCTGTCCAGAACCACGTCAACGCGGGTTTCGCCCGAAGCTCGCTCCGAAATTTTTTGCACAGCCAGCTTTTTGGAAAGTTGAAGGTAATCTTCAATAAGCTCGCCCGTTACGGAAAGGCCCGTGCCTTCAATGGTGTCATGCAGTTTTTGAGCGCTGACGATCATCGAAGCACATTGAGTTTTGATCCACTCCATAAATTGGGGAGGACAAGCGGGGTGAGCGCCCATCGCACCCAGGATCATTTCGTTCAGTTGTCCTTTTTGGCGCAGGGGAGTTGGAGGAATGCGCAAGCCTTCCTCTTCAATACTTTTTCCAAAACTCAGGTTTTTATTCAAAGGCAGACGGTTGACCCAGATCAAGTCCTCGGACACAGCCATGATGAAAGTGATTTCATCCAGGGTGGTGCCACCGCTGTAAGGATCATTCAAAAGAGCAATATCTCCTTCAGCCAGCTTCAAATATTTGGAAACTGTATTTGCGGCAGTCACCAGAGTGCCATAGGACACCGGATTTTTTCCGCGCACCATGAGGACATCGTTTTCCGTTGTCAAAAGAGCAGACTCACCTTGAAGGAAATCGGAAAGCAAAGAGTGAAACAATTCGATATGATAAGACATAAATTAAACCTTCGCCTTCAGACCCACAGCAACGACGGCGCGGGCTTCAGCAAAATCCTGATCATCAATGGAAGCGTTAGGATCTTTCTTAAATCCGTTGGCGAAAAGTTCCGCCAAGGGTCCGGTCACCTTGATTTTTTTGTTTTGACGATGTAGCAGGGACTCCATCACAACTTTTTGCATGCCCAGGCTTTGCAGCTCTTTTATCACAGTCGAAATCTCAAGATTGCGATCGTAACTGGACTTAACCATGGTCAGAAGAGCGGTTTTGAATTTTTGAATGCCTGCAGCCACCATGCGATCCTGAAGGCCGGCCATTTTTGTGACCTTGGCATTTTCAGTCCACAAATCCATAAGCGTGGTTTTTTGACCACGACCAAAACTCATCGGTCCTGGTTCCCAACCTTCGAGGTTGCGATGGAAATCAAAATGCTTAAAGGAATTCAGTTTAATTCCCATGGTCGGTTGAATACTTAGCTGACGCATTTGCAGGCTTTTGTTTTCGACTTTACCCCAAGGGCTTTCCCAATTTTCACTCCAGGAATCCGGAGAGATCAAAACAAAGTCCTCAAGCCCAAGATGCAGAACATCCATTTTTGAATTTTGATATTGGAAACCTAAAGCGCTGTAAGAGGCAAACAAGCTGCCAACACGTTTGTTAGTTTCATCCTGGAATACTTCGCCGGCAGAGCCGACGAAATAAACTTGGGATTCAGGAACTGCATCTTTCATGCCTTCCAGCAGATCTTTTTTCAGATCCTGGAACAGACTGGAGATTGTCGCATTCAGCGCATTTTTTCTCCAGCGCGTGACTTCATCCTGATTTTCAGTTTTTTCGGGGGTGAAAACTTCGATGCCTTTGGCTTGAAACAATTCCTGCGCCTGTTTTTCATGCGCTGGATTGATGTTAGCGTGCAAGAAGTGCAGGCAGACTTTTTTAATTTCCATTAGCTGCAATTTAGCAGCGATCGCTTCGATTTCCTCCTGTGCAAGAGCATGCAGAATCTGACCGGAAGCCAAAATTCTTTCGCGCACAGAAAAATGCAGTTCAGAGGAGGTCAGGGCGGCCCCGGAGCAGCCACGCAGCTCCAGCCAGTTTTCAAAACCCTCAGTCGTGACGTGAGCCACAGCTCCTGAAAGTTTGTAGTCCATTAGTTTTTCAGAAATTCTGAGGCTGACAAAAGCTTTGGCGATGCCTTTTTCTTTGTGAGCGGAAACAAATTGCTGAAGAGAGTTTTTTAAATTCTCTCGGGAAAGGTAGGCGCGTTTGGCTGCAACTGTGTTTATTCCATCGAGCAGAATATATTCTGCGAAGGATTCGCCCACACTTACACCTAACATGAAACTGTTTTGCATTTTTAAACGCTCTCTATTGAAATCGCACTAGAATGTGTTAAAGCTAGGCGATCAGATATAGCAAAGATATCCCCGTAAGAAAAGGATTGTTACGTGAAGATTTCTCCAGAAATTTTAAATCTAGTGCCCTACAAACCTGGAAAACCGATCTCCGAGACTCAAAGGGAATACGGTTTGAAAACCGTTTATAAACTTGCTAGCAATGAAAATCCTTTGGGTCCAAGTCCGAAAGCCATGGCGGCGGTAAAAAAGGCTCTGGATCACCAAAATCTTTATCCAGATCCCTCACATTATGAGCTTTTGCATACAATTTCCAAACAGTGGGGCTTTCCGACGAACCAACTGGCCATCGGAAATGGCAGTGACGAGCTGATTGATTTGCTGACCCGCATTTTCTGCGAACCAAAACAGGGGGTTTTGACCTCTGTTGCGGCTTTCAACGCCTATGAAGTGAGTGCAGGGGCAAACCGAGCGGCGATCCGTAAGGTGCCTTTGACTTCAGGCTATCGTTTTGATCTTGAAGCCATTGCTGATTACTTCTTTGCACATCCCGAGCAGGATATCCGCTTGGTTTTTGTGTCAAATCCAAATAATCCAACAGGGACCTATGCATCAAAGGCTGAAATCGAGGCATTCTTGCAACGCATGGGGAACCGTGACGACGTAATGATTGTCTTTGACGAAGCTTATAACGAATTTGTGCGAGCTGAGGATTATGCTTCAGCACAAAATTACATCAATAAATACAACAACCTGATTGTTTTGCGTACGTTCTCTAAAATTTATGGTTTGGCGGGCTTCCGAATCGGCGCGATGATCGCTCCTGCAGCGGTTGTTGAGGTGTTTAACCGTGTGCGCAAGCCTTTCAATGTCAACGATTTAGCGCAAGTAGCTGCAAATGCGGCTCTGCAAGATGAAGAATTCCTTCAACGCTCGCAGCAAATTTGCTGGAAAGGGCTTGATTACTTCTACAAGAAATTAGAAGAATTAGGCCTGCCGTACATTCATTCCCAAGGTAACTTCGTCATGTTTGACACACTTCGTGACGCGGTGAAAGTCAATGAAGCCTTGCTTCGTCGTGGGATCATCATGCGACCTGTTTTAAACTATGGGTTCAAGACGCATATGCGTTTGAGTGTAGGGCTTGATCACGAAAACGAAGCTGCCATTGCGGCTTTGAAAGAAGTGCTCAAAGAGATTCCTATTTTGGCTGGAACACCGATTCCGACAGTTTAGAATTCTCGGCTTTTTGTGTAGATTGGATTTTTGGAGTGGAAATGGGATTAGTAGTAACGATCGATGGACCTGCGGCTTCTGGTAAATCTTCAGTGAGCCGTGAACTTGCCCGCCGTCTTGGCTGGAAGTGGGTTTCTACAGGTGCTTTCTATCGTGGCTTGGCCTATGCCGCTATTCAATTGAATGTTGATCTTGATGATGTCAAAGCGTTGGCAGAATTGACTCACAATCCGGTTTGGAACGTGAGCCTGGAGTCCGATCGCACGCGCGTTTACTTCAAGAATCAAGATGTCACAGATGCGATTGCACACGAAGACGTGGGTAACTTCGCTTCCAAAGTCAGCCATTATCCAGAAGTTCGTAAAGCCTTGTTGGATGCGCAACGCAATTGTAGCAATGGTGAGCATGGTTTGGTGGCTGAAGGCCGCGACTGCGGAACTGTGGTATTCCCAACTGCTGAAGCAAAAGTTTATTTGACGGCTTCTTCTGAACATCGCGCTGCTCGTCGTGCTACAGAGCTTGGACTTGATCACAGCGATATGGTGAAAGCCCAAAAACAACGTGATCACCAGGACTCCACTCGTAAGGCGGCTCCTATGTCAGTTCCGACGGGTGCACTTGAATTGGATTCTACTGAACTTGATTTGAATCAAGTCGTCGATAAAGTCGAAGCCTTCGTAAAATCCAAAATCTAAAAGGTCGCGCCAGAGGCAAGGACTTACTTTCTCCATGATTATTTGATTTGGGATTGCATGCGCTGCTTGGTTTCAAGTAGCAATGCCAGGCGCAGGTTTGCGCGATAGATATCTTCGAAGCGGCTTTGTGGGCTTTCCTGGATTTCGCGAAGATTTTGTTCTTCCATTCCAAAATAAGCGTCCATAGCCACACGCAGTGACTCTTTCATTGCCGGATCTTTGGTATTCAATGTTTCTTTAAACAATCCCAGCTGACCTTGATGAGTCTCTTGTTGGAATTGCTCGCGGATTTCAGATTCCCAAAGTTTGAAGTAATCCAGGGTCTCATCATCCCAGTATTGGATGTCTTTGCCATAGCGAGCTTCCAGGTAAGCACGTTGAGCCGCTGAATAGCCAACGAAGGACCAATAGACCCGTGTTTCCATCATGTTGATGTAGAGATTGCGCCACAGGTGGTTCTTGTTTTCCTTGGTCTTTGCAACTCGCACTTGTAAAAGCTCTTGGACAAGAGGCTGTTGAGATGAGTTTTTCGCGCCCATAGTTTTTAATCCGCCAAAGTAAAACATCACCTGGCTTGGGGATGGATCGATGATCGCCGGGATTTCCGTTTGCGCTTGTTCTTTTAAAGCTTTCACCACCATCGAAGCACAGTCCAGTGCCAGAGTGTAATTGCGGTAGCGCTTGCCGGTTTGCATTTCCAAATGGCGTTTCAATTTGTTCTTTTGCTCTTGGCCCAGCTTCAAACGCGCCGTTTGCATGACACGTTCAGTTTTATTCAGGCCTGTCCATGCAATGCCTTTTTGTAAAAGTGTATCTTCTTTGGTTTGACCTTGAGTAAGACCTTCTTGAATAACGTCAGAGAGCACGTACTCGCGCACGGTTTTAACAGTCATATGTGTTTGACCATAAGAATAGACCAGGCCGTCCATCTCGATGGCCATGTGCGGAAAGGGAACTGTTTCGTTATAAATACGAACTTCATCTGATGCCAGCTGATACTTGGAGCTATCTAAAAACTTATCGGCTTCAACGGTCGCTTCAGGATCATTTAATTGCTCATACCAATTGTAGGCTTCCAGTAAAGCCACTGCGACAATCGCATTCAAGGCGTAATCACCCAAGCGGCGAACTTTAACCCAAGTGCGATGCTCATTTAAAAAATCCTGACGTTCTTTAAAGATGCTTTCCGCTTTATAGGTTTTAAGCACGGCCATTTCAGCGGCGTCCGGCTGATATTTTGGATCGCGCCAAAGTTTTTTGAAGATTTTCTGAGTCGGAGTCAAACCGCCTGGCAAATCAATACCATGGGGAATCAACAGCATGTACTTTAAAGGGCCGTTATACACGGATTGAATGAAGCGAAGTCCTTTTTCAGACGCTTTGGGCGCAGTTAAAAAGTCCGGACTTCCCCCGCGAGTTGCAGTGTACTGGATGTACTGCTGAATCATTCGGATCGGCGCTTCCATCATGACTTGATAATATAGAATGCCTTCGAACATTTTCATCTTGCGGGGAGATGAAGTCATATAGGCCAGTTCTTCAACCGTCAGGCGTTGTTCTTTCGAAGTCACGCTCATCAACATTTTCTTGGTGATTTCAGCGAATCTTTTTTCAGAAAGTGGGGAGGCATTGTCCTTAGCTTCAGTCGCAAAGAGTTTGTTGTATTCGTAAAGCGCTGACAGATGCTGAAGTCCTGTGGTGTTTTTTAAGATGGCAAGTTTTTTGGCTTTAAAAGAATCATAGGTTTCTGTAATCGTTTTTTCTGCAGAGAACACTGAAGAGCAAGTCAGGGCCTGAGCATGTGCTGCCCAAGGGAGAATTGCTGTGATCAGGATTAAAAGCATTTGCTTCATTATTTCTCTTCACAAAAAACGGGAGGAGTCTGAATTGACTCCTCCCAGATTATTACTTCTTAAGATTGAAGCCGATCAAAGCCAGTTTCGAAGAAACTGAACCAAGCATACGCTCGATATCTGCTCTGATTGCTGGATCTTTAACGTTGTTTGTCGTTAATTGAGACTCAAGCAATGCAGCCAATTGCAAAGCCATGTCAGCATTTTGCAGAGCCAATTCTTTCGTATTGGCATCAACTTGCTCGGAAGAAGTCAATTTGCCGATAAGGGCGCGAACTTCCAAAGCCGCTGAAGTTGCATGACGATCAACGATGTTTTTATCAGCCATCAATTTGATAACGTCAAGATTGTATAGGCTGGAGTCTTCGCTGAACTTGTTCGCAACTGCTTGGCGGATGATGTCGTCATAGATAGCGATTTTCAACTGAGACTGTTGATCTGCATTCAAGTTGAAGATTTCAGAAAGACCGCGCACTTCTGCGTCGATACGAGTGCGGATTACTTGGTCTTGGCCCAAAATGTTGCGCACTTGAGAAACAGACATAGCTTCTTTGGAATCATTCATCATGAAGAAGAATGAACCTGCAGCACTTGCGGATGCTGAAGAAGTCATTGAAGAAAGTGTTGTGTGTTTGTTGATCAGAACCTGAAGGACGGGTCTGATTACGCGCTCATATGTATATTCAACGGATTTGCCAGAGCTATCAAAGGACTGTTCCAACACTTTATCAAGACCTGTCGCGATCGAGAATCTTTCGATACCTTCAACAGAAAGCTTACCCATAGTTTGAATTGCGCGAAGAACCAACGTCAGTGGCTTCAACACGAATTCAACTTTTTTCACAGACTCAACACCCAGATAAGTTGCACCAATAGTCACGCTGGACGTCGGTACGCCACCCAAGTAAGCAGTACGCAGGTATGTGTACTTTTTATGAACGGCTGGATCAACAGCTACGATTTTACCAGCACTGCGCTCAACCTTTGTCGTTGCAATAATCAAAGATAACAACGTCGCCGTGGATTGATCCAAAGCGATTTCAGAGGCTGTGGATTTTTGAACGGCTGCACTGCCAGTTGTAGTGGCGTCTTCCATTGGACTGCGTGCGGAAGCAAATGCTGGGGCTACCAAAGTTGCCGCGGTAAGTACGGATACTGCTTTTTTCGATTTCATGGTTTCTCTCTTTCGTTTGTGTATGTCTCGTTTTGAGACAAGTTATTAAATGGCTGTTCCAAGGCTTTTAACTGCAAATGAGTTTCCAGCCTGGGGAACCACTAATCACTTTTGAAGACACTGTGGCTGTCTAAGGAATGAAGCCATTTCGAAAAAGGTCACTATGGTTATCTATTTGTAACCGGCTGTTATCTCTAAGAATTGAGGGATTTTTTAATTCCGTCGATGATCAGCTTTTCGGCCTGGGGTTTGCCGAACTCGGGACGGTAAACCAGGCAAATCTCATCTGTGTCTGGCCGAATTCTAGTTTAGTCCCAGCTTGCACGATGGTTTGGCAGTTGGCAGTGGCAACGAAGTTTTCAGAAGCTACAGCCACTTACGTTAGGAACTGGGATGTGCGCAATCCTGATAAGATCGTTACTGAAAGTGCTTAAATTAGGCCCGGCCCTGTCATTTCTTCAAGGCGCAAACGCGAATTTCTGTTCCTTTGGAATAGGTGAGATTTGATGGACGGCCCGGCCTTTGTACCTCTGATGGCATTTGGTTGTCCCGGAGGTCTGTTGTGATCAAAGTTTTTGCAGTGTCTGGTTTGATTTTTCTAAGCACGTTCGCCCATGCTCAAAAAGAGGTGGTGGTGACTTGCAAGGGATCATTGAATCCAAACATGAAGCCACAGGAAAAATACTCGGTGGTTTTAAATGAAGTGGGCGATGTGGTCCTTGAAGGACAAGACGCGAAATCTTCACAGATCTATGTCAAAGTGGATTCACTTAGAGATATTAAACGAAACGATGATTTCGGTTTGAATCTGGAAAGCACCAAACGTCAGATGGGAATGGTGTTATCCCGCCAGTCGATTGATATCGATTATAAAACGGGAAAAGGCCTGGCCCAAGATACGTTGACATTCAACGGTGGGTCCAAGCCTCGTTCGATCTATCTAGCGTCTTGCGCGCGCTAATTATTTTTTAGTGAAAACACAGGTCCCAAGATCCTTTTGATCTTTCTTCTGATTGATCGTGATTGTATCTGCAGTCACAACAACTGATTTCAGCGAAGTGGTTGTGATGCGACCCTTACAGACTTCTTTGTTAATTTTTACCAAAGTAGTCGAAGTATCGACGTCTTCACGCGTGGAAATTAATTGGTCCTCACAGCTCGTGTCAAAGTCAGATGGTTCCTTGATTTCTTGATTGCGTAAAGAAAATCGATCCTTTCCGATCGTCAAGTATCTATCAGTGATGTCTTTCTTCGTGATCTCAAGAGCCTGACAATACTCTTCGTCACCGGATGTGAGTTCGTATTTCCCTGGAGTCAATTTCGGAATCGACTCAGCAAATGCAACTGATGAAAAAGCAATCATGGCAAGACTAAGAAGTGTGATTATTTTTGAAAACATGGTCTGAACCTTTCCATATGAGGCATCATTTGTTTCTGAATGCGTTTACCACGCATTGGGCCCCAGTACCTATTTCCGTTAGCTCGAATGGATACAGCACAACGTGCTTGTCCTTCAGCAGTTCTTACTTCACGACATTCAACCATATTGCGACCATTCTCGCGACGGACAGCCGCACTTTTCTCCATTGTCCAGATGCCGATACCGATATCTGGATTCAGTATTTTAACGTTTCCGTTGCGATCAACGTAAGTCTCGGCGTGTTCAAGTCCTGGGTCACACTTTGTGGATTCCTCGCGGCCCAGTGCTGTCCAAAGCCAAGTTTGCGCCAAAAGCTTGTCGGAGTCACTCAGGGATTTGAAGCGTGGGCACATTGGGCCCATTGAGTCTGGATCTGTATAAATCTGTTTATAGCCTGGTCGAGACATCAATTTGATTAAATAGTTCCCTAGTGGCCCAGGTTTTCCCTGAGTACTCATGATTTTTTCACACTGTGGCGTGATAGTTCTAAATTCGATTGGTCTTCCACGTTTGTCGTAACGTCTTCTTTCTGGACGAATCAAAGTCCGACGACCTTCTTTTGTGGATGCAGCAATGCTGCAATTTGAGCAGTTAGATTTTTTCACTTCTTCGTTCGCTCTATTGATGGATTCGATGGCCTGTAGCGCTTGTGCTGATTTTCTTTTTACACTATCAGGATCTGCGACAGCGGGCTTTTCACGCTCGACTTTTGCGGCCTTGGCGTTTTCGATGCTGGCGCTCTTAGTGGCCTTGTCCCATCTGTCGGGCATGGAATCATATAGAGAAAGATCTGAATCACCATCACGATGGTAAACCCACATCTCGTCGCCTTGGTTTTTGCCATTAAGAACTTTGATTTTAATTCCAAAACTACCAGAACGAAGCTTTTTGGTTTCCAGAACCTGTCCGCGTGTGCCACGGGTTAAAGTGGTTACGACGTTTCTGTCGCCTCTAGAAAATGAACCCGATGAACGACCGTTCAACATGCCATTCAATTCCACGTATTCCTCGGTGCCGGTGAAACCCGCCAATAAGGATATACTCAAGGTGCCTATAATAATTTTGAATGTAAGCTTCTTTAGTTCCATGGCTGGAAGTAGTGCAAGGGTAAGGCCCGCTTGGCATGCTGAGACTTCTTAGTATTTACGGAAGGTTACCACCGGTTGGTGGCACGACAATTACTTAACAAAAGACAGGATTCGCTGAATTGTCACCGCGCTGTCAATAAACTGATCACGTTTGAAATTCCAGAAATGAGACAGCTTAAGGGGCCGCCGTTTAATGCGGCCCCATGAAGTTAGTGATGTTGGGACCCCAGTTGATCACCAAGGCGGCCTCTATTGCGGCCCACGGTGATTTCAGACGGTGTACCGATGAACTCCAGCAGATCTGAATTGAATCTCTCTGGCTGAGTCTGAGCCAAGCCGTGATCGGCTCCCTCGTACACCTTTAAAATCGCATCAGGAATGATCTTGGCGGCTTCAATAGAAGCGGCACCGATCGGCACAATCTGATCGTCACTGCCGTGGACAAGCAATGTCGGAATATCAAATTTCTTAAGATCATCAGTGTAGTCCACTTCCGAGAACTGTTCGATGCAATCCCATTGGGCTTTAATTCCGCCCAACATGCCTTGCAACCAGAAAGAGTCACATAACCCTTGGGAGGTTTTGTTCATCATGCGATTGAAGCCATAAAACTTCTTCGACAAATCCAGATAGAACTGCGAGCGGTTGTCAGCTACCCCTTGGCGGATATCATCAAAGATTTCCTTTGGTAGACCATTTGGGTTTTGCGGAGTTTTCAACATCAATGGTGGAACAGCTCCCACCAGCACAGCCTTCGCCACACGGGTTGTACCGTGTCGACCCAGATAGCGGGCGACTTCACCGCCACCGGTGGAATGTCCCACCAAGATCAAATCATGCAGATCCAATTCCTCGATCAGCTCGGCCAGGTCATCGGCGTATTGGTCCATGTGATTGCCTTCCCAAGTTTGGGAAGAACGACCGTGACCACGACGATCATGGGCGATGACACGATAGCCTTCATGCAGCAGCGCCAGCATTTGGGCTTCCCAAGCATCAGCGGTCAATGGCCAGCCGTGAGAAAACAAGACTGGTTGTCCTTGACCCCAATCTTTATAGAATATTTTTGTGCCGTCAGAGACGGTGAAGTATGAACTCATCAAAGATCCTTTCTGATAATCAGTTTCAGCTTTACCACTTGAAACTAACATTCAGAAAGGCCGACAAGGGAGTTAATAGACATCCGCATGGGAAAATGCAGGTGTCGGTTTTGTGAGGTGACAGTTAAAAACGCTCGGCAAGTAGCAAGGCTTTGACAGCAGTCGCTGTCGTATACGCCGAAGATCTCCATACGACCGGATAGCGCGCGACGAACGTTGCTGCAAAATAAACCTCGCCTGGCCAATAGACATTTCCGTGACGGTCGCGGGCACTCATTCCTGCCAGATAATTAGCAGCATCGCGCACAGCCTGACGGTGTCGTGGATTGTTCGGATCGCCAATTTGCGCCAGGGCGCTTAAGGCCCACGCCGTGGATTGAATGCGATCGGGGCGAGTCAGGAATTTATTTTTCCAGCCACCATTGCGTTTTTGTTTTTTAAGCAGGAACGAAATGATTCTGTCGCGGGAGGGTTCCAGGCAGCTGCCCCCTTGATCCAGAATTTCGGCCATGGTGTAAGGCAGAATATAGCGACTTGGATAATACATTCCGCAATAGAAAAAATCCTTTTGAATCGCCATGCGATTCAAGTGATTGCAAGCAGCCTGGTAACCGGGGCCGTCGGTGTTTTTAGCCAGAGTCAGAACTTTTAAAACGTTCGCATTCACCACGCAATCCACATCATTGCGATTGAAAGGCACGCGGGTTCCGTTGTGTGGTTTTGAAAATAAATTGCGCGGCATCTTGGGATCATCTTCATCCCATAGCCATGTTAAAAATGCGCCGGTGTTTTTCTGACCTTGTCCGGCGTTATAGATATGGGCTTTGCGGTCCACATCCCGGGCTTTCGAAAGTGCACGCACCACGGAGTCTGGCAAAGACTGGTAACTGTCCTCGCCATTTTCGATTTTATTCAAGTAAGCAAAAGTCGCATAGGACACGGATGTGGTGTCGGCATCGGGTGGGATGTTGGCAAAGCCTTTAAAGTGCGGTGCCAGGTACATGTACCTGGGCTGGCGCACTTGGACTCCGCGGTAAGTTGCCGGTGGATAGAAATTAAAAAGTTCATCCCAATAGTAATTGCGAAATCCTGCTACGGTTTTACGGATCATCGGCGGGATGGAGTTGTATTCCGGTGCGAGAAAATAAATCTCTGCCAAAACATTGGCGACGGAGGCTGCTACGAAAGCTGTGGGCTCTTCAAAAGGGGTGTTGAATTTGCCGACACCCACTGCGCTGGGCAGGTAGGAGGTCACCCGGGCGCGCCACTGACCGGGGTCGTAGCCGTCCTCCCCCGTGGTCTGATGGTGCTCAATAAAGCGCAGCGCCGAGTAAACTTGGCCCCGAAATTGGGGTCCTGCGATAGAAACGGGGACCATTAAGTATACGAACAAAAACAGCAAATATGACTTCACCCAGCGCCCCCTATTCTCAGATCAAATATGGTGGAGATAAGCAGGGGAAATCACGAAAATGCAAGAGGTATTGTTGGCTTACAATTGTCACCTTTTTGAAAAGGCTAACGGGGTGCGCAAAACCTTTGACTTCCGACCCCTTAGCTCGCTAAACCATTGGTTCGCCAAAGGCGAAGAAAGGTACGGGTAAGGTCCTCGAGGCTTTACTACGTGGAGGTATTTAAAAAACGATATGACAAAACAACTTAACAAGGCCGAACTTGAAAAACAGAAAGTGCTAGCTTTCTTGGATGCAGAAGATTCCAATGTCGCTGCTAATCCTGGCATCTATGGTGCAAAAAAATCTGATAAAGGCGAATTCGATTCTCTATTCGAAGCGTCCATGAAAGAGCAAGATTTCAAAGTTGGCGACGTTGTTACTGGTACTGTAGTAGAAGTTCAATCTGACTACGTTCTAGTGGACATCAACTACAAGTCTGAAGGCTTGATTGCTATCAATGAATTCCGTATTGTTGACGGCGTTCGTGAAGTAAAAGCTGGAGACAAAGTAGAAGTTCTTATCGACCGTATCGAAAACGAAAACGGTATGATCGTTCTTTCTAAAGATAAAGCAGACATGCTACGTGCATGGACTGATATCTCTAAAGCAGCAGAAAACGAAGAAGTTATCGAAGGTACTGTTGTTGCTAAAGTTAAAGGCGGCTTGAGCGTTGATATCGGCGTTAAAGCATTCTTGCCAGGATCTCAAATTGATCTTCGTCCGGTTCGCAACATGGACGTTTACTTGGGCAAAAAGTTCAAATTCAAAGTTATCAAATTCAACAAAAAGCGTGGCAACATCGTTCTTTCTCGCCGTGCGCTTCTTGAAGAAGAACGCGACAGCTTGCGTTCACAAACTCTTGACACTATGGCAGAAGGTTCTGTTGTTACTGGTATCGTTAAAAATATCACTGACTACGGTGCGTTCATTGACCTTGGTGGTATGGACGGATTGTTGCACATCACTGACATGTCTTGGGGCCGTGTAAAACACCCTTCTGAAATGTTGAATGTTGGCGACGAAATCCAAGTTAAAGTTCTTAAGTATGACAAAGAAAAAGAACGCGTATCTTTGGGCATGAAACAGTTGCACAACGATCCTTGGGAATCTGTTAAAGCTTCTTACCCAGCAGGCACTAAGCTTAAAGGTAAAGTTGTTTCATTGGCAGAATACGGTGCATTCATTGAACTTGGCGAAGGCATTGAAGGCCTAATCCACGTTTCTGAAATGTCTTGGACTAAACGTGTAAAACACCCTTCTCAAATCGTTAACGTTGGTGACGAAGTAGAAGTAGTAGTTCTTGAAGTAGACACTGAAAACCGCCGCATTTCTTTGGGCATGAAACAGCTTCAACAAAATCCTTGGATTGAACTTAAAGAGTCTTACGCTCCAGGTACAATCATCGAAGGTGAAGTTAAATCTGTTACTGACTTCGGTATCTTCATCGGCATCGAAGAAGGTATTGACGGCCTAGTTCACATCTCTGACTTCTCTTGGACTAAACGTGTAAATCACCCAAGCGAAATGTTCGCTAAAGGTGCTAAAGTACGCGCAGTTGTTCTAGGTGTAGACATCGAGAACGAAAGATTCTCTTTGGGTATCAAACAACTTGAGTCTGACCCTTGGGCAAACATCGAGAACAAATACGCTATCGGTACACAACACGACGTTAAAGTAACTAAAACAGCTGATTTTGGTGCTTTCGTTGAGCTTGAGTCTGATATCGAAGGTTTGATCCACATTTCTGAGCTTACAACTGATAAAATCAACACAGTTGAAGACTTCATTAAACCGGGTCAATCTGTAAAAGCTGAAGTTATCTCTATCGACAAAGACGCTCGTAAGATCGGTTTGTCTGCTAAACTAGTTAAACTTCGTGAGTCAAAAGCTGACGTTGATGACTATGTTAAGAAAGCAACAGCAACTTCTAAATCAACTTTCGGTGACTTGTTCGCTGACCAGTTGAAAAACATGAAGACTGACGGCAAACAGTAGTAGGGATATTGCGCCCAGCGTAATTGACTGAAATGTCTAAAAAGGGGAGCCTAACAAGGTTCCCCTTTTTTTATTTTCAGCAGGAGTCGACATCGTGGCGCAGAAGAATGGTTTCTTCAAAAAACTCATTATCATTATCCTAGTATTCATCGGTATCGGAGCTTTGCTAAAAGCAGGTTCAGGCATGCTGGGTGAACAGGAAAAAACTCTTTCCGCAAAAAACACGATCCTGCACTTGGAAATGAACGGCGTGATTCTGAACGGAAAACGCTTTCTTAAAAATCTAAAAAAATATTCTGAAGACAACCGCGTAAAAGCGGTGGTGATCAACATCAACTCTCCGGGGGGATCTGTAGGTCCGTCACAGGAAATCTATCACGAAATCAAAAAGGTTCGTGATGAGTTGAAAAAGCCTGTGGTTTGCGTGACGACGGGTGTGATGGCATCAGGGGCGTATTACTCTGCGGTAGCCTGTGACAAGATCGTGGTTGCGCCAGGGGCCTTGGTGGGCTCGATCGGTGTGATCATGGAATTCGCAAATCTTGAAAAGCTTTATGACTGGGCGAAAGTGTCCCGTTACTCGATCACATCCGGTAAGTTCAAAGACTCCGGTGCCGAGTATCGTCCTATGCGCGAAGACGAAAAGAATCTTTTCCAGAACATGATCAACGAAGTTTATGCGCAGTTCAAAGGGACTGTGGCAAAAGAGCGCAAATTGAAAGACGACGTGGTGTCTGAATACGCTGACGGTCGCGTGTTCACAGGGGCTACGGCTGTGAAAGTGGGCTTTGCGGATCAGGAAGGTTTCTTTGACGATGCTGTCAGCCTGGCGGCGGAGCTTGCGAAACTGGGTAAAGACTATGATGTCTTTGAAGTTCCTAAAAAGAAAATGAGCATCTTTGATTTCGGCGGTCGCGAAGGCGAGGACGATTTGAACTCTTTGGTTGAGTTCGCTGATGTTCTTAAAGGCAAGGCGGCGATTGCTGCGGGAATCACGCCGGGCGTGAATATGGAAAGTGCAGTGAAATACCTGCTGCGATCTCAGTATCTGAATCAGCCGTTATATATGATGCCAGGATACTGGGAGTAATTGATGGCCAAAAAGAAAACAGCGAAAAAAACCACCACTAAGAAGACGACTTCGAAAAAGTCGTCTTCAAAGCTTTCTGGCAGTACTGTTAAAGCCACGATTTGCATCAATCAAGAAATCTGGCCGATGGAACGTGATGTTCTGTTTCGTCCAGATCGCATGAAGTATGTGCGCAAGTTGATCAAACCCGAGGGCTGCGTTTTTTGTAATGCCGCAAAGAAGGAAGTGTCCTTCGATAGTTTGTGTGTCTACAAAACCAAGCACTCCATGGTTGTTCTGAATAAGTTTCCTTATAACAGTGGACATGTTCTGGTTTTGCCAAGACGTCACTGCGGGGATCTTTTGAAGTTGTCGGATGCAGAGTTTATGGATCTTCAAGACACCATTCGTTTAACCATGGCGGCGATCAATGCGATTTATTCTCCAGGTGGAATTAACCTGGGTTTGAATCATGGGGCTGTGGCGGGTGCGGGAATTCCAGAGCATCTTCACTATCATATGATTCCGCGTTGGTCCGGGGACCTTAACTTCTTCCCGTTGATCGCTGAGACCAAGGTCCTGGTTGAAAGTCTGGAGCAGACCTACGAGAAGTTTTTGGAGTATTTTAAGAAGATATGAATAGAGGCGTAAGTTTTCAAACAGCACCGCTGACTCCTGCAGTGAAGTGGTTGCTGATCATCAATGTGGCGATCTGGTTCCTTCTTCAAGTGATGGTGGAGGGATTCGCGAAGATTCCGGTCACTTCCTATCTGTCCCTGGTTCCGGGTAAAGTTCTTTTCAATTTCGAGATCTGGCAGTTGTTCACGTACATGTTCGTGCACTCCATGCAGGTGACTCACATCCTGTTCAACATGCTGATGTTGTGGTTCTTTGGTGCCGAGCTTGAGCAGCGCTGGGGCACGAAGTTCTTCCTGACTTATTACTTCGCTTCAGGTGTTGGTGCCGCGATCATCTACTGCGTGGGTGTTTGGGGTTATGCTTTGGCGACGGGTTCCGAGACCGGCTTGATTGTTCCAGTTGTCGGGGCGTCGGGCGCGATCTTTGGACTATTGTTGGCTCAGGGGATTATCTTCGGCGAGCGCATCGTTTACTTCTTTATGCTGTTCCCAATGAAGAACAAATGGTTCGTCACCTTGATGGGTGCCGTTCAATTTGCCTCCATGATGACTTCAGGCGTCACTGGCGGTGAAGTGGCGTATCTAGCCCATTTGGGCGGGATCATAGCTGGATTCATCACCTTGCAGATCAAGGCCTGGTTCGTAAGGCAGGATTTCAAGAAAAAGGCCAAAAACAAGGGCCGAAACCTGCGCTTAGTCGTCGATAATGAAAAAAAGGGTGAGAAGCCACCCAAATACTGGAACTAACCCGAAGGGCCCTAAAAAGGGCCCTTTTAGTTTTTGGGGAGGGGCTCTGGACAAGGGCGTCGGAGTTGGATATAAAGAAAGCGATTTATATCAATTAAAGGAGCGCGCATGTCTTTGGCAGAAGCTAACAAGAATCTTAAATGGGACACTAGAATGACTGAATCCAAAATCAACACTGGTGAACTAAAAAAAGAAGAAATGCAAAAGCACCTTGAGCAACTTCCTGATCTTGCTCACAACGTAGAGAAATTCACTATCGACGGTAAGTCTTCTTCAACTGAAGAGTCTCACTAGTCTCTTCCACGCCGGAGTTTTTGCGAAGGCAGAAGTATCGAAAAAGCAGCCCTTAGAGGCTGCTTTTTTATTTTCTATTTAGTGCCTTCAATCAATACCGCCATTCGGCGGTAAAGTTCTGGGTTATAGTCGCTTTGTCGCAAGCACCGCCATTTGGCGGTAAAAGTTCCGTCGGCGTAGTTGGATTACCCCATGTATCGCCCGTCGGCAGTAAGGCACGCGCCGGAATAGGCGGCCTTATACCATAAGCAAATGTTTCAAATTTTAGGTTATGAGATATTTCTAATGCCGGCTTCTTGCAGGTACTTCAACTTGTTGTGAGCTGCGCAGAGGACTTGCAGGTTCTCGATTTTGTGATCGCCGTCAGCCCAACGACTTTGTTTGTGGTCCACTTGCAATAGCCACTTACTTTTACATTGTCTTCCAGTTTGTGAATCCACCCACTGGCAACAAGGCTGATTCTTTAAAAGCCCTTTTTTGGTTTTTAATTTTACTTGAGCGGCAGTGTTCGTTTTTGTTGGACCTTTTATGTCGCCAGAATCTTTGCGTCCAGTTTTTTGTTTAATCACTTTGTCTGCCAAGTATTCCAAAAACACTGCTAAATCCTGGGATGAAACTGCGTGCGACAAAAGTTCCTGGGCGTTTTTGATTTTAGCAAAAGCTTCCTTGGAAAGCGTGAGTTCGATGCGAACACTTTCGTCTGCTTGGACTCTTTGCTGTGTGGCTTGAGCTATTGGCAAGTCAAAGAATGCGGCGACTTGTTGTTGCGTTTGCGCAAAGGACTTCTTGCCAAGATTTTCCAGAATTTCCATTTTTTGCTCGGTTGTGACAGGAACGTCGCGGATTCTAGTCACTTCGCGGATGGCTTTTTGTAGCAAAGAAATTTGGCTAAGGTTTAGTTCCCCGGATTGAATTTTTTCAGCCATAACGGGAAGCTCACGAAGCAATCTGGCGGCATCAATTCTGCGTTGAGCGCTTCCTTCGGAGTAACCTACGCCTTGAACCAGATATTCAAACAAGCTCGCGAATCCAAATTCCAAATAAGACTTTCTTGCATCAATTTCTTTGAGGGTCTCAAGAACTTCATGCAAGATTTCACGTTCCTTTTTTGCCAAGTCTTTCATTCTATAATCTAATTCGTTTTGATCTAGAGCTTTCAAATTCATCGCTGTCTCCTCTGAATTGAAAACAACATAACACATGAATTTGCGGATGATTTTTCTGCGTTTGACTAACTCGGCGCGAATTCAATCTATAAATTCATTAGCGCCGTTAGCAGGCGCCTTCATCTACAGAAATTCAAAAATTCCATTTTTACAAATATCCTCGCCCAAATCGAATTTTAAAGATCGGAAAAACCGGTCAAGAATTTTTCTGTGAAAGTTAAATTACATATTGATCACTGTCACCGCCATTTGGCGGCAGATGAATAGTTGGATGGATGGATGGATGGATGGATGGATGGATGGATGGATGGATGGATGGATGGATGGATGGATGGATGGATGGATGGATGGATGGATGGATGGATGGATGGATGGATGGATGGATGGATGATTGGCGAGTGAGTGAGTGAGTGATGAAGGATGAAGGATGAAGGATGAAGGATGAAGGATGAAGGATGAAGGATGAAGGATGAAGGATGAAGGATGAAAGGGTGTGGACTAACTAGGGCTACATGAGTTTGCGCCTTGGGAGAGGCGGAAGCCTACGGGGAGTGAAGATGGCGACAGGATGGTCGACCGTGAATATCTTTCCTGGTGAGGGCTATTAAATGGGATAGGGTGCTTTGGGGTCCAGAAATCGTGGCATAAAATGTGAAAACATCCTCGACATTGAAAATATCTAAATAAAGGATGATCGATGAAATCACTTTCTGTTTTGGTTTTGGGATGTTTATTGTCTGTTACCTCATTTGCGGCACCAAGTTCAGGCCGTGTTGCTGAAAAAGCGGATCGCGTGGCGATGGAACTTCGTTACCGTGGTCACGAACTTTCTGATTCTCAATTGGATCTAATCAATAAGAACCTGGATTCTATCCGTCGTGTTTTGGATGGTGATCTTGATCAAGGTTCTGAATTGCGTTTGATCTGTATCTCTCGTGATAACGATGGTCGTTCGCCTTATGTTTTGGCGAAGCGTGAAGGTGTGAATACAATCCGTTCTGCTGCAGTTTACAGCTCAATTCAAGACTGTGAGAACGCGATTAGAACTGCACGAGTTATCGGTGACAGAGCTCTTGTTTGTTCTTCCAAAGATGACGACGGCAGAGAGCCGACGGTTCTTACTCTTCTATGGTTGGATGCTTCTAAAAAGATTCCATATTCTGTTACCACACAAGCTGATTGCGCTGATAACTTGAAGATGATGAGACCGGATCGCTCCAACACAGTGACTTTCTGTGCTTCCAAAGATGGTGACTCCCGCAATCCATTTATCGCAGTAAGCTTGAATTTGAATAACAATTCAGTTCAAAAAAGTACGGCGGTTTTCAATACGATTTCTGAGTGCCGTCAGTTTCTTAAATAGTTCGAAAATTTAAAGCTTAATGAAGAAAGCAGTCCTAAAAAGGGACTGCTTTTTTATTTTCTGAATCGCGCCGACCACATTCACCGCCAAATGGCGGTGAATGATTGGTAGACTTTGTTAGTAAGAGGATCTCGATTCTAAATCCGATTAGGATTGCACGGCTGGACAGATTCTAGCGAATTAGATTCCAAAGTATTCAAAAACTTTGATGGCGATTTGGAATTCTGATTCCAGATCCAGCGGGTCGGTTGCCATATTCAGTGACGCACCTTTGGCAGACTTGTGGATTTTCGCAAGCTTCGCTTGGGCTTCCTTCCAGTAGCGTTCCTGCCACTGAGGATTCGTCACCCGGGTGAAGAGTTCGTTGATTTCAAGGCTGCGCTCGGTGGCGTCCTTATTCATCTTCTTCTGGCCGGGGAATACATAGTCTACCACTTTAACGATGTCTTCTGGATTCACCAGCTCCAGCGTGCAATAAGTCGCGCAGACCATCGCCAGCAAATAGCGACGGTAAGTCACAAGATCTTTGGTGTGGTAAGAGTGCTCTCCGCCAGAGCGGTAAATCACTTTTAGATCCTCGAATACAGGAGATAGTTTTTTACCCAGCTCGTCGCCCAGGGCCAAATCCAATACGACTACCAAGCTTTCAGCAAAATTCAAATATCTGCGAAATGCGGTGCCGTCTTTCGGTGCAGGGGGCAACAACCGCCACAAAATGCGGTGATTCTGTTCGTGATACAAAGAGATCTCGTTGAAACGCCCCAAAGCTTCCAGTTCCTTGTCCGGATCTGCCAGCTCGTGAGAGTGATCTTTAAACCATAAAAGCTCAGACCAGGAAGGGGAGTACTGAATAACATCAGCAAACAGGTCCTGCGCGCTTAATGAACGCATGGTGGAGCAGATTTTTGCTTCAAATACGCCGCCCAGTTGCTGGTACATTTCGCGGCTCGCACGGTATAGAGAGCTCGCTTGCAGAAGCTGCGCGTCCAGTGGGTATTCAGATAAAACTAGTTTGGAATGTTTTTTGGAAACCGGCAGGCTGGCCAGCAGGTTCAGGTCTTCCAGGAAATATTGAACGTCAGAATTCTGCGCCGAGGGGGACGACTTTTTCGCCATTTAATATCGTCCCTTTAATCAACTACTGAGTTTGCTGGATGTTGCCAGCTTGAGCTGTCATGGAGTTTTCGCGAGCGATAGCGGATGAAACCGCTTTCTGGCTGAAGGGAGCCCACTCTTCGCGGATGATCTTATATGAATCACCGGATTTCACGGCGTAGATCGTTTTCACACCGTAGTCGATGTGTTTGTCAGATTCATAGCGCTGCAAAGTTTTTACCAGCAATTGGTCATTGTGCTGAACAATGTATGGCTGGGAAAGATGAACCTTGATGAACTCATATTGTTTCTTCAAGTTTGATTTGTGGTTTTTCCAACCAGCAAAGTCAAAACCTGGAGCTTTGAATTCAGTATCATAGAAGCTCATGTACTTATCGATATCCTGGGACTCCCAGGATTGACGCCAGCCTTCAATAAACGTGTTCAAAGCTACACGACGTTTTTCGTGTTCATCTTTAGAAACATAGCTGACGTGATCGAAGATCAGGATTGGCGTTTCGTTCAGCTTAATATAGTCAGCCAGTTTTTTTATGACTTCATTGCGAACCACCACGCAGCCACGGGAACCGCGGGTCAATGGAACTGTATCAGGAATCGCGTGCAACCAGATGCCGGATCCGGTTTTGTTTTCACGTTTGTCGAATAGGTTCGGGTAGTTTGTTGTAAATGCCAAAGCCCCATAAAGGTTGAATGGAATTTCAGGCTGAGTCAGGCGTTTCTGCAGGAAGTAGATGCCTTCCGGAGTTTTCTTGTCGTCGCGTTTGGTTTTATTTCCACCGGCGGCGCCGATGTCAGCCGGGAACTCATCCACTTTTTTGATTTGTTCGCCATTGCGCTCAAAAACGGTGAGTTTGCGTTTTTCCTTATCTACCAGGAAAACGAATTTGGAGAAAGCATCTGTCTCAGAGATCTGCAGCAGTGGTGCTGGTAGCAAATCGTTCGCCCCAAGTTGAGACGGTGCAGAAGATACAGATTCCGCCCTTGCAGGCAAACAAGCTAAAATAATAAGGCTGACCGAGAGTAAACTTCTCATAATATTATATTTCGGAAGACTGGTGATTTTTGTCAAGCCTCAGAATGAAAATGTCTAAAGGTTAGACGAAAAGTATGAAATTCACTTGGAATATTTGAGTTCACTCCCGTTAAGACCTAGGACTGAAGCTCCGATAGTTCCCCATGAAGTGAGAGGTTTCACATGGCAGAGAGTCAGGGACAGGCACCAGCAAAGCCTAAAAATTCCGGTATGATCTTGCAGATTGCTTTTGCAGTCCTTAATTTGGCCGTTATGGGCGGTGGCGCTTATATGGTCTATGCCTCGACGATGGGGTGGGAATCGCCTTCGATTAGCGAAGAAACGGCTCAAAGGGAACTGGCTTCAGTGGAAACAACTGAAATGGCCCCGATGGTCTATACAATGGATAAATTCACGGTCAATTTGAACGGTGAGCCTAAACGCACGATCCGCCTTGAGGTCAATTTACAGATGCTGGGCAAGGATGGCTTTGAAGAGGTGATGGAGCCGGAAAATCGCGCCAAAGCGCGTGATAAAATTGTTCGTATCCTGAATGAAGAAGGTTTCAACAACCTGGAAAGTATCCAGGGCAAACTATTCCTTAAAGACAAGATTGCCATGGAAGTAAATGGCATCCTTCATAGAGGCGTAGTTAAAGACGTTTTCTTCTCTGACTTCGTCGTTCAATAACCCGCCTTCTAACAGAGTAACCTAGCCTTTTATGTCCTAACACAAGGGCCTGCCCGCCGTAGCCTCGGCGAAGGTGGGTCTTAAGTCTTAACCTGCGTCTTATCGTTGTCATTCGGTTATCAGCAGACCAAACTTACATCTATAGAAATTACTCCAAGGAAAGAAGCAACTATGAAACGGATTTCTACATTGCTCGTCGCAATGACGTCCGTCTTTGCGACGTCTGCGCAAGCCATCGACCCGATGCCCTATCAACAACCAGCAAACGCTGACATCGTTGGCACCATCAAAGGATGGGCAAACACGGGCTCCTTGAAGCTCAGCTTGCCTGTGACTAAGTTCCAATTGAAAAACGGTTTAACAGTTTTGCTGGTCGAAGACCACACAGTGCCGATGGTGAGCTATCACACTTGGTACCGCGTGGGTTCTCGTGACGAGTCTCCGGGAGTGACGGGCGCGGCTCATATGCTTGAGCATATGATGTTCAAAGGTGCCAAAAAGTACGACGGCAAAGCCTTTGATCGCATTTTCCACGAGAATGGAATTTCCAATAATGCTTTCACCACGAATGACTACACCGGCTTTTATCAAAACCTTCCCAGCGACAAGCTGGAACTGGTCATGGATATGGAAGTCGATCGTATGAGCTCGCTGGCTTTGAAGCCCGAGGACTTAAAGAGTGAAAAAGAAGTTGTGAAAGAGGAGCGTCGCTGGCGCATTGATAACAACCCGATGGGGGTTGTGCGTGAAACGATGATGGGCACGGTCTTCAGAACCAGTCCTTATCGCTGGCCGGTTATTGGCTACATGAAAGACATCGAACAATACGATTCCGAAAAGCTGCGTTTCTTTTACAGTACTTTCTATGTACCAAATAATGCGGTGCTGGTTTTAGTCGGGGATTTCGATACTCCTAAAGTGAAATCCATGATTGAAAAATACTATGGCGCTTTGGAATATCGTCCGCTGCCAAATCGTAACTATCCGAAAGAAAAGCCACAGACAGTTCAACAAAACGCTGTGATCCGCCGTGATGTGCAAAATGATTCCTTCATCGTGGCATTCCAAAGTCCACCACAAAGCGACCCTGAAATGTATGCTCTGGATTTGGCAGCAAATATTCTGGGCAATGGCACCTCTTCGCGTTTATACAAACGTCTGGTTTATCAAAAACAATCTGCGACTTCGACTTATGCATTTAACTACGCTTTGAAAGAATCCGGAGTCTATGCAACAGGTGTGATGATGAAGCCGGGGGTAAACCACAAGGAAACTTTGGACGTGGTTTACAACGAGATCTGGAAACTTAGAAATCAAAAAGTTTCAGAGGCGGAATTGGCAAAAGCAAAAACCCAAGTGATCAAGGACCTGGTCGACAGTTTGAAAACCATGGATGGCAAGGCTCGCGCACTGGCGGTAAATGAAATCCAATCAGGAACTTATGAGACGCTATTTACAGACATCGAAAAGTATCAGGCGGTCACCGCTGAGGATATTAAACGAGTCAGTGAAAAGTATACGAACCAAACTCAGCGCTCCATTATCGTGCTGGAACCGAAAGTGAAACAAGGAGCTGCCAATGAATAAAGTTATTCAAAATCTGACGTTGCCATTTGTATGCGTGGCCCTTGCTTCTTGTGCCGGGAAGACTTCCAAAACGGAACATGCTACGCCGGCCGGTTATACGGCTGGTAAGAATGCCGGTACTTTCAAGTTGATGCCATATAAAGAAGTTGTTTTGGAAAACGGCTTAAAGATTATCTATGTGCGTGATAACAGCTTGCCACGCATCAGTCTGACGACACTTATTAAAACCGGCAATGTGCAGGAGCCTAAAGAGCATGCAGGATTGAATGCGATCACGGCCTATCTTCTGGAGCAGGGCAGTCAGTCCCGCGATGCGATGAAGATTGCCGATGAGTTCGGACAAATGGGCACGGCATTGGATGTGAATCCTGGATATGATGTCACTACGATCTATGCGGATGCATTGATTAATGATGCGCCGGCTTTGCTGCAGGTTTATTCAGACATACTGATGAATCCCGCATTTAAAGATGCCGAGATCAACAGATTGCGCTCTCAGCTGGTAGCAAGTCTGAAAAAGAAAATTGATAATCCATCGGCTTTCGCGGACGAACAGATGGATCAGTTTCTGTATGGCGAGCATCCTTATGGACGTGATGCCAACGGGACGATTCCGGGTCTGCAAACTTTGCGCAAACAGGATATCATCAAGCACTATCTGACTTTCTTCCGTCCGAACAATGCAACGATGGCAGTGGTGGGGCAGTTTGATGATGCTTTTGAAAAACAATTTCAGGACACGATGGGCAAGTGGACGAAACGTACGATTCCTGAAAGCAAAGCTGCAGAAGCTCCGGCGATAGACTCCCTGCAAGTAAAACTTGTGGTTAAAAAAGGTCTGCAACAAACACAAATTCGCGTGTCGCAACTGGGTATTGCCAGAACCGATAAGGATTTTGTTACTCTTCGTATGGCGAATGAATCCCTGGGTGGCAGCTTCGGCAGTCGTTTGAATCAAAAAGTTCGTGATGATCTGGGTTTGACCTATTCGATCTATTCAGGCTTTGATGCCCGCAAGTATCGCGGCAGCTTTGATGTCTCTACATTTACAAAGAATGAGACAGCAGCCAAAGCACTTGATGAAACTTTGAAGGTACTAAAAGACTTCGTCGATAACGGCGCGACAGAGCAAGAGGCCGTGGCTTCCCGCAATCAGCTGGTGGGGCAATTCCCTCGTGCGATTGAAACTTCGGATCGCCTGGCCTATAATCTGTTGGTTCTGGATTACTACGGTATTTCCTATGACTATCTGACGGACTATATTTCCAATGTGAAAAAGATCAGACAGAAGGACGCAAATGCTGCGATCAAGCGTCACGTGGATGCGACGAAATTCAAAGTCGTGGTTTACGGGAACGAGTCGATCATTCCGCAGTTCAAAGATTATAAGCCGGAAGTGGTTCGAATTCGCTAATAGTGATTTGCAGTTACACAAATTAAAAAGCCAGGCAGTGAGCCTGGCTTTTTTTATTTGGCAAATACGGGTTTATCCGACATCCCTAAGCGTCCCACAAAGGGCAGTTTTAGCGCCGGTCGCGCAAAATCAATTCCAAAACTCATGCCCAATAAATTGAACTCGATGCCCTCGGCCAGACCAACACTTGCACCCAACATTCCAAAAATGGACAGCTGCACGCCGGTGCCGGATTCGGTAATGCCTACTGGTTGGCCCTTGCCGATCCAATCCTTGCCGACTGCATGCGGGGGAAGATCCGTATAGATGCCTGGCGTGTTTCTCATAACATAAGAAACAAAGGTGTTGCTGTTGGGGCCTGGATAGATGCGATAGGAGTCTGGATAAGGATAGCTCTCAATCGATTTTAGCAGCGCAGGAATCATTTCTTCAGCTGCCGGGCCACGCACATCCAAATGAAGTGTGGGCTCATTGCCAAACCATTTCTGGTCGGGTTGGCGATGGGTCACACGAACTACAGGCAGGCCGCGATTCGCATAATAGCCGATGACTTCATAAACACTCCACTCGCGGGCGTTCTTTTCTTTGAAGGCCACCCACGAGTGAACGGCAAGGTGGCCTTTCCAACCATAGGTGCGGGCTGAATAAATCTGCACAACCGCGCGTTCTTCTTGTTGGGGAGTGGGCGCGATGCCGACGGAACTGCGATCAGCGGTTCTCCAATCATCAGCGAAGACGGTCACAGATTTTAAAAAGAAGAGGATCAGTAAAGCGAAGGATTTTACTTTCATGCAGATAAGGATATCTGAAATATGCTGAAAGCAACAGAAATGAGGCGGTGTGAGGCAGACAAAAGTGGGCGTGAAACCTGCGCCCACTTTGAAATACTAAGGATTCTTTTATTTGCGCTTGTTCTTTTTGGCGCGAATGAAAATGAAGGCTCCCAAAGCAGCTAACAGCAGGGCTCCGAAAAGCAGCATGCCTTTGTTGGAACTTCCTGATTTTGGGCCATCCTGATACATATCGTCTGGCATTGCCGACTGAATGCCTTGCCCGAAGGTGCCGCTGCCTGGGCGCAATGGTCCCAATTCTGGTTTTGCCAGAAGATTTTTAGATGCAATGACTTGCAAGCTCATCACAGCTTTGAAGAAGTCAGAGCTGTATTTAGTGTAATACTGTTTGTGGGCCGAGAATGTAACAAGGATTGCGATCTTGTCTTTGATCGTCGCCACATAGCGAGTGAAGTAGTTCGCAACTTCTGAATTCATGTGCAAGGCGTCGATCCAAATCTGATTGTTGATGGTTTCTTTTTTACTCTTATAAACCACCTTGGAAGTCAAAGCACCGCCACCTTTAGTCATGATCGAGATCGGTGAGTCCAAATGAGTTTGATAAAGTGGAAAGGTGTCAGTCGGTCCGACTTCCTTTGCCGTCAAGATGATGATGGCTTCCTTGGATTCTTTGGTTTGTTCGCTACGGCACACCCATTCGGTTTGCTCAAGATTGCACTTCCAGGTCTCTGGAAGCTCAAAAGAGATGTAGGCGTTGCGGAAGACTTTTGCATTGGCGCTAAAACTGAGTAGAATAACTGCGAGCGGCGCGAACAATCGTAACATCATGTTGAATACCTCCAGATGCGGACGACTGTAAGTATAATAATAAAAACCGCCCGGATCAAAGCGCAAAGGAGAAAAATCTCGTGAAGAACCTATATCAGCTGACCACCTTTGTGACTGTCATCAGTGAAGGCAGTATGACCGCAGCCGCCGATAAACTTTATCTGACCCAACCCGCGGTCAGTCAGCAAATTCGCAATCTAGAGGAAGATCTAGGTGTGGAGCTGCTGGTTCGCGGAGTTCGTCAGATCAAAGCGACTCCGCAAGGGGAAGTTTTGTTCGACTATGCTAAAAAGATCATTCATTTGACTCAGCAGGCGGAGATCGCCATTAAGTCCATTGGTAATCAGATGAAGGGTCAATTGAGAATTGGAACCTTGAATTCGATTGGGCTGCATCTGATGAGTCCGATCGTGGGGCGATTGATGCGCCATAACCCCGATCTATCACTTAAGATCGACTACGAATCTGGGGAAGACCTGATTCAAAGCTTCAAGAAGTCACTTTATGACGTGATTATCCTGCCGGAGACGAAGTCCGAGTTTGCGGAGGACCTGGAAGGCTGTGAGCAAAAGTTCCTGGTCAAAGAGGAGATGTGGCTGGTGGGCTCCAGCAAGGACGAAAAGATGCCTCAACAGATCACCTCTAAGGATTTGAATGCGTTCCCCGTGGTGGACTTTACGCAGGAGTTCCCGCGTTTTAATCGTATCCTGAAAGAGAAAATCGAAAGCTCCAAGGCCCATGCTATTTTTGAATCTGCCAACGTCGGAACCCTAAAGCGCGTGATAGAAGCTGGATTGGGTTGGGGTTTTCTTCCGGCTCACTCAGTTAAAAAACAGGTGCGCTCGGGCCGTTTGAATCGCGTGTACGTGAAAGACCTGGCCTACGAAATGGATCTGACTTTCTATTATAAAAAGAATTCAGCAAACAAGCCGTTGGTCGAGATCTTCTACTCTACTTTGGCGGGACAAGAAAAGGCCTAGACCTTTAGCGATCTATAAATTTAATCACATTTAGCCGAAAAGTTACTGATTAAAGTTTCAGTAACTTTTTGGAAAAGGTGATTTGTGAAAGTTAAACCTTCGATTCAAATCAAAATGTCCGTGCCGATTATTTTTATCGCGATCCTCGTATTTGTGGCGATGAACTTTTTGGTAGCTAGAAACAGTCTAAAAACTGCAGAGTCTCAAGCAGTTGAAGAAACCACAGCCATTGCAAAAGCCTACGCAAATGAAATGCGTCTTTCTGCGGAAGCAGGGTTGGGTACTGCACGGGTTTTGGCGCAGTACCTTCAGTCGAATCGTGTAAACCAACACACAGAGCGTACTCCGATTGAACATGCCTTTAAGGATATTCTTCAGAGTAATAAATCGCTGATCGGAGTTTGGACGGCGTGGGAGCCGAATGCCTGGGACGGGCAAGATGCTAAATTTGCGAACACTCCAGGATATGACAGCACCGGTCGTTTTATTCCTTATTTAAGTTATGCCGATGGCAAAGCCCATCTTGCACCTTTGGTGGATTATGAAAAACCAGGTGCGGGTGACTACTATCTGGTTCCAAAAGCCCGTGGGAAAGAAACCATGGTGGAGCCGTACTTATATCCCATCGACGGTCAGCAAGTTTTAATGACGTCAGCAGTGGTGCCGATCTTTATCGATGGTAAAGTTGCCGGAGTTGCTGGAGTGGATTTGCCACTGAAAGACCTGCAAGAACAGGCTTCTCATATCAAACCCTTTGAATCTTCGGTTTCATTCCTGGTGACAGACACAGGAAAACTGGCAGCTCATCCAGATTCAAAAATGATCACGCAGCCTGCGAAGTTTTCTTTTGAACCAGAAAAATTCGCTAAAGCTGTTTCCGCGGGCGAGCGCCTGGTTTTAAGTGGTATGGACCCGGAATTAAAAGAAGAATTTCTTTACGTAGTCACACCAGTACCGATGGGCCAGACAGAAAAGTCCTGGTCTCTGGTGGTGCGCACTCCACTTAAAGATGTGATGGCCGATGCACGAGCGATGGTTATGACTCAAATTATTATCGCGATTGCCGGGACTTTGATTTTGTTGGTAGCGGTGCAATTTATTGCGATTTATATTTCCAAATCGGTCAGTCGTATTACGGATCGCTTGTCTGAATCCGGCGACAACGTAACGACAGCGATCGAGCAACTGTCACTGGCAGGTCAAAGCTTGTCCCAATCTGCAAGCGAATCCGCAGCTTCTTTGGAAGAAACAGTGGCGGCCCTTGAAGAGATGAGCTCGATGGTTCGTATGAATTCAGAGAATGCCAAACAAGCCGCGAACCTTTCAGCGCAGTCTTCGGACTCTGCCCGCAAGGGTGAGGAAGAAATGGGTGCCTTGATTCAGTCGATGACTGAAATCGCGAAATCATCAAAAGAAATCGAAGAGATCATCAACGTGATTGATGATATTGCTTTCCAGACAAACTTGCTGGCTTTAAACGCCGCTGTCGAAGCCGCGCGTGCCGGAGAGCAGGGTAAGGGCTTCGCCGTCGTGGCGGAAGCGGTTCGCGCCTTGGCGCAAAGATCTGCTGTGGCCGCGAAAGATATCAACAGCCTTATCAAAACGAGTGTGTCCAAGGTTGAAAACGGTACTCAACAGGCACATCGCTCCGGCGAAGTCCTAAAAGGTATCGTCGCTTCAGTTAAAAAAGTTTCTGATCTGAATTTGGAAATCTCTACCGCGAGTGAAGAGCAAGCGACTGGTATTCAGCAGATTTCCAAAGCGATGAATCAACTGGATGCTTCGGTTCAGTCCAATGCGGCTTCTTCAGAGGAGATCGCGGGAACTTCCACGGACATCAGTCATCAGGCGAACGTGATGAAAGTCGCGACGGTCGAAATGAATGTGTTTGTTCATGGTGAGGATAAAAACGCGGCTTAATTTGAAATTAGAAATTTGAAATTAGAGTTTAAGAGCGAGGGGTGGTCTCCTCGCTCTTTTTATTTCAATTAGTTGCCTGGTTCTGGTTGTGGTTCAGGTTCTGGTGCTGGAGTGCCCTCTGTGATGGACTCCAAGCCCAATGTGGTTTTGGTTCCTGCTGTCACATCAGTCACTTCGTATTTGATCATGCCAAATGGTACATCACCCATCCATGTTTTGATGATACGACCATCGTCAGCTGTCACTGTTGTGCGGCAGGCTTGATATGTGCCCGTCGTAACCGCGACTTCTTCCATAGTACCACCCATCATCGCACAGTTTGTCATAGTGTGCTGCCAGGCATCTGGATTCCACAGGCAGGATTTCATGATTTCTTCCGTGGTGGTTTCGTCACCTTTCACAGTGTCAACTTTTACAGTCCATTTGTGGGATGTTAAATCAAATTTTGTAACTTCTTTGGTGACAGACATTTCAGTTTTAGTGCCGTCGAGTTTTTCTTCAGCACCCTTCCACATGACTTTGTCGCCCACTGTTGGGTATGCCATCGCGGAACTTGAAATCAGCAGCAGGGCTGCCAGAACTTTGGAAAACATAATGACCTCCTGTCATTTTGGGTTGGTTGAACAAAACGGTCCCAGCTTCGCACGAAGGATTTTTCATTTCCTTATGTTTTCTGATAGCTTTTGCAGACTCACAGACCAGTGTGGATTTGTGGGGGTGTTAAGTTCTTGTACACTCGTGAAATTCCTTCCCAAGACGGCCGTTTCCTCCAGTTCAGACGCTGTGAGACCGCATTAAAGTGGCCATGTATTTGCATCGTTAAGTCCCGTTAAATTCCCTCATTTTCAGAACGGAGGTCGTGGTGAAATTAAAGTTTTATTTGATGGCAGCAATGATGACCTTCGCCAGCTCCGCATATTCTTCTCGCAATATGAAGGACTCCGAGGGAGTATACCGTCGTCGTACCGAACCTCAGCAGATAACGATTCTGGATAGTGGCATCGCATCGCTTAAAAAGCGTCTGGATATGATCGAAAGCGCAAAGCGTTCGATTGAAATGGAATACTTCATTTACAGTATCGATACTGCTGGACGACTGATCACCGATGCCCTGATTCGCAAGGCCCGCCAAGGTGTCAAGATTCGTGTCATCGTGGATACGTCGCTGCCGATCTTTGAACTGAATAAATACTACGCTTCGGTTTTGAAAGAGGCGGGGATCGAAGTTCATTACTACAACCCGGCCGTGCTGGTGCGTGTGGTGACAGTTCAGTTTCGCAGTCACCGCAAAACTTTGATCGTGGATGGAATTGAAGGCATCACTGGCGGGCGCAATATCGCCGACGAATATTTCGATCTAAGCCCGGAATACAATTTTCTGGATACCGATATCGTCGTCAAGGGCACCATTGTTCAGGACATGCTAAAAAGTTTTGAAGAATTCTGGAATGCGGAATTGACCGAGAATGCACCGATCGTGCGTGCTCCTCGTCCCTCTGACTATCCGATGCTGAGTGATAATTACGAAAATGATCCGTGGACTCGCCAGGATAAAGATGCGCGCATTAGCATTAGTCGCTTTAAGGGTGAAGTCAGCAGATACGAAGAAGGCACAGCGAAGGCGAAAGCCTTCACTGTATTGACTCCTGATGATCACCGTATGCGCCGCTATGTTGATACCCTGGGGGCTCAGCTTTTGGCTAAAGAGACCACCGCAGTTTGTAATGACACCCTTTTCGCGGCGGACTTTCCAGGGATGGGTGAAAAGACCCGTGTACTGCGCAAGCAACTGGCGCTGGAAGCCAGCCTTGCGCAAAAAAAGGTTTATATCGAGTCGCCGTATTTCGTGGTTAAAAAAGAGATCTCTTCAATCCTTCATGATTTGCTTCGCCGCAGAGTTGAAATCAATGTGGTGTCGAATAGTTTGTATTCGACCGATGCTTTCTATACCCAGGCCGTATTTGACACGCGCATTCGTCGTTGGACGGAGCTGGGCGTGAATGTGTGGATGCATAAGGGGATTATCAATCCCAACCTGTACCCGGTGATTCCAGAGGCGCGTTCGGCGCGCTGGGGCACTCACTCTAAGCGCGCCGTGATTGACGAAAAGACGATCATGGTCGGGACCTTCAATATGGATCCGCGATCGACAAATATTAATGCCGAAATGGCTTTGATTTGTCGGGACAATCCGACTTTGGCGAAGGCATTGCAAGATAATATTCAGCAGCACATCGACGTCGCCGCAAAACTGAATCGCTATGGATTACGCGAAGACGGCCGTCCGATGCATGAAAATGTGCCTCTTTCCAAAAAGATCCTTTTCTGGATGACTCTGCCACTCGCCAACGTTTTGGACTTCTTATTGTAGTTAGATTTTAAAAGATAACGCTGTCCGGGAGCCCTAGGCGTGCGGCGATAATGCGCACGATTTCGCTGGCGGTTTCCTCGAGGGCTCGTTCTGTGACGTTAAAGACCGGCCAGCGGCGGTTGACCTTGAAGATCTTTTCGGCGAATTCAATTTCTTTCGCGATGTGGGCCATGGAGGCGTATTCGCCTCCGGTGTCCTGACCGAATTTTTCCAAACGGCTTTTGCGAATTCTTTGTAGTGAATCCATATCAATGATCAATCCCACCACGCGGCGCTGATCAATTTTAAATAACTCTTCAGGCAGTGGGGCATTTAACACCAACGGCACGTTCGCGACTTTCCAGCCTTTGTGGCTTAGGAAAATCGAAAGCGGTGTTTTGCTGGTGCGGGAAATTCCCACTAAAACAATGTCAGCTTTGTCCAGCTCGGCAAAAGTTTTTCCGTCATCGTGTTTAACGGTGTATTCAATCGCTTCAATGCGCTTGAAGTATCTTTCATCCACGGCACGTAAAGCACCGACATGGGATTCAGAATGCTCACCAAAGAAGGTATCTAGGGTGCTCAGTAGCGGGCCTAGCAAGTCAAAATACGGAATGCCTTTTCCAGAGGCGTGCTCGCGGATTTTGTTTCGCAATGAAGGACTGGCCACTGTATAGGCAAGCATTCCACGACGTTCAAAGCACTCTTCGATCACGGCTTCCGCCTGAGCTTCCGTACGTACGTTTTTGCTGCGGATGATATTGATATCTTTGTTCGAGTACTGAACCAGGGCCGCTCGAATCATTGTCGCTGCCGTTTCACCGGTACTGTCTGATAGAATGTAGATGGTGTAGGGCTTGGCTTCGCTGCTCATCGCTATTCCGCAAATCCGTTGATCAACGCACGACGAACATTGTCGGTGTGGTTTTGCAGCCAGATGTCAGGCAATGTCGAAAACAGAATGAATGAAAAATCAGGAGTGACTTTTATCAACAGGCAGGTGGTTTTGTTTTCCGGATCCAAATGTTGCAGGTTTGTTTTACGCAAAACTGCAGCAGCGTCCGTTTTAAGCCATGTCATTAAGCTTACGTTCGGCAATGAAATGGTGGATTTTGAATTGTTTTTGAAAAGCTCGGAAACACCTTTGTTAAAGAATGCCTGTGCTTTCCAGTTGCCATCGTGATTTTCCAAAAGAATACCGGCTTGAAACAACATCGCCAGACGCGAGAACACGACGATAGAGCGGTCAATATGATCTTCCGGCAAACCTTGCGACAGTCCACGTACCAAAGCTTCATCACGGGAGGCTTCGAATTCCTGCTGTACGCGCGCGTGTTCTTCGGATTGTGGATCGAAATCATTTTCCAAAAATGACTGAAGACGTTTTTGAAAGGTAGAGATTTTAGAGACTAAAGCTTGTGATAGACGTTCCATGATGCAATCCTCTTCACTTCATTGTGAAGCCACTGCAGAGGATTAATCAAGCACGACAGTAAAATCCTGGAAGCTTTGATGTTTGCTCCAGGCTTGTTGAAAGTTCCCGGTACTTTGTCCAGGTGGTAAGAAGACACGCATGGTGGGCTGTTGAAGGCCACTCCACACCTGAGAAATTGATTCGCACCAGCTGCCCAGGTTTTCATCCCAAGGGACCACCACAACCCAGCGGTTGGGAAGCAAAGTTTCAGAGGCAATCATCATCGGAGAGCTGTTGGGCATCGGGCGATAGAATTTTTGCTGTTCAGTTTCTTTTAAAACTTCATTCAGGAAAACCGGTACGTTGGCAGAATGGTGGCGCGAGGATTTGCACAGCTGGAAGTTCAAATACCAGTCCAGCTTGCCAGTCCATTGTGATTTCCCAAGTTGCGGCACCACCCACAGATCAGATCCGGGGTTCAGGGCGCCAGCCTGGGAAAGCACATTCAAAGCCATTAGTGGACCTTGCTCACTTGATCCAAAAGCCCATTTACGAAGCTTGAGGAATCAGATGTACCGTATTTTTTCGCGATCTCAACGGCTTCGTTGATGGCGATGTTTTCTTTGATAGGATCTGCAGAGAATTTCATTTCCCAAACGGCGATACGCAAAATATTGCGATCGATCGTTGCCATGCGCTCCACTTTCCAGTGTGCACTTGAGGCCTGGATTTTTGCATCCACTGCGGCTTTGTTTTCCTGAACACCTTTGATTAGCATATCGGCGTAAGAGATCGTCTCAGAGTCATAAGACTCTTCGAAAACATCCATAAACGTGCGAACGCTGATAGTGGGCGTGAACTCAGTTTGGAACAGGATTTGGAGAGCGAGCTCCCGGGCTTGTCGTCTTGCTGTCAATTTCATGATTTGGCTTTTTCTCGCTTTCAACAAAGTTCATCGCTGTAAGGCTTAATTGTGGATTACTTGCATCGACAAAATCAAGCAGTTCAGCGTCCTCAAGCGTCTCGACAAATTCCTGGACGTCTTTAAAGGTACGATAAACACTCGCGAAACGTACATAAGCCACGTCATCAAGCTGTTTCAGTTCCGCCATTACTTTCTTGCCCAGCAGGCGAGAGCTGACTTCGGATTCGCCACGATTGACGATCCAAGCTGCAATTCGCTCTACCACAGCATCGATTTGGGCGACACTGACAGGACGTTTTTGAGTCGCAGCTGAAAGACCCTTCAGTATTTTTTCTTTACTGAATGGTTCGCGGCGACCGTCTTTTTTAATAATATATGGGAGGGCGATCATGATGGTTTCAACCGTCGAGAAACGAGCTTTGCACTCAAGGCATTCGCGACGGCGACGGATGCTGCCATCTTTCTGCACTCGCGTATCTAAAACTCTGTCATCGGCATGTCCACAAAATGGGCATTTCATAGTCTTTGGTCCCGTCCCAGAAGGTTAGCCGGAGATTAGGGAGGGACCCTCTGGGAGTCAATGGACTCGGGATGAATGACCTGTTGCATCATTATAGTCTGCAATGAGTTCCGCCTAGGGCAAAACTTTGGCTATGATAATGGGTGAGTACGAGGTGTTTATGAAGAACGTTTTTTCCGTAATTTTGCCCCTATTTCTGATGACGACATATGCTTCAGCACAGCAACCGGTGGTTGGCCGTGATGCAGCGGCGAAATATTTTCAAAAAGACACTCAGGACGACACCACCTATGTGGAGGGCGGCGGTAGCACTAACAATGGTCCGTCGGATCACTATCTGGCTTTGCACTATGGCCGTTACATGGCTTCACAATCCTACGATTGGGGTAAGAACGGTCAGGAAGACGACGTTGGCAAAAACAGCTTCGGTGTCACTTACAGAGTAGGCGAGTGGTACAACTCGATGGATCTGGCATTGCGTATGGAATACAACGACTACGAAGTCGGTGGCGAGAATCCCAGCAAGATTTCATTCCTGCCGGTGATCATGTTCCCGGATGCGAGCTCACGTTTTCCACTTTATTTCGGCGCGGGTGCGGGTTTGGGTATTTTCATGAAGCAAACCAACTCTAAATCAATGCTCACATTGGATTACCAACTGTTGGCTGGTGCACGCTTTTTCAATGTCTTTGAAAGTACTGGATTCTTCATTGAGGCTGGGTTAAGAAATTCCCTGTTTTTGCTCTCTTCAGGGCAGCTTAATGGAACCTTTTTAGCCGCTGGCTTGGTATTTACATTTTGAAAATTCACAGACATCTCGCAGAGGCCGTTGTTAATGGTTTGGAAGAAATCTTCGATCAGAACAAATACGCCGATAAAGTAATTCAATACAACCTTAAGGGGCACTCCAAGTGGGGGTCCCGTGATCGCAAATTTTTTGCTGAAACTGTTTACGAAGTGGTGCGCTGGTACCGCTTGCTGGAATTCATGGGCCAAAGTGGCGACATGTGGCGCATCGTGGGTATTCAGTGGTTGCGCATGGGGTACGATCTTCCACCAGATTGGGAAGAGTTCGAAGGTTTGAATTACGATTTCATCAAAGCCCGCGAAAAAGAAGCGCAGGAAAGATTCCCGGTGGCTCAATCCATTCCTGATTGGATGGATGCTCGTGGTCGTCAGGAATTGGGCGATGTCTGGGAAAAAGTTGTTAAAGCATTGAATAAGCCCGCTGAAGTTTTCATGCGTGTGAATGCTTTAAAATTCACGCTTGATCAAGTGATCGAGGAACTTAAAAAAGCCGAGATCGAAGCATTGCCGGTTTCTCCGGATTTGCCTTACGCACTAAAACTTAAAGAGCGTCGTAACGTGTTCATCACTGAAGCCTTCCGTAAAGGCATGTTCGAAGTGCAAGATGCGGCTTCGCAAATGGTTGTGCCGATGCTTGACGTGCAACCGGGTCAGCGTGTGGTTGATGCCTGCGCGGGAGCTGGTGGTAAATCTTTGCACATCGCTTCGTTGATGAAAAACAAGGGCCGCATCATCTCTATGGATATCCACGAGTGGAAACTGCAAGAGTTGAAAGTGCGTGCTCGCCGTAACGGTATTGATATCATTGAAACCCGTGTGATTGATTCCAGCAAGGTGATCAAACGTCTGCATGAAGAAGCCGATCGCGTGTTGTTGGATGTGCCATGTTCAGGGATGGGTGTGCTTCGCCGCAATCCAGATTCAAAATGGAAATTGACGGAAGAGGAAATCGCCCGTCTGCAAACGCTGCAGTATGAGCTTTTGACTTCTTATTCGAAGATGACCAAAAAAGGCGGCAAGATGGTTTATGCCACTTGCAGTTTGTTGCCTTCTGAAAATGAAAAACAAATTGCGCGCTTTATGAGTGAGCATGGTGAAGGATGGACTCTTGAAAAAGAGGTTCACCTGCGTCCTGACCGTGAAGGCTTTGACGGCTTTTACGCCGCCTTGCTAATCAGAAAATAATTACTAGAATTTGTGACGATGAAGAATGAGGCCGTGAGTAGGGTCATAGGGGGAAACTCCCACTGTGACTCGGTCGCCGACAACAACTTTGATGTTGAAGCGCTTCATTTTTCCGCACAGGCGGGCTCTGATTTCCACGCCATTTTCAAGATTCACGGTGTAGTTACCACCGGCATTCAGATCTGTTATTTTACCGTCTACATTGACCAAATCGTCTTTTGCCATTGATCCTCCAGGTGTTGTGAAAAAAAAAGGGACTTGCGCACGGCAAATCCCCATAGGATCTAAAAAAACTAGTAAGAACGACGTGCGCCGCCGCCGAAACCACCGCGACCGCCACCACGAGAGTTGCCACCCATGCGTTTTTCCTGAGGCTTCGCTTCAGAGATATTCATCGCGCGCCCACCAAGATCCATACCATTCAATTTTTCAATTGCAGTATTAGCTTCGTTATCAGATTCCATTTCAACAAAGGCGAAACCTTTGCTGCGACCTGTATCACGATCAGTGATGATGTTTGCGGAAAGAACAGTTCCGTGTGCTGCAAAGACAGAAGTCAGTTGATCAGAGTCCGTCGAAAAAGAAAGGTTGCCGACGTATATTTTTTTTCCCATTGTGTGCCTCCTAAAAAAGCTGGGGCCATTCGCAGAAGACAAAAGGAAATCTAATGAACTGGTGTGAACGGATGTGTGAGGGCAGTAGAACACGCCGCACGGCGAATAGATATGCTTATTAGATGAACAGCAAAAATAGGGGCCATCTCTGTCTCCGAGGATTTGAGTAAGGAAATGCATTCACTTTCTAGTCAAAGGACGCATCTGGCTTCATCAGCGAACACCTGTAATATGCTCGACCAAGATCCAATAATAACAGCCGAACAATTAAGAGTGCTTAACAGATTTCAGTCAAAATCCAGACAATCCGATCAGAATGATATGAAAACGATCGCGTTTCTTGTCATTCTGATTTCAATTGCTGTGGCCCCACAGGCACATGCTGAATTCATGCTGGACGTGTCGGGTTCGTATATTTCTGAGAATACCAGTTCCACCGACGTCAAAGACGATGCGACGAAATACTACTACAACATGACCGGATATTTGCGTCTGGCAAAAAAATGGTGGGCCGGGTGGAGCTATCTGGGAATCAACATGACTGGCACCTCTAATGCCACAGGCTCATCAGTTCCAACATCTTTCCAAACTTCTGATACGGGTCCCGCGATTAAGTATTTTTTTGGTAAGGGCGAAGTCTTCAGCATGAGTGCAAACTTCAACGTGCTAGCTAAAGGAACTTATAAAAACGTAGTCACCAGCAGTACGGAAGCGTGGACCGGAACCAGCTACATGGTTGGCTTCAGCATAATGCCAGAAATTAAATCTGGCTTCCGCATGGGAGTGGGGTTGAATTACTACCACGCGGCCTACAGCAAAAAAACTGTCGATGGTACCGAGACTTCTGAATCCAATACGAAGACTTGGTTGTTTCCGACGCTTTCGTTAAGCAAATCCTGGTAGAAGTATCCGGAGAGCACGGATAGTCGGTTCTTTCTTAGGAACGATTCAAGATAGTTCTGTCAAATCCAAGTTTTTTATAAAAGCCCGGATTTCTGAATTTTTGTCCTTCTTTAGATAGGCCTCGATTAAAGAATTTGCCTGCTCTCTAAAGTCATTTTTCATCAATTTTTTAATAATTCTAAAGTCATACATTACGAGTGATGAATAGCCGAGAGAACTCAGTTGTAGAAGATTTTGCAGCCGATTATCTATTATTTTCGTTAAGCAATTTGATGCTGCATCGAGTGCTAATACAGAGTAGCCCGGATGCAGATCAAATCTATCGTTCAAGCTGATCGACATACGCTTATCGATTGCTTCTGAATACTTTTTAAAATCATTGGAATGGCCAATATCAAATGCATTTAGTGCCGCAATCGACAGCATAAATATGGATGATTCCTGGTTTAATCTTTCTGGTGCAAAAGTTAAATTGGAAAGAAAGCTTCTAATTTTACCAAGAATACTTTGTTTACTATAAAGACTTTTGAAGATTTTGAAGGCTTCTTCGCTATCAGAAGCCTGTAGGAATAAACTAAATGCTAAAGATTCTTGCACGTCCCTATCATCGGGAGATGAGCGAAGAACTTGCCTCCAACAGTCGATTGAAAATCCGATATCAATATTAGTCAGCATTTCAGCTGCATGTTTTTTAATATTTATATTCTTGGAATCCTTGTTGATTTGTTGTTCCCACAATGCACGTATACCTACGGGCTCGTTTGGGAGCATGAAGTGAACGCTCCATTCCTTCCAAGGAGCATCAGCATCGCTTCGATTTTCTATAATCCATATAATATGCTGTTTTTGCTGTTCGGTGAATAGTTGTCCGGAATGAAAAAGCAGGTCGAGTAGCTTAATTCTGAGGGATAAATCATCTGGGGTAATTTTGAGTTGGGATTCTAAATCTTCAATATCCTGTTTAACTGACATTTTGATTTCTCCAATTACGTTTTTCAATGAGTCTTACTGTAAGCACAAGAACGTTACTTTTTTTGAAATTTAATTGGGAAGTCAAAATCCTTGAGCTCTTCTTTGGAGGAAGTTTGTGGGAACGAGATTCTTTGAATAGTTGATCGTAGGCAATCTTCAACTTTTTCGTCCTTTATTGAGGAGGAGGGAAATGAAACCGAACGAACCTTCCCGGAGCTTTCAATTTTAATTCGAACTGTTAATTGCTGTGATTCTGAATCTATTTTTACAAAACATTCCCGCAGGGAACTTGAATTTGCTTTGATTGTTCTGCGTATTGCATTTCGATCCGCAATCTGAAAATCATGGAATTCCTCGCCGCGACCACCAAGTTCCAATTTACCAAAAGCTAGTGATATTGTCGTTACTAAGAGCAAAATCTTCATGTGCGTCCATTCGTAATTTCAAAGTTAATCCCTAAGAGTGTAAGCCTGAGCAAATTCCAACCCGAGATAGACGACTATGCCGACGATTGGCTTCAAATTGGCCGTAGAAACCAAATAAAGAATGGTTCCAAAAACAGCGGCTCTTAAAATAAATAAAACAATCTTTTTACGGGTTAACTTCATTCAAAACCATAGTTAATGAGATCACCTAAATGATATCAATAAATCTTGTTTTGTTGAGTAAAAAATAGGAGTTGTGGGCTGCTTAAAAGAAGATCTTAATCCCTGACCTGATCCCCGTGCGATCGGTGATCGATTCCACGGTTGTGTTTGGCGCTGTGGTCTTTTGACTTTCTTTGTACCAGGCTCCGAACACGCGAAGGGCTTTAAAGTCTATGAAAGCCCCCGCTTCAGAGTAGTCCTCTTTCACATCACCCAATTGATCGTTGGTGGTGGGGAGGAAATAGCGATACTTGATATCTAAACCAAAATACTTCGTTAGATAAAGCTGCAAGTCCGCCTGCCCAAATTGCTGGCGCAATTTCGTCGCAGGGGTATCGGTCATGTCCCGGGTGCGCATTCCGTAACTTAAAGTGAAGCCGGTGTTTTGCAGGGAATTTCCCAAAAGACGTAAATTGAACATGCCCGCGAGGTCCGTGTAGTTTTCAGGCGCGATGTTGGCGTACTCAAGCCCCAGGCCCACGAATTGGGCGTAGGCCGCGAACTCGCCCGAAAATGTGGTCGCACTTTTATCAGGGGAGCTGCCGTCTTGAACACGCTTGTCGTAGGACAAATAACTTCCCCCCAGCATCAGCTCATAGGGAGAGGGGCTGTTCAAGGAAAGCCACTGATCCATCATTTTGTTTTTCTCTTTTATTGCAAGCCAATCGGTAAGGGACCAACGGCCCTTTTCGCGATCGGCGGCACGCTTGGTCCAATCGAAGCCGCTACTCCATTTTGACGCCGTTTGGGCGTGAGATTGGAAGCCAAAGGACATAATGCATAACAGAAGTAAGAATGAAAATCTGGACATGCTTACATTTTCTCGCTTTATTATGGCTGAGTCTAAAAAAAAGCCCTGTTGAGACACGGGCTGAGACACAAACATGAGACGTAAAAATCTGTCTCAAAGAAGGATGAACAGTGGTTCACGATTTAGATCCCTTTGCTTTAAGAATTTCTGGTGACTTTGGTGTGCGTTGGTATGGCCTGTCTTACATGATGGGTTTCATTTGTGCCTATTTGTTAATCAAATGGCTCGCACAACGCCAACGTGCAGGCTTGAATGCCCAAATGGTAGGCGATTTCATCACATATACGGCCATCGGTACATTGGTGGGCGGCCGCTTGGGGTACGTTTTCTTCTATGGCCCTGATTTGCTATGGAAATTCAAATCTTCCTTTCCTTTTTGGGGCGTCTTGGCCGTCAATGAGGGTGGGATGGCGAGTCATGGCGGTATCATCGGGATCGTCGTTGCGTGCTTGCTTTACGCACGTAAGTACTCTGTGAACGCAACATACCTGTTCGATCTGGTTGCAGTAGCAGGCCCAGTGGGCGTGTTCTTTGGTCGTATCGCCAATTTCATCAATGGTGAGTTGGTAGGGCGTCCTTGCGATCCTTCATACCCATTGGCAGTGAAGTTCCCACAAGACATCGAAATGTGGCCTTCTCAAGAGTTCACTCGTTTGAATGACTTGAGCTCTGTAGTTGATAAAATCGGCGTATCCCGTGAACAGTGGTTGGAGCTTTTGGGCAAATTCCACATGGACCAAGCAGCACGTGAACAAGTGTATGGCACTCTTCATAGAGTGGTGTTGGCAATTCAAGAAGGCAACACAGCTGCAAAAGCTGCGATCGAGCCACTTTTGACTCCACGTTATCCATCACAACTTTTTGCAGCCGTGGGCGAGGGCTTGTTCCTGTTCGTGGTGTTGTTCTTGTTGTGGAGAAAACCGCGCAAGCCAGGATTTATCGCTTCGATGTTCATCGTGCTTTACGCATTGGTGCGCATTGCTGATGAACACTTCCGCATGCCTGATGCGCAGATCGGTTTCCAATTGTTTGGACTGACACGCGGTCAATGGCTATCCATCGGAATGCTGTGTGTGGGCTTCTTGACGATGTTCATCTGGGGAAGATCCAGCTCACTTAAAATCTCCGGTTGGGGCCGTGGCCAATCCATCCGTTTGAATCGTAAATAGATAATTTCAAAAAAGGGCGGTTTGTAACCGCCCTTTTTTTTGCCCGAAATTCGAACTGAACCCACTCCCAGAGATTCTATAGATAACAATAAAGCACCAGTGATTTTGCATAGTTAAAACTTATGATGAAACAAGTTTTACAATGTAATAACACTGTAGTATTATGGATCTAGTAGAGTTTGAATGGGACGATGCTAAGGCAACTTCCAATCGACGTAAGCATGGTGTCTCTTTCTCGGAAGCAGCAACTGTTTGGAAAGATCAGTGGGCTTTGGAGATTGCTGATCCTGACCATTCAATCTATGAAGATCGTGGGGTACGAATTGGAATGATAGCGGGCTCCAAAGTCTTGGTTGTGGTGTTTACGGAATCTGATCCAGGACTCAAAGTCAGAATCATTTATGCACGTAGAGCGACTCAAAACGAAGAACAGCAATATTTTGCGAGAAGAGTATGAAAAAAGAGTACGATTTTTCAAAAGCAAAACGTGTCCAAAAAAGCAAAGAGGTGAAAGTCATAAAAACTTTCCGTCTTGATCCGGAAGTTTTGAGCTGGCTTGAAGCAGAGGGTGAAAAACAAGGGATGGGCTATCAGACTTTTTTGAATTGGTTCTTGTTGAAGTCCATGAACTCCCAGGAAAGTTTTGAAGATCGTCTGGCGAAACTGGAGTCAGCGATATTTAAAAAGAAAGCATAGCCAGAAGTTCGTCTCCGTTTCGTTTTGTGGCTGCGCGTCGTTTTCGTGAACCGTCGGTGTCACATTGGCTTGGCATGATTTGAGCAAAGGTCCCTTCCTCGCGAGGGGATTATGCAAAAATATTTTTCAATACTGACAAGTTTGATCGTCGTTTTCGCTCTGAAAGTGCAAGCGGCTCCCACAGATTTTCCGGGAATGATCGCGGTCAGCACCGATGGTGCGCAGGCTGTGGACGTGGTCGGTCAACAAGGGCAAATTCTTTTACCTGAAGAACTCACGCGCATGGCTAAGAGCCGTCAGGACATTTCAATTCTAAATCCCGCACCTTCAGATCTTTGGCAGGACACGAGCGTTCAACCTTTGAATTCAGCTAACTACACCTTGGGATTGCCTGCAGGAGTGGGTGTTGAGTTCGCCAGTAATACTCCTTCAGTGGTTGGTGAGTTTCGTTTCATCGCGCAACTACAAGTCAATGGAGCCATCGAACAAGTCCAAGTGGTGCTAGGAAAAAAAGCCCACAACATTCTGCTGCGCAAAGCTCTATTAGAGAAACTAGGATATCGCGTGCAACCCGTGCAATGGATGTCCAAACTGCGTGTACGCTTGAATGGTCACGCATCCTTGATGGGATTTATAACCGACATTCAAAATAATACCGAAGGCAATCCAAAGCGCTGGGTGACTAATGATACCAGCAATCCATCTGTCGACTATGTCGATCTACAAGATGTCTTGGTAATGCCTGCAACGCAAACTTTCTACAGTCTTGAAACCGGCGCAATTCCCCCATCAGTGATTCAGGGCCGCCGTGTGATGAATGCGCTGCTTGTGCCGTTTCAACTGGTAGATGTCCCAGAAAGCTTGAACAGTTATTCTTGGGTTACCGGGCGTATTGTGAACAACGCCGTCTATCTGAACTATGAATGGGCGTCGTGGTTCAATCCTTCGTTTCAAGATGCACAGTGGATTTCTCGCAGAATTGCCAGACTTACTTCTCAAGACTGGAGCGAGATCGCACAAGCGTCCCGCGTACCATCAGAAGTTGCCGCTTTGCTGGCAGAGAAAATGAAATCCCGTCGCAACGACTTGATGCAGTTAACGCAGATTTCGGCTGCGAAGCTTGCGGTGAACAGCACCATTTCTTCAGGCTCACGTCTGACTCAAGGAAAACTGACAGCGACTGAGTGGCCAGGCTATGCATCACGCTTTTCTTTTGGCGATCCCGATAACCCACTTTCCACGTCCGAAGTTACGGCCTTCCTAAAATCCCGCGGTATTTCAGCTCTGATTGACTCCGCAATGTCCTACATGAATTCCTTCTTTAATAATAATGACAGCGTTCAAGGACAAGTGAATCAACGCACCTTGGGCAACGTCGTAGATCAGATGATTCAGGAAGCGATCACCGGTCAAAAGAAAAACATTCCATTAGGGATGTATGCAATACCATCTTGGTCGGGAAGAATTCTTTTGTCCCGCGACGTGGTGATCGGTAGCTACATGGGTACCGATAACATGGTGCAAATGGCTGACACCTTTGGCTTTCAAATCACTCCGGGTTTCTTTATCGGCATTCAGGGTTTGAATGGCATCAGTGAAAGTGGTGGAGTCGGTTTGCAACTGCAACGCTCGTACACGCACATCAAGCCTTTAAAAAGTATTAAAGCTGTTAATAAAACCCCTTACCGCAATATGCTGGTGCCATTCCTAAAAAAGAAATGGGCGGCAGAGCTGGATGAGCCTACGATGGTCGACGGGCAAAGCAATCTTTCCTCTATTGCCGATGCTTTGGATAAAGAAATGCAAGTCGGTGAGTCGTTGCTGATTACAGACAGCGTGACCGCACAGGCGGGATTGAATCTGACTTATCCAACATCGCCGTCAGTGCAGCTGCAAACTTCCTTGAATGCGGCACAAATGTTCCTGCACAGAATCCAGATCTACAAAAAAGACAAATACACCTTCCAGATCTACAACGATCCAGGACGTGTTACCAAAGGCAGCGCCTCGGTGGGTTTAACTTCTTATGGTATTCCACTAGTGACCTTCAGCGTGGGTGGCATGAGCGGCAAAGTGAATACCAAGTTCTATACTCTGGTGATCGGCTCTTCTGACACAGATGAAATGGCCCGTAATCTTAAGCAATACGAAACCAACGTACGTATTCTTAAGCAAATCTTCATGAATAACTCTCTGGAGATGTTGAACACTGAGCAAGATCCTACCGTCATTGGTCATGATTTCTCTGAGCGCGACGTGAACTTTGGCTTCTTGTTTTATCAGGCACGCAAAATGTCCCTAAAAGACCGTTTTGAAATCACTTTGCCTGAGGGCGCAAAAACATCAGTACTTTATCGTTCAACCGGCGTGCGTACTGGGAAAGATTACTACTCCCTTTTGATGCAGACGTTGGCGGGCTTCCTGCGTGACAAAACAGGGGCCGACAACATCGTTCTGGATGGTTCACGTAGTGGAAATCCCGGTGACACCGTGATGGGAAGTGCCGTTTCCCGCGTTGTTAACTATCAAGGGACACAAATCGATCCCAAAAACGATGATTCCGGCATTTCACCAAGTTCTGAAGGGGAGTTCGCGCAAGTAGTGCATCAGCACAAGGGCTGGAACATCACCCGTGATAAAGCGTTAAAAATTCTAAAAGAGATGAACGAGGACTTTGGCGTAAAGCTGATTCCGGATGCATCACTGAATGATACTCGCAAGATCCTGCTTTATTCGATCACATTGACGATCAATATGTACAAGCAGGGTCTGTGGAAGCTTGCGACCATGCCGAAAGATCAGGTCGACATGCTGATGGTTTCCTCGATGTCCAAGTGGTGCAATAAGCCTTGGCCGAATGGGGAGTGTGAGCGCGCGCAAAAATCTTATCCGACTCATTTGCGCCGTTTCTTAAGAGCTCAAAAAGAATACATGGAAGTTCGTACATCGAACGGACCCGTGGCAGCGGATCGCGCTTTGACGATGGTGGACTTGGCTGAATCTTATTTCCCGGGCCGAAAACTTATGGAAGTGGTGGGCGAACAAAACATCTTTATCCAGGCTCGTATCCAGGGCTTCCGTGAAAATGATGAATTGGGCGAAACTCCATTGATGGGTAACACCATCGGTGTCGTCGGGGCACGCGCATCCACAGGTCCATTGAACTTTATCCAGCAGAACCTGCAAATTCAGAATGGTGAGTTCTTTATCACCTGGCTGTTGAATCCACTTTAAGAGGTCGTATATGAAACTTTCATCCTTACTTCTGACTCTTTCTTTTGTTTCCTCAGCCCAAGGGGCCCTGGTGGCGGCTTCGCGGGCTTCTTCTAGCAACGATACGCTGGCGAAGTATCAATGGGCTTTGTACGCTGGTGATCACAAAGTACTGCGGGATCAAACTGACATTTGTGCCCGCGAAGTTCGCGCACTGCCAGGAAAAAGTGCTGATGTTGACGGACGAGCTGACGGCTTTCAAAGCGTGATGAAAAAAGACGTTGTTGTCGCTTTGCTTGATAGCGGTGTGGAAATTCAACATGCGGATCTGGCAAAGTCGTTGTATCACAATGATTCCGAATGCGTAAATGGCACGATTCCGTTTAAACCCGAAAAAGATAACGACGGCAATGGCTTTAAAGGCGACTGCACGGGCTGGAACTTTATGGTTCAAGCGGGCAGCAACAACGAAAATATTCCAGAAGATGATTTAGGTCACGGTACGCACGTTGCGGGAATTATCGCCGCGCAAATTGGTAACGGTCTTGGTGTGGCAGGCGCCGCAAGTCGCGTGCGTTTGATGCCGTTGAAAGTAACCGGAGCCTCTGATTCTTCAGCAGCAGGCACATCAGCAAGTGCCGCACTGACGGGCCGAGTGATAAAGGCTCTTCGCTATGCTATTAATAAGCGAGTAGACATTATTAACATCAGCATGGGCTGGCCAGCAGCCACCGATACTCCAGAGTTACGTCAGGTTTTTGACGAAGCTCAGCGTGCGGGAATTTTCATTGTCGCGGCAGCAGGTAATAACAATAACAACAGTTTTAACTTTCCTTGTTCTTATCCTGGAGTTTTGTGTGTTGCAGCCGCTGGCATCGACAATACTTTGACAGGTTTTTCAAATTTTGGTGGCCAAGTGGATATGAGTGCCCCTGGTGAAGAGATTCTTAGTACTTACCCTAATGTTAAAACTCCGGTGAACTTTTCTGTGAAGGGGTATGAGCTTTTGAATGGTACCAGTCAGGCCGCACCGTTTTTAAGTGCAGCAGTGGCGGTTCTTAAGGGGACAATTCCCGGGATTGGTTCTGATGAAATCAGAGCGCGCTTGTTTGCGGCGACCCAAGATCGCGAGGCCGGCAAATTCACGTTGTTCGGGAACTTGAAAATCGCCAAAGCTTTGGCAGCTTCGCCGCAATCTGTTGTTGCGCCAGAATTTAAACAGTTATCGAGAGTGCTGTTTCAAAGTTCTGACGGTCGCATTCAATTTGATATTCCGGTAAAAAACTACTGGCAATCTGAAGGTCAGGTCAGCGTCAAAGTTCAATCTTTGTCCGGCAATGTGCATCTTACTGAAGGTATGGCGCAATCGTTTTCTCTTGCGCAAAACGAGCGTAAAACGCTGACGCTAAAGGGATTCATTCAAAACATGTCGGAGTCGGGAACTGTGCGCCTGCGTGTGACCGTGCAAACTTCTGCTGCAACTCGCACTTTCGAGCATGAATTTGAACTCTCAAGAAACTTAAGAAACGACGGCACGGTAGTTCGAGTTCCATTGGCAGTATCCGCAAATACCAATTCGGCTTCAGCGAAGAACCTTTTAACGGTCAACGACGTACTGGGGATCAGCGATGATCCAGACTACTATTTCACCGAAAACAAAGAGGGCTCGCTGCAACTTTCATTGCTGCAGTTTCAAGGACGTCGTTTGACGCAGAATCTGATCGCACTTCCAGCGGGTACGCGTAATATTCTGAACATCATGAAAGCTCCATTGGCCCCTGGGTTTTCAGGTTTTTGGATTGGCACATTGGCGGCATCCGCAGATGGCAAAACAAAAACTATGACCTATCAGGTGGTGTCAGAAGATTTGCGCTCTGTTCGCAAGATTTCTTTTACACCCGAAACAGTGGTCATGGATAAAGATGCCGTGTCCAGTTTGCACTTTGCATGGCAAGCCGGTGGCGCCTTGGTGCCTGTGTTTTCAACGGTCGGGAAAATTCCCAAGGCAGACATTAATCCCGATCCCTTTCAATTTGAAAACAACAGCCCTCAACGCCGGGTCTTTTATTTGAAGCCCATTCAATCTGGCAGCGAGTGGACATATCAAACCCGCAATTTTGACAACTACAAATTCAATGCTGACTTGCGAGCACAACTAGGTTTGGGATTTCAAGATGACTTGCGTCTGATCTCTCTTCTGCCGCAGTCAAAATACGACTTGGATCGTATTCGCATTCTGTATTCTTATGGCTCTCAGGATTTGCAAAAGTATGTGGTGGTGGAAACCCGTGGCGAATGGTTGGATCAACATAAGTTCGTCGTGCAACCACTTAGTTTTACTTCAACCATGATGTCTAACGGCGTGATGGCCCCAGTGACAGACTTGACTGATGGAGTGGCCGTTAAGAACGCAGCATGGTCCTTCGGTGTTTTTTTGACACCTATTAAGGCGCAGAATTTATTCTTCGATGCGCGCTATCGCAACGAAGGGCAATTCACTTTGCAGTCGTCCAGCACTCAGGATTTGTTGATCAGTTTCGTGCAAAGTTTCCGTCGTGGCGGCGAGTATTTCACCTTTGCGCAAAGCAAAAGTAATTTGATTATGCAGACTAATTCCAGCAACGGACAAACACGTCGCTATGAAAGCTCCATTCACCGTGCCACGTGGCCAGGACTTAGCTCGACGGAACTTCTTTTTCCTGCGGCCGTTGATAGTCAGGGAAAAACAAGTCCCGCGGTCTATGTCGATGCGACTCAATTGTATTCGAACAATGTCTATTTCTGGACGGAAAGTGCAGAAGGGAAATTAGTGGCTCCTGCGAAGCTGAATTTGGATATTCCATCTGAATGTCGCGCGTTGACGCCGCAAAAATTTGAATCCTTCAGCAGAAAGAATCACGCAGTTCTTGTCTGCGGCCGCACAGTCGAAGATTTGGAAATGCGATTGGTGCCTCTGACACTTTAAGACCACTTTAGTCCACGGTTCGAAAAGACACTGAAAGTAATGGCAAACAATTTGCAAACGTAAAAGTAAATCACAAAGCGAAGCAGACACGGTGTCTGTTTCCGCAAAAAATAAAAAAGGGGAATCACAAATGAAAGCGATGAACTACTTTAAGAATACTGTGAAGTTGGGCTTGGTAGCTGCAACGATTACCATGGCAGCATGCGGTGGCGGCGGCGGGGGCGGTGGCTCTGTCAGCACCGGAAGTGTTTATTACACACACGAAGAACTTGCGAACGAGTTTGTGAAAAGAGCTTATACTGACGCAGGTGTGAATCTGACTTTGGTGAAAGCAACGACGAACTCTGCTGGTTATATTGTGGTGGACTACCATGGCAATACACAAGCGGTGTATATTGATGATTGGTCTGTTGGTGAAAACATCCACGACTATATCTACTCTCAAAAATGGTATGATGTTTCTTATATCGGCAATGGCTACTACCAAGATGCTTCTGGTTACGTGTACGAGGAATCTACAACATCGAACAAGGATCTTGCGAAAATCACAGCGATGAAACAAGCGTTGGATATCAATGAATCTGCAAAAGGCATTCAGGCGCAGTTTGGTTTAAGCTCAGAGCGTTCTCAAACATTGGCTCGCCTAGCTGTTCAATTGAAGAACAATCCAAAAGCCAGCATGACAGACGCAGACTACGATGCGTACACAAAAGAAATCATCGGCAGCTCTTATAATGAATTGAAAAGAGCAATGGTGAAGCAATCTCAAGGTGACTACAGCGATGTAGGTGCATTGGTAGAAAAAGCGGCTCAAGCCAACGGCGTGGGTCCAGAACAAGTAACTCAAATCCTGACTTCTTTGATCGCTCAGTAGTAAGGCACACCGCATTCGAAAGAGGCGAGCTTGATGCTCGCCTTTTTTTTGAGGTCAGTCATTGCGACGCAGAACCTAGACACTATGCGCATAATTGCCGAAGTGCCAGATAGCGTTCTTTTTGTGGTCAATCATATCGAAGCGAAGTCCCAAATATTTTGCTGCCACGGTTTCTTAGACACGCTATGAATTTCAAGAGTAAGTGATCTTTTTTAGGCAAAAACCATCAAGAATTGCCTCCTTTTTAGTCTGATTTTTCGACAATATGAAAGACTTTACCGTCTCCGAAAAGAAGGCCACTTTGGCCTCTGAAATTCGGAGCTTTCCGCTCGTATTTAGGGCCGCATGGTATTCGAAAACACAGCACTCATGTTCTAGTAAAGCTATTGCAATTCAGGGGGCAGGGGTCTTTAATTAGAGTATGAAGAAGTGGCTGGTACCGGGAATCCTCATCTTAGTTGTTATCATCAGTGTGGCTGTTTATCAGGTGCTGAGTGATGGCCCGAATTATTCAGGCGCTTCTTTGGATTGGCGGCAACTGGGTGAGTTGGACTACATCACCGGAAAAGCGCCGGCAGAACTACTGGCCTTGAACAATCAGCCGGTGAAGTTGCCAGGTTTTATGGTGCCCCTTGAGGACGAGCAACGACAGGTTGTGGAGTTTCTTTTGGTGCCCAGTTCTCAGGCGTGCATCCACGTTCCAGCTCCGCCGCCGAATCAGATGGTATTTGTGAAAATGAAAAAGGGTGTGCCAGCAATACAGGGCCCGATCTGGGTGTATGGCACGTTGAAACTCGTAACCAAGCAGTCGATGTACGGTGACGCATCCTTCGAAATAACGGGTGAGGCCATTGAGCCTTACAAATAGGAGGTAATATGTTCAAGGTACTTTTCATTTCAGTGGTTACTTTGGCCGCACTGGAATCACAAGCCCATGCCCATGGAGTGGCAACAATAGATGTTGCGTTCGATGGCAAGAACGGAAAAATCCAGTTTCATGCGCCAGCTTCCAGCATCTACGGTTTTGAATACGAAGCTAAGTCTGCTAAGGATAAGGCCAGTAAGGAAGCGGGTCTGAAAAAATTTAATGATAAAGTGAATGACTTGTTTCAGTTTGCAGCGGACAACAAGTGTGAAGTGAAGATGGACTATAATGAAGTCGTGCAAAAAGACAAGCACGCCGACGTGAATGCCACCTACAATGTCAGCTGTGAAGTGGCGCCTGCCGGCACAGCAGTGACCTTGGGAGTTCAGGATGTGTTTAAACGAGTCAAGGCCGTCAAGGTCAACGTGATCTCAGGCGACACACAGAAGTCCCAGGAAGTTAAGAAGAGCGGAGAAAAGGTTGAGCTCTAGTGAGTCTTTGATTGAAATACATAATCTGGAATACACCTATGCGGGTGATAAGAAGCCTACACTGGTGATTCCGGAATTTAAAGTGCAAAAGGGCGAGGAGCTTTTTTTGTACGGACCCAGTGGTACCGGAAAAACCACTTTGCTTGAAGTTCTGGCGGGAGTCATTCTGCCAAGCAAGGGCAGCGTGAAGATTCTGGGGCGTGATCTGGCAACGATGCGCTCTGCAGATCGTGATGCCTTCCGCGCTGAACACATGGGTTATGTTTTTCAAAGCTTCAATCTGATTCCGTATCTATCTGTGATCGAAAATATCGAATTGCCATTGCATCTTAGTCCCGTGCGCAAATCGCGCCTGGGCAGTGTGGACACCGACATGGTCATCCGTGCTTTGTGTGGTAATTTGGGTATTGGTGACTTGCTTGATAAAAAAGTCACTGAACTAAGCGTGGGTCAACAGCAGCGTGTTGCCGTGGCGCGGGCTTTGTTGGGGAAACCTGACTTGTTGTTGGCGGATGAGCCAACATCGGCACTCGATGCCGACCATCGCGAGAAATTTTTGAAGCTGCTATTTGATCTTTCCGAACTTTATGGCACGACCGTGGTTTTTGTATCCCATGATCGTGGTATCGAGAATTTATTTACCCGCTCATTGTCTCTTGAGTCGATTAACAGGACATCGTGATGATCTTCTTGAACCTGGCCATTAAATCACTGAAGAATCGCGCTTTCGCGACGACCATGACGGTTCTTTCCATCGCCTTGAGTGTTACGTTGTTTTTATCCGTCCAGCGCGCTCACCGAGCGGCACAGGAGGGGTTCACTCAGACGATCTCCAAAACGGATTTGATTGTGGGGGCTCGCAGTGGTCCGTTGCAATTGATCCTGTACACAGTTTTCAATATGGGAACTCCCACACAGAATGTATCTTTTGAATCCTATCAGGATTTGCAAAAACATCCGGAAGTGGCGTGGACGATTCCTTATTCCCTGGGGGACAGCCATCGCGGATTCCGCGTGGTGGGCACGAACGGGGATTTCTTTAAGCACTATCATTTCCGCGGCGACCAAAAAGTGACCCTGCAATCCGGTAAAGTGATCGACGGGCTTTGGGATGTCGTTGTGGGTTCAGAAGTGGCCCATCAATTGGGATATCACCTGGGTGACAGTATCGTTATTTCCCATGGTGTGACTAAAGGGGAGGCCGTGGTTAAGCACGATCGCCGCCCTTTCAAAATTTCCGGCATCATGGCAAGCACTGGGACTCCACTGGATCGCTCCGTGTATGTCAGTCTTGAAGGTATGGAAGCTTTGCACATGGACTGGCAGGATGGCGCAGTTCCCAGCAAAGAAACTCCTGCTTCCCAGATTAAAAAGGAAAACATCAAAGTCGATAACATCACAGCATTCTTCGTGGGTGCAAAATCGCGCATTTCAACTTTGAAGTTGCAGCGTGAAATCAATGAATACAAAAAAGAACCATTGCTGGCGATCATCCCGGGTGCGACGTTAAGTGAACTGTGGAATGGTTTGTCCTATGTGGAAAATGTTTTGCGCATTATTTCCTGGATGGTGTTGGCCGTGGGCTTTATGGGTATGTTGATTGCCTTGACGACGACCTTAAACGAGCGCCGTCGGGAAATGGCGATCTTACGTGCGGTGGGTGCAAGACCGGGCCAAATAGTGGGTCTGCTGGTTTTTGAATCTGCGGTACTAACTATCACTGGTGTTGTTTCCGGTGTGATTATTTCCTTAGCGCTGACAGAGTCTTTGAAGCCCTGGTTGCAAAACAGCTTTGGACTGTATTTGGAAGGCTCGGCTATCACTGCTGAAGAGCTTGTCTATATATTTATGGCGATCTTCGCGGGTATCGTGATTGGACTGATTCCGGCCCTTCGTGCACAGAAACAGGCCCTTAAAGACGGACTGAGCGTTCGCGTCTAACAATCCTGACATTTACCTGACACAATCTTAACGACGTGGAGATTCATCTCCACGAAGGACTTTGTTAGCTTTCTGATATCCAAATATCGGAGGATATTAATGAAGTTCTTTATCATGAGCGCATTGGTTCTTAGCGCATTTGCCGCAAAAGCGGAGTCTCTAGTTAAAATCGATGGTTCCAGCACTGTGTTTCCGGTGACTGAAGCTGTTTCTGAAGAATTCCAGACTTCTACAAAAGGTGCGATCCGTGTGACCGTGGGAGTTTCAGGAACTGGTGGCGGTTTTAAAAAATTCTGCCGTGGCGAGATCGACATCCAAAATGCATCCCGCCCAATCACTAAAGAAGAAATGGCTGCCTGCCGTACTTCCAAAGTAACTTACTATGAACTGCCAATCGCATTCGATGCGATCGCGATCGTTGTAAATCCAAAGAACGACTGGGTTAAAGAAATCACGGCAGCGGAACTTAAAACAATGTGGGAACCAGCGGCTCAGGGCAAAATCATGACTTGGAAACAAGTGAATGCAAAATGGCCTGATGAAAAGCTGACTCTGTTCGGTGCTTCCACCGACAACGGCACGTTTGATTACTTCACTGAAGCTATCGTGGAAAAATCAAAATCTTCCCGTGGTGACTACACAGCCTCTGTTGACCACAACACTCGCGTGACGGGTGTGAATGGTATGAAAGGTGGCTTGGGTTATATCCCGTATGCTTACTACCTGTCTAATAAAGACAAACTGAAACTTGTCGGTGTAGTGGGTGGGCCTAAAGCACCTTCTAAAAAAGCAGTCCTGCCAACCGAGAAAACTGTGATGTCCGGCGAATACAATCCGTTGTCTCGTCCTATCTTTATCTATGTTTCGCACGAAGCAATGGCGAAGCCACAAGTAAAGCAATACGTAGATTTCTATCTGGATAATGCTGCTGAAATGGCAAAACAAGTTCAGTACATCCCACTGCCAGCGAACGCTTATAAAATGGCGAAAGAGCACTTGGAGAAAAAGAAAACAGGAACTGTGTTTAAAGGTGAAGCCCATGTGGGTTTGACGATTGAGCAGATCCTGAAAAAAGAAGCGGCTCTTTAAGAGCCGGCTTCTTTTATTCAAAATGACCCTCTAAGAGCGGTTGTCTTTCGGGACGCCGCTCTTTTCCGTTTTATCCAATGGTAGTGTATCAATTTGAAACAATATCGGTAGGGTAATCGCCAATCTTGTGGCATTGAAATTGTAGAAGTATCTGGACGGGAGACCATTATGGCCTATAAACCGTCATTTTCGCTTTTATCCCTTGTTATGGTGACAGCATTTGTCTCTTATTCAATGGCTGAACAGCAGGTAATTGCGACTCAAAATAAGCGCTATACTGTGGGTACCCAAACGCAGTCGTCTGGAAAGAGCACACTCGCGGATGAAACCAAGTTCCTCCCTAAGATCCTGGATAATAGCAAGATTGACCTAAACAAATCAGAGAATGAACCCCAAGGGGAATTTCAAGTGAATAGGGTTTTTGGTCCGGGCTCCGGGGGAGGCGGTAATATCTGTGCTTCAGGTATTGTCAAATTGACCAAGAAAATACTAAATTTCGGACTTTATCGAGCAAATCTTCAGGGTGACCAAGAAGAGAAGTTGAAACGCGCCATCTTCAGGGCACGCTTTTCGGAGGGTCAAGATCTGTATGTAAGAGGTGAAAAGAAGAATGCCATTAATTATCCGAATCAAAGCCTCATTGTTATGGATAAACGTGGCTGTGAGTTAGTTCACGAAGGTCATATTTCTGGTATCGCGCTGTTGATGCATGAATATTTGGGACTTGCCGGTATTGATGATCGCGATTACAGCACTTCATATCAATTTGCCGATGCTCTATATAACAACGCACCAGTTCGTAATGGAAGTATACCTCTGGGTACTGAAGCAATTCGCAACGTTGCAATTTGTGCAGCTACTTGCGGAAATGAAGTCCTCGGTATCGATGGTCATGAACGCGCTATAGTCGGAAAAATCTACTATGCTCTTGCAACGGCAGAAAATCTGGTAAACCCCAAAGTCTGCTTGGCGAAAGCCCGCAATGTTCTTGTGGTTTCAGATCGTCATTCGTCGCAAGCATTCGAGTCCTGTCTGAACGCTTTAACTGGCAAATACACTGGAAAAGCCGTGGATATTTTTATTGGTGGTAAGGACTTTGAAGTCGACAATGGAAGTCTTGTCATACTACCCACAAATAAAAGTAAATAAATTCAAAAATGTAACCTTGCGGTAAGCCACCACATCGGTGGCTTACCTTCAAGTTTAGTGTCCGCTTTCGCAGTGGCTGTTATCCATGCTTGCGCGATTGATTAGGTTTGTTTCAATAACTTGTAAAAGCTCTTTAAATTCCGCAGAGAGTTCACCATCAACCAGTGGTTGTGGAAGTTGTTTTATTTCAGCCAGCGCCACATCTGCATTTCTTGAATAGACGTCTCGAATTGCTCCGATTTCGTTGCATGATAGTGGGGCGATAGCAAATGCATTTGCAGAGGCAAATAGAACTACAATAGACGTTAGTAAAATTGATTTCTTCATGTATTTCTCCTGTGTGAATTGGTTGCGTTGTTATACGCTGCATCACAAAGAGACGATATTACTTTGTTATTAAAAAAATACGCATTTCGTATTAAAATGTTAACAATGGTTTCACCCTATGAATTCAACGACTATAAAGTTTACTTAAAGAAGCGCATCGCCCAAGCAGATCAGCGGGGCTTTGCGACCCGACTGGCGGAGGCCAGCGGCTGTCAGAGGTCCTATTTTTCCAACGTTCTGAATGGGAATGTGCACCTGATTCCCGACCATCTTTATGGGATCTGCGAGTTTTTGGAGCTTTCTGAAGAGGAACGGGAGTATCTGTTCCTAGTGCTGGAGCACAACCGGGCATCTAATATCGAGTACCGTCGACATTTGTCTCGCAAGATTTCACAAAAGCAGGCGGGGTGGAAAGACTTTAAGAATCGTCTCAAAAAGGAATCTTTGACGCCGGAAAAGGATGAGAGTGCTCGCCAGTTTTATTATTCGTCGTGGTTGTTTTCGGCAATTCATATTGCTGTCAGCATACCCCGTTTGGGAGAGTTAAAGAGTCTTTGTGCCTACTTGGGAATATCAGAGGACTTGGCTAAATTTCATCTGGAGAAACTTGCCCTGATGGGATTGGTTGAGAAAAAAGGTACGAAGTGGGTATGGAAAAGTGGGGATCTGCATCTCTCTAAAGATTCTCCGTGGATCGCATCCCACCATTCCAATTGGCGCATGCAGGCCTTGAATGATCTACCTCTTAGAAATGCCGATTCTTTACATTACTCCGTGGTGCAGTCCTTAAGTAAAGATCATGTTGAAGAGTTGCGATTAAGAATGATCGAGTGGGTGGAAGAATTCAAAAAAAAGGCGGGGCCATCCAGTCCGGAAGAACTGGTTTGTTTCAATCTGGATTTCTTTAAGCCTGAAAAATAAAAAAGGCGACCGTGGGTCGCCTTTTTTGTTTCACTAAGCCGCTTTGACTTTCACTTTGTCAGCGGACTCGGCTTCATAGTCAGAATAAGGTGTCGTGACTTCGACATACTTGTCGCCAGCCTTGTAAGCGCGGACCTTGTACATTTTGATTGCCTCAGAACGACCTTTAACCTCGGCGGCACCGGCGAGCTCCACGCGGAAGTCTTCGCCCACTTTGTCGATAACTGAATCCGTCACCAGCAAGTCAGCACCGAAGGCCTTTGTGGAGGCTTCGATACGGGACGCCGTATTCACCGTATTACCGATAACTGTGTACTCCATACGCTCGTCTGAACCGATAGTTCCCGAGATCGCAGTACCAGCATGTAAGCCCATACCGATATTGATCGCAGGCTGGCCGCGTTCGATGCGTTTTTCATTTAGTTTTTCCAAAGAACGACGCATTTCCAGGCAGGCGCGAACCGCATTGTGCGCATCGCGGGGAGTGCTCTTAGGCGCGCCCCATACCGCCATGATGGCGTCACCGATGAACTTATCCACGACACCACCGTGAGAATTGATGATTCCCACCATGACACCAAAGTATTCATTCAGCATCTCGACCACTTCTTCCGGAGAGCGTTTTTCCGAGAACGCGGTAAAGCCACGAATATCCGAGAAGAAAACCACCACGTCTTTGGATTGACCGCCGACACCGATGTCTTTACCGATCAAGTCCTCGGTCACCGCCGAGCCGTGGAATTTCGAGAAAAGACTTTTCACCTTGTCGCGTTCTTTCAATCCCTCGGTCATGTGGTCAAAGGCCACTGCCAAATCGCCGACTTCGTCGTGGGATCTGACCTGGTCACGGGCTTTGACGTCAAAGTTACCTTTGGAAACCAAGTTGATCAGACCTGCCAATTTTTCAATCGGGGAGGTCAGTGTCATAGAGAACAGGAAGATAAAGAAGATCGCCAAAGAAATGGCGGAGCCAGCGACAAAAATCGAACGGCGCTTTACTTCATTGGATACTTCCAGGATCGCCGCCTCAGAAGTTTGCGAGATCACCATCGCTCCGTACGAAGTTTTGACGGAGGCGCCGAAGTAATTGGAACGAGTTTCCGGGTCCACAAATTTCGTTTGGTATTGTGGCGAGCGGGTGGTCATGGCTTTGGATACGAACGGATTGGTCGCCATGGACATGCGCGAAATGGCTTTTTGTTCGTCCTTGTGGGCCAGGATTTCACCTTGGCGATCCAACAGGAACTGAGTTCGTTCGGACAAATCTGTAAATGGCTTTTGCAAAGGCGCCAACATCACATCCGCCAAAACCACATGCGTGATTTTACCCTGGGCATCCTTCACCAATGGAATACCGATAGTCACCATGGCTGGTGCGTTCGGGTAAGAGGCATTCTTAATTTCAATGGAACCTTCCGCCACGTTGCGCACTGGGAACTTTTGCCAAGCGCGAACGTTTACGAAATAAGAAGTGCCCAATAGGAATGGTTTTAAAACGTCTTCTTTGACTTTTTTAGCCACGGTTTCCACGGAAGAGCCGTTAAGCTTCAAAACTTCCAGGGCCACAAAGTTTTTGTCTTTGGTAAAGTTGAAATCCAGGTCTTCAGCAGCGGCTTCACCCTTCATCAAAAGGGAGCCGTTAGTGCGGGTTTTATCCACCAGGGAGGCGATGATGTTATCAACTTCCTTGGCTTTAGCCGAAGCGGATTCCAAATTTGCGATATCGACCTGTTCGGCAGACTTCTTTTCGAAGTAATTCGAAGAGATGAAAGTGATGGCACCTGTCGAGGCCACCAGAATCAGGATCGTGACAGTGATGAGTTTGGTTGAGATGGGAATTCTCATTAGAAACTCCATTCCGCGAAGAAGTTGATATAGTTACCGACAACGACAGACTCGTTTACATCCCCATCCAAAGCAAAGTTGGTCGAGGATGGAATCGCTTTATAGGACATGCGATCTTCGCGGCGGGCATAGCCTGCAAGTCCGGTAAAACGATTGCTGAATCTGTAACTGCCTAAAATTCCAAATTGAGTGGAAATGCTTGGTTCAATGTCCTGATTATTCGGTGTTGAAACCTTCATCACGGAAGCATAGACATGGGCATTTAGCTGAATACCAAATTTAGGGGAGAGTGAGTGCCAGTACTCAATTCCACCATGCGGGCCGATGGCGCTGATCATTTGGCTCTCGGAAGTTCCAGTAAATGGGTCGCCGATGGTTTCTGGTATTTCCTTGTAGAAACCGCCCATTTGATAACGGATTTCGCCGCGATCACCCACGGGCATTTTGTAAACGGCATTGGCTTCTGCAGCGGCGAAAGTGCGGATTTCACCGTTGATGGTGAAACCACTTAAATCCACGATCGTTAAGAAACCCCACGGGGATTTCGGAGCATTCCAGCCGAGACCAACACGACCTGTGCCACCAAAGGCATCATAAGCCACCATCGAGTTCTTTTCAGGATTAGATCCCGAGAACTTCATATCCGTGATCAGGTAGCTGGCAATTCCGTACCAACCACTGGTTTTTTCGATCGAGCGACGAACCAAGGCTGTGTATTCAGCTGCGGCGGAACGATCCCCTTCACGAACATCAAAAGATACTTTTGCAGCCTGTGAATTCGGGCGAAGTTTCGATTTTGCTTTCACAACCATCTGGTACTTGCCGCCCTCCCAAGAGGAGTCAAACGGAAGGGAGTCTTCAGTGTAGTTTTCGTAGGTTTTGATCACGTCCCATTTTTTCGTAGCAGGGTTGGCGCGGGCCACGATCACATCGTATTCAGAGATGTTATCCGGGCGGGACCATTTGATTTCGCGAACAAACTGGGATTCAGGTTTGGAAATTGTCGGTGCCGCCACAGCCTTACCCATAACCGTGAACGGTGCCACGGATGTCGCTTCACTGGAAATGCCTTCTGCATTTTTAGCAGTTACTTTCCACGTATAAGGGCTTGCCACCGGCAGGGTCGTCTTGAATTGGGGTTCTTTCAAAGTCTCAGTGATTTTGGTTTTTCCGTCTTCGGATGAAAGCTCAAAGATGTATTCGTCAGCTCCACCAACTGGATCCCATTTAAACTCAACCTGTGCTTTTTCATCTTCGTTGGTCGCCACTTGCGCCTGAGGTGCCGGGGATTTCAAATTAGCGGTATCTAGTCCCACGTTGAACTCACTTGGCGGGGACCACTCACCCGGAACACCACGATAGTCGCGCGCGCGCAATTTCATCATGTACATTCCCGGCGTCAAACGACCATTCCAGATGGCGTCTGTGGTTTTGAAGCTGAATGTTTTTGGCTTGCCAGTGTCACCAGCTTTTTTAACCTGAGTCAGTTCGATGTCATATCCTTTCGCCCCATCAATTTGCTCCCACTCGAAGTTGACAAGGCGACGATATGGCTCGGCCTTAGCGACAACTGCGCTGAAAAGGAGAATTGGTAATAGAAGGGTCGCGAAAGTTACTTTCATCAGTTTACTTTAATCTTCTTCAGTGTAGGTGCTTTCAAGTTTGATTTATCCGGTACAATCAACTTACGAACCGCTCCAGCTTCGCTGGCACGTCCGTAAGAATCCTGGGCCGAGATCATCACTTCGTATTCACCTGGCAATAGGTTACGAATCGTTGTTGAAGTATTTTTGTACTTCGTGCGTTTTAATTCTTTACCGTCTTTTTTAATAACTAATTCATAGTCAACCGCACCCTCGATACCATTCCACTCAAGAGCAGAGCGGCCATCCATCGAAGCTTGCAATGGACCTTCAGCAGGGATGAAGCCCGGTGATTTCAGAATCGGCATCGGACTGACCGTCACAGCTTGCGACGTACCGGCACCAACCACTTGGCCATTCTGATCCACCGCTTCGATAGAAGCGATGTAACGACCTGGTTTTGGAACTGGTGCAGAGTATTTGTTCTCTTTAACTTCAACAACCGGTGCAGTTTCTGCAGATTGAGTTTCGTCATGCAGGCGAATGCGGTAAGCACTGACATTTTTCAGGTTGCTAGCGCCCCAGGTGAAATCAACTTTCGGCGCGCCCACGAAGTACTGAGTCAACTGAGTTTCCGGCATGGTGAATGCCAAAGGCTGAACTTCCGGTTTCGGTGGAGCAGCGGCAGCAGTCGTGGCTTCTTTCAGCATCTCAGTGTATTTCACTGAAAATTTCTGCATCTTACCCAAAACAGGTTTGTCAGAGTCATTGAAGTAAGAAGTCATGCGCCAGTAGTAGGTGCCTTCTTTTAGACCAGTCAAAGTAAAGCTGTCTTCCGTAGAGAAAGACTTCGTCGTCACCGGCTGCGTAAGTCCGGCGTCAGACCAAACTTGCAAAGTCATCTGGCGAGTGTCGTCACCTTTTTGCCATTTGAAAGTCATGTCGAAAGGATCCTGGTTCGCAGGAATTTCCACATCAGCTGTTGGGAATACGACTGTCGGCGCATAACGCGCCTGGATTTCGGTACGATAGACTGGGGATTCACCCAGAACTTCTCCTGTGGATGAAGTCGCAACGAGTTTCCAATAGTGGCGACCAAACGGAAGCGTAGCCGTGATAGCGCTGTCACCCGCAGGTGCTGATGCCATTGGTTTCAAATTACGACGATTAGTTCCTGTCCACAGCGCAACTTGGGCATCAGATGGGAACCCGGTCCATTTAAATGGAATGGGCTGTAAATCGTCCGCATCCATCGCGACGGGTTTGTTCAAGCTGGGCGCAAGAATCTTGACTGCGTTTTTATCAAATTGCAGACCTGTGGCACCCAGGGCGCCGAAACTTCCTGTGGAGATTTCAGTGCTCTTACCATCTTTGGCCTTCACAGAGGCTTTACCTTCAAGGACTTGGACGTCAACCGAGTTGCCAGAACCTTTGGAAAGGGACGCGGATGCCTGACTCAGATCGACTTTACCATTGGCAGAGTTCAACACGAGCCCTGGGGCATTGCTATCAGCAGCTCCGGCCTTGGCATTGACGAAAAGACTACCTTCCATCAAATCAAGGGCGATTTCACCTTGGGTTTTTTTGATTACTATCAGTGATTCCGGTTCCAAATCCAGATAGCGATCTGAATCGGTGAATTGAATACGAACTTCACCACGGTCGGAAGTACGAATGGCTTCGCCATCATAGAGTGGTTCACCAGTGTTGACCAATTGCCATAGCAGGCGAGTGGCTTGTCGACGTTGAATGTCATCTACGACTTTGCCAACGTAAGCCAATGGTTTTTCATTGGAATGAGAGTTTTGTTGCGTGCCAGTGGATTGATACCAAAACCAAGTCAACGCAAAAACAGATGACGAGCTGATCGCGGCAACACTGAGCCTTTTCCATTCATTTTTCATCTGTTCCCTCCTCATCCTTTTTTCGGAAAATTTCTCGATTTTTTGTAGGGGGCCAAAAGACTTGGATTGTGACCGGAAAATGGTCTAGTATGTTGCGGATGGATAACAGAAAGAACTATATCACCCCCGAAGGTCTAGCCAAACTCCGCGACGAGTACCAATCATTGATGTACGGCGAGCGCCCGAAGATTGTTGAGATCGTTCAATGGGCGGCCAGCAATGGCGATCGCTCTGAAAATGCTGACTACCAATACGGGAAGAAGCGCTTGCGCGAAATTGATCGTCGCGTGCATTTTTTGACTAAACGAATCGAAGATGCTGAAGTCGTAGATCCAAAAGTGATGAAGGGTGAAACCGTTTTGTTTAGCGCAACGGTAACACTTGCGAACGAAGACGGTGATGAGCTGGTTTATCAAATCGTAGGTGAGGATGAGTTCGATCCCAAAGTGGGAAAGATTTCCTGGAAATCCCCCGTTGCGAAAGCATTGCTGGGAAAAAAGCTGGGGGACGAAGTAAAAATCGTTAAGCCCTCTGGCGACGAGTTCGTGACGATTGAAAATGTGGAGTATAAATAATCGTTCACTTTTTGATAATCAGCAATTCGTAAGGCGCGTCGGGAATTTGCGAATGCAAATCTGATTTGAAGCGTGTACAATTTTGGATATGCAGAATTTAGAGTTGATTCCATGTGATGCTCCATTCTGGGCCGACAGTGGCCATGCTCAAACATTGTGGGGGCATTTCCTAAAATCACCGGAGCTGGATAGCCCCGGAATAAATTTTGAAGTTATATTGCCGGACGGAGACAAGTTACTTTGTTTCTATCACCCGGGGAGCTCCGACACCGTCGTGAGTTTGTATCACGGTCTTTCCGGAGACATGCAGGCCGATTACATGCAGCGTACTGCAATTCTGTGCCGTCAACTGGGGCACACAGTGGTTTTAGTAAATCATCGTGGCGCAGGGCCGGGAATCACCGCGGCCCGACATCCTTATCATTCCGGTCGGGCTGAAGACGTTTCAGAAGTAATCAAAGTTCTGCGTGAAAAATTCCCAGGTAAAAAACAAATTTCCATAGGCTACTCTATGAGTGGATGTATCGTACTTTGTTTGGGTGGGGGATTTCGGGGCGAGCACAAGCCCGATGGTATCATTACCGTCAATGCACCACTGAATCTGGGGCGCGGCGCACGTACCTTGGGCAGCGGTCTTAATCGTATATACGATGCACGCTTCGTGCATCGTCTGCGCCAGAATATTGATTTCAAGTATCGATCTGGTTTGATTGAGCAGACTTATCACATACCATGGTGGGCGACCGTGCATGAACTGGATCGGATCTATACGGCTCCGGCATCAGGCTTTCGTGATCGGGATGATTACTATGACAGTTGTTCGGCGATTCACTATCTGCACAATGTAGATGTACCGACATACATGCTGACTGCTGCGGATGATCCCTTTGTGATTGTCCAGGATTATATGGATGCAAATATGTCTTCCAATATATCATTGCACATCGAAGGAAGAGGCGGGCATCTGGGGTACATCTCCAGAAGCAAAACGCCTTTGGGCAGCAATAGATGGTTGGACTATTATTTGCGTGAAGCCATTCAGAATATGTCGCTGGAATTTACTGCCGGTTCTTAAGTACAGCTTCCTGCAAAAGATTCCAGCGTTCTTTCCAGACATGATACGACTTGGAAGTCCTTCCAGAATCAAAAACCGGTATTTCAATAATGCTCAGTGTTTTTAGACGAACGCTGTGGTGAAGTGCTGGCGTCAGGTACCAACCTCGCAGCTCTTGCAGTGGCAATTCATCGCGGATTTTCAACCACGCAGACTTTTTGATCGCAATCACCTCGCACAAAGGATCCTGTAGCGAGTTCTCATACTTGTCGCGTAGAATGTTGTTAAAAAGAATTTCAGTCTTTGCCCGGGAGCTTGTCGCTTGTAAAAATGGGTTTTCTTTTTTGCGATAGCGATTGCCCCAGCAGAGATCGATTTGATCTTCGGCGACCAGATGTTGCCAGAGTTTGAATACATCCCCAAACGGTGAGGCCAGTTCTGAATCCAGAATCATCACAAACGGGGCCTGCGCAAGCTCCATTCCCTGATAAAGACTTAAAGCGCGTCCTTTTTTTCGGTCATTACGGTGAATTACCAGAATCTCGTTCGTGCCAGATTTTTCAGCTTGTTCCCGTAAGGTGTCAAAAGCAGCTTCGGCCCCTTGTTCCACTAAGGCAATGAGCTCATACTTCATGGGAAATTTTTGAAAGAATGAGCGCAAATCCTGAAGAAAAGAGGGGATCGCATCCGCATCTTTGTTCAGATATACCAAGAGTGAGCAGTGAGGTGTTGACACTGTAGATTCCATCTTTACGATTAATAGCAATGAAATCTTTGCGCGTCACTCAAATCCAGAAATACGTTGTTTGGCTTGTCATTCTTCTTTTGACGATTTTCACCCGTTTTTATCTTTTGGCAAATAAGCCCCTGCATTTTGATGAAGGTATCAATGGCTGGTTTGTCCTGCAGATGAAAACCATGGGTTTTTATAAGTACGATCCCACAAACTATCACGGACCCCTGTATTTTTACCTTTTGCGTGGGTTTACAGCATTATGGGGACATAGTGTCGAGGTTTTAAGATCCTTACCAGCTGTGTTTTCGGTTTTCAGTGTGATGTTGTTCACTTTTCATTTGATCAACTCACGCATCGTGCGCTGGAGCATGGTTTTCTTGCTGTTTTTCAGCCCGGCCTTTTTGTTTTACGGACGCTCGGGGATTCATGAAATGCCCTTTGTGTTTTTTCAGTTGATGTTCGCTTTGGGGATGTTGCGCTGGCACGAAAAGTCCGATGGCACGTCCTTGGCGCTGTTGTTGACAGCAACCGTGGGGATGGCAACGTTAAAGGAAACATTCGCGATCACTTTGGCTTCCTGGGTTGTGGGGCTGATCTTTGCGGGACCTAAAGTTATTCGTGAGTACTTTAACTGGGCCAAATTGAAATCTGCATGGTCACGTCGTTTAACCTACATGGTTGTGATGTTACTGCTGGCCTTTGTCTTTTTGTTCACGGGATTTTTAAGATACCTTCCGGGCCTTTTTGATTTTGTGAAAGCCTTCTTACCATGGATGAAAACGGGTGTGGGGCAAACTGGCCACAACAAAGAATTTTTATACTGGGTCAAATGCATGGCCGAGGCCGAGCCTTTGGCGTTGTTTGGTGTAGGAATGGCCTTCGTGGGATTGATTTCCAAAGATGTTCGCCTGCGCATGGTTTCTGGTTTTTCATTGTTTCAACTTTTGATCTACTCGTTGATTCCATACAAAACCATCTGGTGTATTTTAACTTTGGTTTGGGGTTTCTATTTGGTTTTGGCGCTTTATGCACAGCAAATTCTGTTGCGTCGTAACTGGCAGGGCTATGTCTTTGGATCTATAATCATGATCGGAATCATCGGCGCCGTGCGCAGTGACTGGCGATCTGTATTCGCTCAGCCCATTGATCTTTCCCATCCCTATGTTTACGTGAACTCCACCTACGAAATGAAAGCATTGCAGGACGCCACTTTACAAGTCGCCCGCGATAATATGGAACTGTTGAAGCAACCTGTGCAAATCGGAATGCGCGAACAATGGCCTTACCCTTGGGTTTACAGAAACTTCAAAAATCATTGGGATATTTGCTCCGACAAAGTCATCCCTAATGCTTTGTTTTATTACTGCGACCCAGCGGGTGAAGCTGCAGTCGAAAAATTATTAACCGAGCCTTACATGAGAATTCGCATCATGCTTCGTCAGCAGCGCGAACTTTCAACTGTGTACTTAAAGAAGAGTCTGTTTGAAGACGTATATAAGGGAGCCTTTGAAGTGGTCGGCCCTGCTAAGGAGAATCAATAGATGTCAGGTTTAGCTTTTTTATTAAACGTATTGGTTACCACCGCGACTGCAGCACCGGCCCCGGCAAATGTCATGCGCAAGGTGGATTTGAATCGTGATCTTAAAGCACCAGGTTTTGTAAATCTTTATGAGATGGATGCAAAAGCGGTGGCAAAACTTCCAGTGCTTGCGCAACTTAAAGCCCATGAAATCAATGGACGCTGGAACGAGTGTCTGACTTTATCAGGTCGCGTGTTCGCAGTCCAAAAGGATCTTAAAGGTTGGGTGGGCCAAACGTGGTTGCATTGTCTGAACAAAACGCAGGAAAAGAAAACCAGTGCCGGTCAAGAGGACCGTGTGCTGACAGCGATTGCGCGCCAATGGAATCTTTTTGAAGATGGTCCGTGGTCCCAGGATTTGTGGAATGCGTGGGTCGCGCAAGAATTGAATTACCTAAGTGCTGAAGTCGGTAAGAAGAATCGTAAAATTGAATCCCGTATTGAAAGACTGCTGGATAATTCTGATAAATTAAGTCGTGAACAAAAGTCCCAGTGCTATCAGTTGCTGGGTGATTTCGCGTTGAATGCCAATGATTACCCTCAAGCGCAGTTTCTTTATGAAGAGGCGCAAAGTCTGAAAGACTCAAAGTATTTAACTGAAAAGCTGGAGTTCTTGGCGAAAGCTCGCAACCAAGCTGTGGCCAGCACTTCTTCAACCCAAATCGAAGCAATTGGTGAAGACGGAAAACTGGAAGAGCGCATTCGTGTTTCTTTGAAACAAAATGATTTAATTCCGGCTCTTAAAGATACAGTGACGTTGCTAAATCAGTATCCGGGCAGTCGTGCCGCAAAACGTTTGAAAGACAAGCCGCTGGAAATTTTTAACTCTATTAATGACAGCGCCGTAGCGGCAAAAGCTCTTGATGAAATGGGCGAGGCTGAGGCATCACGTTTGCTGGAATGGGCGCAGAATCTGCACCGTCGTGGTGAGTGGGAATCCAGCCTGAAGCTTGCAGAAAAATCCTACGAGAAAAATCCCCATGCTCCAACGGTGACAAGTTCGTTGTGGGTGGCTTCAAGATCCGCTCACTTCCTGGGTCAGTATGACAAGGCCCTGGATTTGTACAGCAAGCAAATTTCCGTTTCCAATGGTTCGGATGAAAGTTCAGAAGCATTGTTCCGTTCAAGTTTGATTTACTATCGCAAACAGGATTTCACTACGGCTGCAGCTTTGCTGGAGCGCTTAGTGCAGCAGGGGAAAGATCGCTATGATCTGAATGCACAGTACTGGCTGGTTCGTTCCCTACAAACCTTCAGTAAAGATCGCGCAGATAAAGCCACTCAGGCATTGATCGAAAAATTTCCGTTTTCTTATTATGGCATGAGACTTCGCGCTGAGTCCCAGGGCGGAAAGCTGACGTGGCCTGATGTTGCCAGCAAAGATTTGAAACTGACAGAATCTTTTTATCTGGTGGGTACTCAGAAAAAATCCTGGGATCGCTTCGTTGCATTGTCAGCGGCCGGGTGGGTGGCAGAAGCTCAGACCGAGCTTAACGATTTGCCTGCGATTAAGGATCCGACTTTGAAAGCGCTGCTTGCAGAAAAACTGGCGCAACGAGGTCAGTATTTCACAGCAATTCGCCTGGTGAACGATGCGATGGAAAATGATCCGCGTCTTCGTCAGCAACAATTCCTGAAATCAGGCTATCCGGAAGTTTTCACCAGCTACTATCAAAAAGAGTCGGATCGTTATGGTATCGATGTGGTGTTGTTGCGCAGTCTGACTCGTCAGGAAAGTGGTTTCAATATGAAAGCCGTTTCCACATCCAATGCTTTGGGCTTGATGCAGATGATTCCTCCGACAGCGCAAGACACAGCCAAGCGTCTGGGAATGAAGATTGAGATTCCTGAAGACATGTTTAGACCAGAGATTAATATTCCGATGGGCTCGTTCTATGTTTCCCAGATGTTAGACCAGTTCTCGCAAAGCGTGCCTTTTGCGTTGGCTGCGTATAACGCGGGACCCTATCGCTTAAAAAAATGGATCAATGCACGCCCTGAAGTGGCTTCAGCGATGACAGAGCCAGGATCTTCGCCAGAAGCAGAGGTCTGGGTCGATGAATTGCCATGGAATGAGACGAGTTTCTATGTGAAAGCTATTCTAAGAAACACTCTGCTTTATCGAATGATCGGTAAGGAGTCCTATGTGGTTCCACCAATTTTGTGGCAAGACCTGCTTACTAAAAAGGCAAAATAAGTTCGTTGTTTTATTGTAAAAGTCCTCTGAGTTTTGTAGCCTGAAATCTGTTCGGAGGACTCATGAGGAGACTAGTTACATTAAGTATCGTCCTGGGCCTGCTTTCGGGTTGTGTTCATAAGGAAATGAACGGCAACGGAGATCAGGCAGCTGGGAATGCAGGCAACGGATCAGCGTCAGAAATCAAAGATATCGGCTCATTCCGTTTGTCAGATCCTGAGGGTCCCAAGGTCGTAGACCAAGAGTTGGATGTTATCCCTACGGAAATCAATCCACTGGTTGAAAAGTGGATCACTTACTTCCAAGGCCGCGGCCGCCATCATATGGAAAGATATTTGGCGCGTTCTTCTCGCTATGAAAAGCTAATGAAGAAAGTATTGCGCGACAATGGCTTGCCAGAAGACATCTTTTACATCGCTTTGATTGAATCCGGTTTCAGTTCCAATGCGACTTCTCACGCAGCAGCTGTTGGTTACTGGCAGTTTATTCGTGGGACAGGAAAGCGCTACGGTTTGGATATCAATCCATTCGTGGACGAGCGTCGTGACCCGGTTTTCGCCACTCAAGCAGCGGCGGAATACTTCAAAGGTCTTTATTCCGTATTCGGTTCCTGGTATTTGGCAATGGCTTCCTACAACGTGGGTGAAAACCGCGTAAAACGCGAAGTGATGAATCACTACACGCGTGACTTCTGGGAACTTGCCCGCAAGAAACGTCTTCCAGCAGAAACAATCAACTACGTTCCGAAATTTATCGCAGCAAAGTTGATCGCTAAAGAACCGGCTAAGTACGGTTTCGAAGACATCGATTATCTTCCACCGATCGAGTTCGATCACATCACTGTGAACCAACCGATTAACATGCGCCAAATGGCTGAAAAGCTGAACCTGAACTACGAGGACTTCAAAGCTTTGAATCCTAAGTTCAAAGGTGAAGTGGCAATCCTAAAAGGCAGCGAACTTATTCTTCGTATCCCTCCAGGTTCTCAGGAACTGGCGAAGGTAGCGGCGAACGAGTCTGTGGTTACTGATTTGAAATTCATCGCTGATAGCGGTGACACTCAAACGTACAAAATCCGCAGAGGCGACAACTTGAAGTCCATCGCGCGTAAGTACAGAACTTCTGTGGCTTACATCCGTGACTTGAATGACTTGCCAAGAAAATCAAAATTGACAGTCGGTCGCACGATCTACGTACCAGATCGCACGCCACTTCGTGATCGCTCTGACCGTAAAAACAACAGCACTATGTCAGCTAAAGCCAATGCGAAACCAGCGGTTGAAAAATCCGTTGAAACAGCAGCGGCAGATTTGACGGGTGGTCGTTACTACGTGGTTCAGTCCGGTGATTCTTTGTTCTCGATTGCACAAAGATATTCAACGTCAGTAGCTGAGCTTCAACGTGCCAACAACATCAAACGCAAAAGCAAATTGAAGCTGGGCATGAAACTTAAAATTCCAGGTGGGGACAGCAGTTCCGCCCGGGAGGTAGCCAAAAGCAAGGTACACGTAGTCCGTAAGGGCGACAACTTGACTGACATCGCTGCCAAATACAACGTAACAGTCGGCCAGCTAAAACAAAAAAACAAGCTGCGCAACCCAGCCTCCCTGATGGTAGGCTCCCGAATCAGAATCCCAATCGCAGACGCGAACTAAAAGAAAACCCACTCCAAAAGAGTGGGTTTTTTCTTAGGTAACTTTTCTTAGGTAACAGTTCCCTTTTTGTACTGCTGTGCAGAACCGTTCGGTTTTGATGTGCGTTAAAAAAACCAACTCAAAGAACCCCGACCCATTTCTTCTTAAACACTTCGAAGAAAGAGCGTCTATCCAGCAAGCTGATCAACCGAACACTATGTTTTTAAATTGATTGAAAGAAGAAAGAAAAAAAAGTGCCTAAGAGGAATCGTCTTTGATAACTCCTAGGCGAGGGGAATGAAACCAATCCTTTGTGATAAAAAGACCTTCCATATTGCACACCTCTAAGTTCCCTTAGGTACTCTGTGACCTTTGGCAGCTGGCTGGCAGTGAAGCCCCTGTAGCTTTGCGCCCCATGATTTCCCATGGTTTGCCTTGAGGCAAAGGAAGGATCTAAATCCTAACGAGTATAACCCTAGGAACCTCCTTTGAGTTATTCGATATGATCCTACCAGTTCATCATTCTTTTGCGAGGCCTGAACCCTGAACCTCGATTTAGCAATCCTTGTGAACGCTCGTCACTTCGGTGCTTCATCATGATGGTCGTGGATACGATGTTTCATCACTGTCCTCCTTTAGCTGGCCCAAAAAGCATTCACTCGAACAAGTCGAGTCTAACGAGCCACTCGGTTTCAACTTTTACAGAATAGCTCGATTTTATTTTTCGACAAAGTGATGGGCATCATTTTCTCAAAACAGTTCGAGAAACGTCTCACGAAGGGATTCCTAGAGTGAAAGCACGTCGCTATATTCGCCAATAAAAAAAAAGGCACCGGGATTATTCGGTGCCTTTTTTCATTTGTTAGTGGTGGGGCATTAGTAACAAACGCGGCCGTAATAATACCAGCCCCAGCTATAGCAGTAACATCCGTATCCAACGGGAGCCCATTGATTCAGATAACACCAACCATAGTTCGTACAGCATTTATTGCCGTAATAGTATTTGGCATCGGCATCATCTTGTTTTGCCATATCCAAAACTTCTTGTTCTTCAGTGGTGCTCATCAAACCAGATGATTGAGTTTCAATGGGGAAGAGTGGACGATCTGCAGGAAGTTGTGATTGCGGAGCTGCATTTGCAGAAAGCGCAAATGCAAGGGCCAGAGTAAAGGTGGTTAGTGCCTTTCTCATAAAATCCTCCTTAATTTTTTGCGATAACTATTTACCGCAAACTGTACCAGGATAAACTTTGTTGCCGTGTTTGCAGTAGCACTCGCTGCCGACAGGGAAATCGCCCCATCCGCAAGCAGGACCGGCTACAGGACAGCAGACGCCCATGATTTGCACATCACCAGAGTTGACGGTTTCAAAACCTTCGACGGATTGTGAAGAATAAATTGCTGTAGTTTGGGAAGGTGAGGTGAGTGTCGACAGAACATCGACATTCGTTGGCGAAGCCATTGCCGCCATTGAAAAGGTCATTCCGGAAATAATTGCGAATATCAGTGCTTTCATGCTTTGCCTCGCAGTTATAACGGCCACAAGTCTATTGTCGCTCAACTTCCATATTTCGCAAGATGCTATCAAGATAGTATGTCGCGGAACATGGGACTGGACGGACTCATGGCCGACAGGTTTATTGCCAGATTAGCGGCAAACGTGACCAGAAACAGTAGCGTCGCCACCACGAGAACACTTACAAGGAGTGCCTACGTTGTAGTATGCGTTTAGTTCACAGAAACCACCGCCGTAAGATTGGTAGCAGCAGAATTTACCTTGAGTTTTCCAAGCAAGAGCTTCAGCAGTTTCAGCTTGGTTAGCAGCAGTTGCGTAAACTTCAGAAGCTTGAACAACTGGAAGTTCAGGCATTGCGTATTCAGCTTGTGCAGAAACACAGAAACCCAGTGCGATCAAAGTAGCAGCGAAGAATTTTTTCATGAGATCTCCCTCTTGATTGTTTTTGCTTATTCAATCGACAAACCCTCAGGTTTGCAAGTTGTAAAAGCTCAATGACAGAGAGGGAGATAGTCGCAGGATGTTATGGAAGCATTTCGCGCAGTTTGTCAGCGATGGCCATGAAAGCCTGTGCCTCTGCGCCATTGCTGTTGGCCTCAACGATCGGAATGCCCGCTTCACAGGCCAAGCCCACTGACGGGTTAAATGGAATTTCCCCAAGCTTTGCAATACCTTTTTGTGCTGCGTAAGAATCCATTTCTCCCTTAGGGAAGAGCTGCATTTTTTCGCCATTCACAGGGTTTACCATGTAGGCCATGTTTTCGATCATACCCAACAAAGGAACGTTTACGCGTTGGAACATGTCGACAGCTTTTTTTACGTCGATAAGTGCAACGTTTTGCGGCGTAGAAACCAAGACTGCTCCCGCAACTGGAACCTTTTGCGCTAACGTCAATTGAATGTCGCCCGTGCCTGGTGGCAAATCCACAACCAGATAATCCAACTCGCCCCAGTTCACATCGCGAAGGAATTGATCCATCGCTTTGAACAACATCGGACCACGCCAAACAACAGCGGAACCTTCTTCGATCAAGAAACCGATGGACATCAGCTTGATGCCGTAGCGATTGATTGGCTCAAGTTGATTCGTATCGGGGTGGATTTGTGGTTTCTGGGCAAGAGTGCCCAACATGCGAGGAATACTCGGGCCATAGATATCAGCATCCAGTAAACCCACTTTGGATTTACGTCCCAAGGCCATAGCAAGGTTGGTTGCAACTGTGCTTTTACCCACGCCGCCCTTACCTGAAGAGACCGCGATAATATGTTTCACTCCGGGAATTGAAGTTTGTTTTTCAAACGGATTTGGTGCAGCCATTTTTAACGGACTCCTTGCTAATTTTGAACTGACAACGAATAATAGACTTTACATGAATAGCCAAGATTTTTTGACGTTGAACCTTGTGGGAGCAGGGGCATTCGTTGTCTGGTACCTTTTATCCAGAGGTGGGAGTAAAAATCCTACGCGCCTGGACATGAAAGCCAAGGACAGCGCACCGCCGCTGATCAATCCCGAGCCTGCCCAGAGCCCAACCCACGAGGTGGGGCCGGTGGCAGCGACGCGACCTGCGGTTCATCCGGATCTGGAGCAAAGAAAGTCAAAAAATCTGAATGTGATCTTTTCCTACAATTCCCACACCTGGGATGCCTATGAAGTTTTGGGGGTTCCAGCCGGAGCTTCCATCAAGACGGTAACGGAAGCATATCAGACGCAAATCCGCCGCTGCGAAAAAGAGTCGGTGGATTTCTTCGAGACCGCCTACAAGGCGATCCTCAATAAAACTTAATTCTGCTATTTTGAATAAAGGCAGCTGTGGTTCTGAGTGCCCCGGGAGATATGCTCCCAGTTGAAGCTTCGGCGTTCACTGTCGAAGATCACGATATCTTCGCTAAGTGGCAGGCGGTCCACTCCGAAAAGCAATTCTGCCTTGTTGTGAACATATTGATCTTTGATGGTGGCACGGGCCTGCATTTTTCCGAACTCGCCCTGCGCGGGACGCTGAACTTTTCCAATGTCGCAAATCCGACTTTCGCTAAGCACGATATCGCCATTCATTGCGACCAGGGAAAAGCCACGGCATTGCTCAATCCAGGTCACGGAAGTCGGGCAGTTGTCAGCACCAGCCACCAACTTGTAAATACCAGCGCGACCCTGCCATAAAGCCTTCGGAGATGTCGAGGCAAACTCGCTCATCACCGGCGTTCCGTAGTTAGCAATGGTCAGTCCCAACATGAGACAGCATAAAAACAAGCGCATTAACTTTCTCCCGTTACGGGGAGTAATAGCAAATGCTGTGCGAGTATCAGTGAGGCGATATTACATTTGGGGAGGGGAATCTCAGAACGATGCGCACAGCTTCTCATGTGGTGCCGTAGAGGGGCATCACATGAGAATTTTACGAAGACTATAGATATTCAGTCATGGATGCAGAGTTGATGAGTCCAACAACAAGAGATAGTCCGGCAAGCAGAATTGACTCTGCCAAGCTGTTGTTTTTGATTCGTTCCGATAGTTTCGGAATCAATAAGTGTAGAGCAAAGAAAACAATGATTTGCACAACTAATGCCAAAGTAGCCCAGACAAGAAGATCCATTGCAGAATGACTTTGTTGAATTGCTCTAGCTAGAGGAATTGCATACCCACCGACAGCGCCAACCAGCGAGATGGACGCGGCCGAACTGCCATTTTTGATGAGCTTGATTTCTGCATGAGGTGTGATCCAGATATAAATAAATCCGAACGCCATCAGGTAACCAAGGCCTGTGGAAAAATAAACCAGAAAACTGATCATTGCTTGAAGCGTTTCTTCGTTCATGGTGCTTATTTCCTTCTTGAACTTAAAAAGTGTGGTGTGAACTGACTAGTTGATTGGGTGATGACGGTGGAGTCTTCGCGGATGCCCAGACCGGCGGATTCTTCTCCTACAATCCAGGATCCTAAAACAGGATATTTGCCATCGAAAGATGGAAGTTCGTGGTAGGCCTGAAAGATGCTTCTGGGGTCCTCGGAAAATCCCGTTGTTGCCACCTGTTGATGTCCGTTTTCCCATATTTTAATTTGATTGCCTTCTCGTGAAAGAAAAGGTTTTTCAACGTATTTGCCAGAGGTGGGACGTTCAAAAAAACTGGGTAGTAGGTTTGGGTGCCCGGGATTCAGTTCCCATAAAATTGGCAAAAATGCTTTGGAACTCAGGATTCTTTTCCAAGCGGGTTCGATGAACTTCACCGAACGTAAGTTGATATACTTTCCGAACTGTTCTTTGCTTAGCCATTCCCAGGGATAAAGTTTAAAGCATTGTGCAATTGCGTTTGATTCCAAATCGACAAAGGCCATGCGGCTTGAGTCATAGCCAACATCTTCAATAAACGTGAACTCTGTTTTAAATCCTGCCTGATGGGCGGTATCTCTGAGGTATTCAGTCTGCGTGATGTCGTCGGCGTGATTCATCAGGCTCGCGAAATAGAGGGTTTGGTGTTTGTCGGCGATTTGGCTCCAGCGTTTTATCAGTCTTTCGTGAATCGAGTTAAACTGATCATAACGGGGGTACACATCATCCAGCCATTGCCATTGAATAACGGCTGCTTCGAATAGGGAAGTTGGGGTGTCTGCATTGAACTCCAGCATTTTGGGAGGTGATTTAAAATCCCAGCTTAAATCAAATCGGCCATAAACGGACAAATGGTCTAAATCCCACGACTGCTGAATAAGGTCCGCTTCAAGAGAGTTGATTCCCAAGCGTTCAAACCAATCACGATCAATCACTGTTTCAGCAGCAGAGTGGCATATTTCTATTAAGGAGTTGGTGGCGTCTTCAATAGTTTGTGCTTCTTGCTGGGTTAGCTCATAGCACGCCGATTCGTTCCAGTAAGGCTCACCATCGGGAGTATGAAAAAGGAAGCCGGATTTTTCCAGCTTGTTTTGCCAGTTAGGGCGGGGAGCGAGAATATTGCGTTTCATTTTAACTGCCTGCGGAAAAGGCATGGCCTATTGAGCCAAAGCCACCACGAGATACGCTTCCTATTTTTGCACCGCTGGAGCCGCCCCCGTGATAGCCGCCGAGACTGTGATAGCTTCGGCTTACATACCGACAGGTGTTTTCAGTTGGTTGGGGTGTGCATTCGTCAGAATTCCAGTCCTTTTGGCAATCCTGCGCAGAATTGTAGCAATCTTGGCGACGTTCACACAGAGCTAGAAAGAAGGGGATTGTCAGAGCGGCAAATGCCAGATACACGGGCCAAGCCCTGTTTTCGTTCTCAGACTCCAAATTCCATTCGCTCATAGATCCCCACTATCCAGAAAGTGTGAATCATAAATAATTTGTTGTATATAAAATTAGTGAGCTTTCGCTGTGGCAGGTTCCTTGTAATCGGGCATCAGCTTACCGCGGTGGCACATATAGCAATTGGCTGCGGGGCCCTTTTTACCGTCGAAGCCGTTTTCTTTAAGCATTTGGGTTAACTTCATGTGCTCTTTGCTGACTTTGAAGCTTTTTTTGCTGCTGTCGGTGAAGTTCTGCACGTTGTGGCATTCAGTGCAGGTGACGCCCAGTTCTCGCGAGATGGTTACCATCTCTTCACGAATCTTTTCCTCGCTTTTAACGAACTTCGGAACCGATTGGGCATGGCCCCACGAAGCGGAAAGGAATAGGCCCACAACAAGAGTGAAAATCAGGGATTTGCGCTGCATAAAAATAGGATGTCTTAGGACCCGGTCCGAGATCAAGAAAGACCCTGATTTGTTGACTGTATCTGGACCCAAGTGTAACTTCCTTACCTAGTAACTCAGACCGTCCTGAGTCCAAAAACAACTAGCAACTCCGAAGCCATCGGAGGGGAAAGTAGAGCTTCATGAGCACTCCTGTAACAGTAAGACCTCTTGCTGACTTAGCAACTCTTGTCAGCCTTAGCAAACGTCGTGGTTTTGTATTTCAATCTTCCGAGATCTATGGTGGTCTGGGCAGCTGTTGGGACTATGGTCCTTTAGGCTCTTTGATGAAGTTGAATGTAAAACGCGCATGGTGGAATGCCATGACTCGCAGACCTGACATCGTCGGTCTGGACGCCGCGATCCTGATGCACCCACAAGTGTGGAAAGCTTCTGGTCACGTGGATGGTTTTTCCGATCCTTTGGTGGATTGCAAAGACTGTAAAACACGTTTCCGCGCAGACAACACTGAATCATATCTGAAAGATAAAAAGTGCCCGAACTGTGGCAGCAAAAACTTGTCTGAAGAGCGCAACTTCAACTTGATGTTCAAAACTCACATGGGTCCGTTGGAGGATTCTGCGAGCGTGGTTTATTTGCGTCCTGAAACAGCTCAAGGTCACTTTGTGAATTTCTTGAACTGCCAACAATCTTCCCGTTATAAAGTACCATTTGGTATCGCGGCGATTGGCAAATCATTCCGTAATGAAATCACTCCGGGGAACTTTATTTTCCGTACTCGTGAATTCGAACAAATGGAAATGCAATATTTCGTAAAACCAGGTACTGACGATAAATTCTTCGAAGAGTGGAAAGAGCGTCGCTGGAAGTTCTATCTAAAGTACGGAATCAAAGAAGAGAATTTGAAAGTCCATGTTCATGAAAAGCTGGCGCACTATGCGCGTGCAGCCGTGGACGTTGAATACAAATTCCCAATGGGTTTCTCGGAACTTGAAGGTATTCATAACCGTTCTGACTTCGATTTGACTCAACATATGAAGTTCTCGGGCAAAAACCTTGAGTACTTCGATGAAGCGAACAAAGAAAAGTTCATCCCTTACGTGATCGAAACAGCCGTGGGCTGTGATCGCTTGTTCCTGGCGTTTATGTGCGATGCTTACCGCGAGGAAGTAACGACAGATGAGGCGGGTAAAGAAGACGTGCGTGTGGTGATGGGTCTGCATCCGGAAATCGCTCCCTACAAAGTGGCGATTTTGCCATTGTCCAAAAAAGTAGAGCTGACTTCGATCGCTGACAAACTTCGCGATCAATTGGCAGAAGACTTTGATGTGACATACGATGAGGCAGCTTCCATTGGAAAGCGCTACCGTCGTCAGGACGAAATCGGTACTCCATTCTGCGTGACCATCGATTTTGACACAATCAACGATCAGGCAGTGACAGTTCGTCACCGTGATACGATGGTGCAGGAGCGTGTGCCAATGGCCCAGTTGAACTCCTATGTGGCAATGAAACTTAAAAATTTCTAGTTTTTCAGAAAAAATCAAAACGGAAAAATGGCAGTTTCACAGACTGCCATTTTTTTTGCCGGGTAATAACAGAGATGTCATTTGAATCCCGGAATTGAGTAAGCCAAAATTTGCCCATGAAATTATCAATTCTACTGGTCCTTCTCTTTGTGTTTTCCGTGCCCAGCCACGCTCTTGTGGTTAAAGCTTCGGTCGCTCAGGACGTGCTTGAGTATTACAATAAGTTCCTGCAGGGGCGGGACCCGTTAATGATAGAGAGCTTTAAGGAGCCGGGGGCCCGTCGCGACATCGTGGAACTGATTCTGTTTCAGCAGGCATTACTTAGCGGTGGACTAAAGGCAAGGGTGGAGTTTGTTGGTTCACCCAGCTACACCCGCACGGTTATGGAGCTAAAGAATGGAGCCATCCTGGCAACTGGAAACACCATTTGGTCACAGGATGCGGAAGGTATCCACAATATTTGGAGTTCCCCCAGCACAGTTCGTCCCGGCGATTTTGTCGCCGGTCTTTATGGAAAGCCCGAGAACATTGCCAAATTTAAAAAGCTAGGAATTGGCAAAATTAAATCCCTCAATGTGGTGACCAGCAGTGTTTGGAAGAGCGACTATAACGCTCTTGCCGAAGCAGGATTTAAAAACATTCAGGATATTCAGCATTGGCCTTTGATGGTACGCATGGTGGGTAATGGCCGCGCTGACTTGATGCTCTCATCATTTCGTTCCACCGAAGATCTCAGTTTCACCGACGAAGATATCAAGTTGGTACCTTTGCCAGGGTACAAAATTGAATTGGTAGGCGGTAGGGTATGGTCGTTTAACAAAAACTTCCCGGAATCTGATCAGGTCATTCAGGCCTTTAAAAAAGGTTATAAAAACCTGGAAGAGCGTGGAACCATCCGTCGGGCTTACAAAGAGTGTGGATTTTTCAATGAACGGGTCAAAGATTGGAAGTTCGTGGGGGCGGGTTCCTAATTCACCGTGGGCGGTGAGTTCTTTTTTCAAAGTACACCCCAAGTCTCCGAAGAATGCCGGATCAGCATGACTTTTTACGCGGTTTTTGATAGTTGGAACCCTGTTTATTGAAGGGATGTTCCAATGAAAAACTTGCTGATCGCAATGCTTGTGATTTTCAACTTATCTCATGCCTTGGCAGAAGAGGCCGATCTTCCTATTCCAGGTGGTGATGAAACTGGTACAGTTGAACCATTGCCAGAGCCACCTCCTCCATCTGAAGAGTGGCCTCAGGAACCTCAGCCACTTCCACCGGAACAAACTCCACAAGAGCCACCAGCTGAGCAAAACCCAGAGCCAGTTCCTCAACCACCGTCTTCAGGTCAGCCTGGTGCGGATACGGATGACAGAGTTTCAATTGGTGACCGTGCCCTGGTCGTTAACGGCGGCATGTTCCTGACTGGAAATGTGGTATCAATTTCCCGTGACGGCAAATTGATTACACTTCGTTCTGATTACAACGGAAACATCAGCACTTACAAATCCAAGCAAGTTGGCATTTGGCTTCGTTGCTCCAGCAAAGGACTGTGCGCAGGTCACAAGGCGATGTACGAATCCAACCGTGGTCGCAACTACAACCCGGTGACGGTGCTTGCAACGTATTCGAATAATTGGTCCCTAGTGACTGACGATTTCACGGGTCGCAAGTTCGTCCTTAGCAATAAAGAAATTCTTAAGGCTGAGGGCTGTAACAGAAAAACTGCGATCTGCCGCGGGCAGACGGTACTTTCTGAGGCTATGGGTTCTGCACCTTACTTCGAAGCGCAAGTTTTGGAAGTTTACGAGGGTGGAATTTATTTGATCAGCAACTATAACGGCGGCAAAGACATTCGTAAGAATGGTGACCTTGCTCAGCAAGTGGGTTGCTACAAAAAACTTTGCGTAGGTCAGCAATTGTATTTTGGCAACATCCTGCGCGTTTACGAGAATGGTTTCTTCGTTATTCAAGATCCATATTCTGGTAACTTGACTCTGCGCCCTTACCGCGAGATTCGCTAAAAAGGCGCTCTGCATTTTCATGGAATGAGTGCCTTTAAAAAGGGGACTCATTTCGATGAAAGCAGCATTCGTTTTTTTCTCTTTGTTACTTTGTTTGGCGCCAATTCTTCGCGCTGAAATCACTGATCTGCCGCAGCCGGGGGACGAGTTCCCTCAGCCGCTGCCGCCAGATCCTCCGGGCACTGAGCCCGGGCCGAAGCCTCCTCAACAACCAGGACCTAATCCCGTTCCCGGGCGCATCGTCGTGGGGGATTATGTATTGTCAGGGCCTTACGTGGGCAAGCAGTACTACACCGGCCGAGTCGTGCAGGTGTCGGGCGATGGGCGTTCAATCAATGTGCGTGATGATCGCGATCAGCGGGTTTATCAACGGGATGCACGTCTTATTTCCAAGCGCATGCGATGTGGAGCGCGCTCGATTTGTGAAAACGATCGCGTTCGCGTGGGGCCGATCAATTCTCAATACTATTACGCCACCGTTCATTCCGCTTACGAGCGGGGACTGTTTGTGGTTCGTTATGATCAGGACGGAAGATACTATGTTCGCGATCAATCCAAGGTTCAAAAATTTCCATAAAAAAAGGGAGCCTTTTGGGGAGGCTCCCTAACAGGGGAATCAGTTGGTCAATCTTCTTAGTAAAGAAGGATTGGACCTTGAGGGCTTGTACGATAAAGGATGCCATCAACTTGAGAGCCAACAACCGGACCGCACTCAAGCAAAACACCTTGAGATTGGACTTCGTTTTTATCAAGTGGGCAGCCATAAGCTGGGTTGAACATGTTGTTGCGACCAGCGAAAGAAAGTTGAGCAACGCAAAGGTCACCGTCAGTTTGTTGGATTGCGACCACAGTGCCAACGATTTGAGCATCTTCGCGAGTGCAGCTATTATCCGCAGCGAAAGCAGAAGAACTTGCAAGCAAAGACAAAAGAACAACCAGCTTTTTCATGAATAACTCCTACGAATTTTTAAACGTCGATCGGGGGTTTTTAACACGGGATCTGGCTTTGCTGGGGTGGAGTTTGCCGCAAATGTAAAAACTCAGGGAATGTCTAAAAGGCGAACAGTGATTTTCGATGTCACTTGTCAAATTTGCGAGACTGATTTTCGCTCTTTAAGTTGTTGATTTTAGGAAGGATTTTAAGAGTTCCCGGTTAGAGCTTCCGCTCGGCTATTGCGAGGGGCGAAGTGTCGTAATATTTCATTGATATTAGGGGTTTAGCATTGTTTTATCTAGAAGCATTCACATCTAGATCGAATCGTTAAGACAACCTGGAAGGGAAACAATGGACCAGAACGTCACTATCGAAAAACAAAAAGCGAAAACCGCAGTTCCGCAGAAGTTTGTATATTTCTTCGCGGCAGGTGAATCCGAAGGCAACGCAGGAATGAAAAACATCCTGGGTGGTAAAGGAGCAAACCTTGCTGAGATGACTTCTTTGGGAATTCCGGTTCCTCCAGGGTTTACTATTTCCACTGAAATCTGCACACACTTCTATGAAGAGGGCGGCAAGCTTCCAGACTGGGTTCGTCCAAAAGTAATCGAAGCGATGCAAAAAGTTGAATCCAAAATCGGCAAAAAATTCGGTGATGTGAATAATCCATTGCTGGTTTCAGTTCGCTCCGGTGCCCGCGCTTCCATGCCGGGTATGATGGACACTATTTTGAACCTGGGTCTGAATGATCAAACGGTCGAGGGCTTGGCGAAGTCTTCCAACAATCCGCGTTTTGCGTGGGACTCTTATCGTCGTTTTATCCAGATGTATTCTGATGTTGTGATGGGCATGAATTCCTCATTGCTTGAAGTGACTTTGGAAGATCTTAAAGAAGAAAAGCACTACAAGCTGGATACTGAAATGACAGTGGACGACTTGAAACTTTTGGTTAAGAAGTTCAAAGAACTTGTTCACCAGATGACAGGCCAATCCTTCCCGGCAGATCCTTGGGAGCAATTGTGGGGTTCTGTATCTGCAGTATTCCATTCATGGAATACTCCGCGCGCTATCACTTACCGTGATCTACACAGCATTCCTGCTGCGTGGGGTACGGCAGTAAATATTCAATCCATGGTCTTCGGTAACATGGGTGATGACTCTGCGACGGGTGTGGCGTTCACGCGCAATCCGTCGACAGGGGACAAGGCATTCTATGGCGAGTTCCTGATCAATGCTCAAGGTGAAGACGTGGTGGCGGGTATTCGCACTCCACAGCCAATCACAAAAATTGCGGCTGCTGAATCAGGTGTGCAATCTTTGGAGGAAGCTCTTCCGGCTGCTTACAAACAGCTGGTTGATATTTATAAAAAACTGGAAGGTCACTACCGTGACATGCAGGATATCGAGTTCACAATTGAGCGCTCTGTTTTGTGGATGCTGCAAACTCGTAACGGTAAACGTACGGCGGCGGCAGCTTTGAAAATTGCCTGCGACATGATCGACGAAAAGTTGATCACTGAAGAGGAAGCGTTGTTGCGCTTGGATCCTTCATCTTTGGATCAACTTCTGCATCCAACACTGGATCCAAAAGCGCAAAAGACTTTGCTTGCGAAAGGTTTGCCGGCGTCTCCAGGTGGTGTGAACGGTCAGATCGTTTTCACTTCCGAAGAAGCGGTTGAATGGAAAGAGCAAGGTAAGAAAGTTATCCTGGTGCGTATTGAAACTTCTCCGGAAGACATCGCCGGTATGGTGGCAGCACAAGGTATCTTCACCACTCGTGGTGGTATGACATCGCATGCGGCCGTTGTGGCTCGAGGCATGGGGAAATGCTGTGTGGCGGGTTGTGGAGAGGTTGAAGTCGATTATCGTGCTGAGACCATGAAGGTGAAGGGCTACGTTCTTAAAAAGGGCGATGTCATCACTTTGGATGGCTCGACAGGTGAAGTATACCTGGGCGAAGTTAAAACGATCGAACCAAAATTGGACGCTTACTTTGAGCGCATCATGAAGGTTGCAGACCGCACTCGTAAATTGAAAGTGCGCACGAATGCGGACACGCCTAAAGATGCGCAAACTGCGAAAAACTTCGGTGCAGAAGGTATCGGTTTGTGCCGTACCGAGCACATGTTCTTCGGAGCGGATCGCATCGATGCGGTTCGTGAAATGATTATCGCTGATAACAAAATGGACCGTGAAAAAGCTTTGGCGAAACTGTTGCCAATGCAGAGAGATGACTTCTATCAGTTGTTTAAAATCATGGACGGTCTTCCGGTGACGATCCGTTTGTTGGATCCACCGTTGCATGAGTTCGTTCCTCATACAGATGAAGAAACCAAAGAGTTGGCAAAACGTATTGGTACTGACTACGATCGTCTTCGTTCCAAAGTAAAAGCTTTGCATGAATTCAATCCGATGTTGGGTCACCGTGGTTGCCGTCTGGCGATCACTTATCCGGAAATCTACATCATGCAGGTTCGCGCCATTGCTGAAGCGGCGTGCATGATGATGAAGGAAGGTTTGAAACTTTCTCCTCCGGAAATCATGATCCCGTTGGTTGCGACAGATAAAGAACTGGATATGCTTCGTGGTCAGGCCGAATTGGAAGTTCGCAAGGTTCAGAATGAAAAAGGTCTGAAGTTTGACTATGCTATCGGCACGATGATCGAGCTTCCTCGCGCGGCTCTGACAGCGGATGCGATTGCAGAGCACGCAGACTTCTTCAGCTTCGGAACGAACGATTTGACGCAAACGACTTTGGGTCTTTCCCGAGACGATTCCGGTCGTTTCCTGGGCTCTTATGTTTCCAGTGGGATTTTGGCCAAGGATCCATTCCAATCCATCGATCAAGTGGGTGTGGGCGCATTGGTTAAAATGGGTGTGGATTTGGGCCGCCGTATGAAGCCATCATTGAAGATCGGTGTGTGCGGTGAGCATGGTGGTGATCCTGAATCAATCGAGTTCTTCCACAAAGTGGGACTGGATTACGTATCTTGTTCTCCATTCCGTGTGCCTATCGCCAGACTGGCAGCGGCCAGAGCGACACTCTTGAATAAGAAATTGCATTCCTAAGTAAAAAAGGAGCTCCTCGGAGCTCCTTTTTTTTATCTGTTTGCCTGCAGGTTTAAGTACAAATAGTTTTCCGATAAAGAAGAATTGAGTACGATCTTTTCATGTTGCGAAAGCAGATGTGTCTATTCATATTGGTGACTATCGTAGTTTCGACTGCCAACGCCATTTTAGCTAAATGTGATCGCACATTTAGAGTGGGTGTTCTTGGTGACGAGCCGCTCTTTTTTTCTGACAAATCCCGGACTAAGCAAGGTTCAATTGTGGATATTCTTGACGAGTTAAGAAAAAGAACAGGATGTTCTTTTCAAGTTGTCGAGATGTCGCGACCCACTTTGTTGGATAGAGTTCGGAATTCCACCGTGGATATGACCGTACTATCAATTAAAACACCTGTAATGGACAGTGCCGCCGGCGGTTTCATCGAGATGTTTCGTAGCTATCGGGCAATAGTGATGACGCCGGAACTGGGATTGAAAAATTACGATTTGAAGAAGGCCTTGCATGATAAGAAAGTGGTTTTTTCCGGCATCATTGGTTCGCCAGGCCATCTTAATGTCGATGAATTTAAACTGTTAAAAGAAGAAAGTCGATTGCAGCAATTTCCAGACTACGCCTCAGTATTCCAAGCCCTGAAAAGGAAGCAGGTGCAGGTGTTTGTGGGATCGGTGGCCATCTCCGATTACTTTTTACGTAAGTACGATCTTACAAGTTTCACCTTTATTATCGACCGGGAAAAGATCAACGGAGTGGGTAGCTACTATTCCAAAAGTCGTTTGACGACCGCAGAAGTGCAAATGTTAAAAATGAACTATGAGCAGATGCTTAAGGATGGCTTTTTTGCTACGGTCTACTCTAAATACACCTCTCCCGCTGCTGTTAAAAATGCGATCTTACCTATGAACTAAATCGTGGTTGTCCAGTTGGGATATTCGAGAAAATTCCGATAGTGGGATATGCGTTTCAGCCTATCCCTTATTCTTGGACTTTTCTTTTCATTTGCTGTCAAAGCAGAGGACGAAGGTCGACCTTTATGGGACTGGGGTATAGGTCTGGGTTATGTTCGCTACGCTGATTATCCGGCCTCGGATGAATACTCGCAATTGATGTTGCCGTTTCCTACCTTTCAATATCGCGGGGAATACTTGCGCGCCGATGACCGCGAGGGTGGTCGTGCTTACCTTTTTAAATCAGACAGCTGGTCCCTGGAGTTTTCCGGTTCAGGGCGATTTCCTTTGGATTCCAGCAAGAACAAAGCGCGATTGGGTATGGCAGATTTGCCGTTGGTTTTAAACGGAGGACCGCAACTGGTTTATTCCAGTGGTGGGACGTGGGAGTTTCAATTGGCTTCCTTTTTTTCCGCAGCGATGCGCGACGATTACATTCGCCAGAATGGTCTGCTGTTAAAAGCGCAAGTGGTGTATCGCTGGGAAGGGACTGCAGAAGGCCCTTACAATACACAGATTCTAATCACGGGTACGACGGCTCTTGAAGCCAATGCCGCCTCTAATGACTATATGAAGACCTATTATGAAGTGGGAGGCAGTGATGTGCGGCCCGGCCGTTCTGAGTACGAGGCCGAGGCAGGTTTTTTAAATACAAATCTGTCTTATTATCAAAGATTCGCATCGGGGCGTTCATCGCTTTATATCGGGGCTTCGATTTCCGACTATTCCTGGTCAGCGAACCGTTCAAGTCCGCTGCATAAATCAGATTATAATATTGGCTGGGGATTGGGTTACATTTACCAATTCGGCGAATCGTCCAAGCCGTCGGTTTCACCTGAAGACACCCAAGGTGTGATCAATCGCTATCGTCAACATCGTCGTGAACAGCGACTGATTCCGTTAGAATAATTACTGACAGCTGTGGGTGATCGCGCGACCGTCGCGTTGAGCCAGCTGCTCGCAGGATGCCGGTACTTTTTCACCAGTTTCAACTTTCACCTGCAGGGCGCGATACAAGTCTGAAGAATGAATACTTTTTTCGTTTAGATTAAACAACAGTTGTGGAACATCCATCAAACCGCAGCCAATGTTTCCAGCGGAAATTTGGTGCTTTGCTTTTAAGCGAATCATCACTTTTGCCGCAAACAGGTCGGCGTAATCTTCGCTAAGGTACTTATCAGTACCTTGTTTGCGCTCCAGACATTGTTTGGTTGATTCAGTGGACTGCGGGGAAGAGGCCTTATAGGCATTATGACCGATTTCATGAGCCAGAATCGATGCGCCCATTTCGGGGAATCTGACCGAATACCAGCTAATCGATACGTTGCTGGTGTCAGTGTTGGTTTTATCCGTAACATCTTCTTTTTCGGGAATGGTTGGGCATTGATCGGTTTTGGCGCTGTCGGGTGAATTGGTAATCGAACGAAGCAGAAACATCGCATAAAGGGATTTCGTATCCAGTTTGTCCAGAGCGGTAATTTCGTCTACAAGGACGCGGTTTTTCATTTCCAGCGACTGCAACCAAGCCGTGCTTTTTTCCTCTGCTGTAAGTGGATAGTGGAATTTTAAGTTTTGGATTTTGTCATAGCCTGGCTGAGTCGGGCCCACTTGCTCCATCGCTTCTTGGCGAGTCAGCTCGGCCATCTTTTTAAACTTTTCCAAATCCTGAGCTTGCGGGTACAAGTTGATGGATTGGAAGTAACGAGGCTGACAGTTGTTAGGAGTCGTGGATTTGGATTGCAGGGCTAACGTCGTTTTGATCCCGGATTCCTGATAGATTTTGAAAAGCTCTTCTTTTGAAAAAGTGTGGTCTTCCATGATGTTTACAATAACATTGCGACCCTCGCCCAGAATAAAGTGATGCATTAATTCGATAGAGAAGGCGAATGCCGCAAGGTTCTTTGCTTCTTCGGCTGTGATTAATTCGCCTTTATTGATTTTTGCTGCGATCGAAGGATCTATTTTTTCAGCACCTTGGATAATATTTGCCAGTTGAGTCAGTTTGGATTGAGTGGATTCCAAAACCGCTTTTGTGGATTCCTGAAGTGTCAGGTTGGGGTGTAGTTCAGAAAAGAAAGCCCAGGTGCCCATCTGATAAAGGGCAATGTTAGCCGCAAAGAAAGGCTTCTTGGGTAAGGTGTTATTCCAGTAGTAATCAAGCCCCGCATTTTTCGCCTTGTTTTTAACCCAATAGATCGTGTGGATTGTATGCAGCTGTTGTTCAGTCAATTCCTGAGTTGGAAAGGCACTTTCCTTGGCATTCAGAACTTCCAGTCCAACGAGGGCTTTTTCCTGTAAAAGCTCGGAGTTTTTTGCAAGCGTCGGAGCGATGTAAGTCTCATAGTATTTCTGTTGCTCTGGTGTGGGAGTGGTTGCTGCTTCGATAAGTTTGGTAATGCTTGGATACTTTTGAAATTCGGATCCGCAAAGATCCATGATGCAGGCGTGCTCCATGGGAAATTGCTGCTTTAGATTTTCAGATGTTCGGGCATCAGCAACGAAATCGCGTTGAAATTTTGCGTGGTTTAATTGTTTTTGCTGCTGTTGTTCAGCGGACTTGGCATTGGCAATGCGGAGTGCATCCTCGTCCGTGGTTTTACGGCAGGCTGTCAGGGTAAATATCATTGCAGTCGCTATGATTGCCACATGTCTCATTTTGAGAACTCCCGAAAATGGTTACTCACCTGTCTAAATGTTTGCGATGCCTTCCAGCTGATTGGTTTTAAGGCACCCTAAACGGTGTTGCTTAATTAATAGAGCAGGGATGATGCCGTTCAGACTGAGTTGGTAAGCCTCGTCCACTGCCACCGTGGCGGTTGCTGGCATCGATGGGTCATCTGCAGTTTTAAATAGCTGCCTCCTGGTGGGGGGGGGCTGACTTCGATCCGTGAGCTTTCCAATAAGCAGTGGCCCTCCTATATTTTCAGCACGGCCATCCTGGCCTCACTGCGCTTGGGTACCGCATCGTGCGGGCGCAGAGGCTGCAAATATAGGAGGGCCTCTGCTTATTGGAAAGAACTGGTGTTGAGTCAGCATCCTCTTGAGAGGAGCTTTAAAGAGAAAATGAAACTTCCAAATTGCCTATCACTCACTCACTTAGTCGCTTAGTTAGTCAGTCAGTCAGTCAGTCAGTCAGTGATGTTAAGTTGGCCAATTGATAAAACGAACTCGCTGGCGATGCCGATAATATGGAAAATCTTTAATCCAAAAAATCATAATAATCTTGACCGAATTTCTAGCGTGCGAGGATTGGACTGCTTTAGTGATTGAGCATACTTCTGAAGTTTTAAAATTCAGCCTCGCGATCGGTGCCTGGTGGGCCGTTTACGAGCTTGTCGTTGAAGTGCGCGCAGTATTGTCAACCCGTCTAAAAATCAATCTGAAAAAGCCATGTTAGATTTCCTGCAACTTAAGAGGAGAGAAGGCATGAATCTAAAACATTTAACTCAAGTCGAATTAGATCAAAGAATGAAGTCCTTGGCACAAAAGGAGCGCGATCTTTTGCATGAAGTTTTGCTGACCATTAAGGAAATTGATTCCAGGAATTTATATTTGAGCATGGCGTATGGAAGTTTGTTTGACTACCTTGTGAACGGAGTGGGGTATTCGGAAGGCAGTGCTCAACGCCGCATTGATGCTGCAAGACTGCTACGGGAAATCCCGCAAATGGCTGAAAAAATCCAAAGTGGGGAACTGAAGTTAAATCAGATCTCTTTGATTCAAAAAGCATCGCGGGAGGTTTATAAAACCCAATCACATAAAGTGTCGGTGGAGCAAAAATTGGCTTTGATTGAAAATATCTGCCAAAAAAGTCACGCGGAAACCCAACAGCAAGTCGCTGCATTCTTTGATCTGCCAGTTGCGCAATCAGAGATAAAAAAGACTCAGGCCGATGAAAGCGTGCGTATTGAATTAACTTTATCTAAAGAAGCCTATGCAAAAGTGAAATGGGCGCAGGATTTACTGACGCATGTGATGCCTCACCAGGATTTGCCGTTGTTCCTGGAATACATGGCAGACAAAGTCATCAAACAGAAAGCATTTTCACCGGCCTCGAAAAATGCACATCTTCAGGGGGAAGGTTTGAGTTCAACCTACGCAGCCAATATTTGTTGAAGCTGTTTTGGCAACTGTCACCGCCACCGTGGCGGTGAAGGTTACACAGAAAAAGACCAATCACGTTGATCAGAGGTAAGGGACGCGGGATTGTGTTGTCTTTGGCAGGCTGATTTTTTAGGCAGTTTGGCGCGGCGCGCGCAACGCGCAATGATATTGTGGCGGCGTAAGCCAGTCACTTCTGCTTAAGTTTTCAGCGAATGCCAAGGTTTTGAAACCCCACAGTTGACATACTTCATCGCTCTCGAGAGAGTTAAATGGCCTTTGGTCTAGCTAGACCTAGGGCTTGTATATTTTGGGTGGAATGTCGGGATTTAAGATTTCGACACTATTAGCTCAAGAGGGGAATATACCTTGAGAATTAAAAAGATTGAACTCATTGGTTTCAAATCGTTCAAAGACCGCACGGTCATTCATTTCGATGCTGGTATCACTGGTATCGTAGGACCCAACGGTTGCGGTAAATCCAACATCGTGGATGCTCTTATGTGGGTTATGGGTGACCAGTCCGCTAAGGATCTTCGTGCTTCTCAGATGACGGACGTTATCTTTGGTGGTGCTGAAGGTTATGCTCCGCTAGGTATGTGTGAAGTCTCCCTGACGCTTGAAAATGACGGCGGAGCTTTCCCGGCAAAATACATCAAACACTCTGAAATCATGGTGACTCGTCGTCTTCACAGAAACGGTGAGGGTGAGTACTTCATCAATAAAGAACCTTCTCGTCTTAAAGACCTGCAAGAGATCTTTATGGATACAGGTGCCGGTTCAAAAGGTTTCTCTATCATCGCTCAAGGTATGATCGGTAAGATCATCACTTCGAAACCTGAAGACCGTCGTATGCTTATCGAAGAGGCTGCGGGTATCACCAAGTTCAAAGCCCGTAAAAAAGAATCTCAACGTAAATTGATCCAAACAGATCAAAACCTGCTGCGTTTGCAAGACATCGTGGGCGAGTTGAAACGTCAAATCGATTCTTTGCAAAGACAGGCTCAACGTGCTGAACGCTACCGTAACATCAAAAACCAAATCGAAGATTTGGATTTGTGGGTATCAACGGCTCAATACGTAGAGTTGTCTCGTGCCGCGGCTGAAGCTCAAGCGATCTTCAACGAAGCGCAAAGCATGGAAATCGAAGGCGATGCAAATCTTTCGACTCTTCAAGGTCAATTGGAAGTTTTGAAACTTCAAATCCTTGAAAAAGAGAAAATGGTTGAAGAGCACCAAACGGTTCACTTCGACAAACAAAGCACTGTTCAAAAGAAAGAGATGGAGATTCAAGAGCTTCGTTTCGAAATCGAACAGGCCCGTCGTAACGAGCAAATGACTGGTACGATCTTGCAGGAACAGCAAGCGCGCCAGGAATTGCTTGCGCGTGACAAAGCGACTTTGGAAGAGCAAATCACAGAACTTAAGGAAGAAGCTGAAACACTGACAGCGACGTTCGTTGAAAAAAACGACATCTTCCAAAATTTCAACTCCCGTATCGGGACTGTTGATGAAGATTTGACGACGAAACGTCGCGAATTGTTCGCGATTGGTCAGTCCGAGTCTTCTTTGGATGCCCGTGTGAATTCATTGTCAGCACAAATCGCTGATTTGACAGATCGTCAGGACAACGAACAACAAGTGTTGAATGAACTTCGCGAAAAACAAGTAGAGTTCGAAAGCCGTCGCAAAAAAGTGACGAACGAACTTGATAAAGAACGCCAAATGCAATTGGACCTGGCAAGCGACGTGGATTCTTTCGAAGCCAATAAAAAGATCCTTATGGATTCTGCGGCAGCGAAAAAATCTGAAGTTGAATCATTCAAAGATTCTTTGAATGAAGTGGCTTCCCGCTTGTACGGCCTTGAAAACTTGCAAAACAACTTCGAGGGTTTCCAAGAAGGTGTGAAACAAGTGATGTTGTGGCAAAAAACTCGTTCTCAAGAGTTGATGGCAGACGGATCTGTCGTTACTCACTTCCAGCCGGTTTCTGAGGTTGTTGAAGTTCCGGCAGAATACGAAGTGGCAATGGAAGCAGCATTGGGCTCACGCCTGCAAATGCTTTTGTCTTCTGATTCCAACATCGCCGTAGACGCAGTTTCTCATTTGAAAGAACAAAAATCCGGTCGTTCCAGCTTCATGTCTGCAAGCGACCAAACTTTGGCATTCAACCGTGCTGAATCTCCAATCGGTCAAGATGGCGTTCAAGCAATCCTGAAGGATGTAGTTCAAGCGGCTGATAAATTCCAAAACGCTGTCACTTATATGCTGGACGGTGTGGCGATTGTTGATTCAATCCGTACGGCTTTGAATCTTCGCGCGACTTATACTGGCTGGACATTCGTTACCCTTGATGGTGACACATTGACGGCTGACGGTGTTTTGACAGGTGGTTCTTCTGAATCAGCTGACTCTGGCATGTTGAAACGTCGTCGTGAAATCAAAGAATTGTCCGAGAAAAAAGACGAATACGCTGGAAAGCTTCAATTGGCGCAAATGACTTTGAAAAAAGTTGAAGAGCAATTGGCCAATGTATTGAACGATTTCGAAGGCGCTCAAAAACGTAAAATGGATCAAGAGATCAAAGTTACGGAATTGAGAAAAGACCTTGAGCGCGCAGAGAACGAAGTTCAAAACGCTCAAGCCGCTGTTGAACGCCAGGAACGCGAAGTCAAAAAACTGACTGAGCAATTGGAAGTTCAAGAGCAAAAGAATGAAGAACTAAGCCAAGCCTTGATCGAAGCCCGCGAGAAGAAAGTTCTTCTTGAAGGCGAAGTCGAGACTTTGAACTCTGAATTGAACTCTGTTCGTTTGGGCTTTGATGGTCTTCAAGCGGAAGTAACTGATCTTCAAGTAAGATCAGCTTCTAAAACTCAGGAATACCAAGGTGTTCTAAGACAGCTTGAGATGGTTACCAAGTCATTGAATGACCTTGAAGCACAATTGGCTCGTATGAGCGAAGAAGCTGAAGGCTACAACTCTCAAATGACTGAGAGCCAAGTGACTTTGGAAGAAAAGAAAATCGAATTCGAACGTCTATTGGATGAAGTTGAGCAATTGAAATTGCAGGCGGCTCGTTCTAAAGACGAATACGAAGTGATGTCTGAAACTATTCGTGCGATCGAAGAAGAGGCTTCCTCTTCTCAACGTGCGCGTAACGAAAGACAGCACAAAATGAACGACTCTCAATTGAAGCTTGAACAAGCTAAGATGAAAGAGCAGTACCTGGTTGATTCTATCCGTGAACGTTACATGTTGAACCTGCCGGACGTTATCGAGAAGTACATCAATAAGGAAGGCGACTTCCTGGCTGCGGATGCTCAACTTAAAGATCTTCGCGAAAAACTGGCGAAAATCGGTGAAGTGAACTTGTCAGCGATTGAAGAGTACGAAGAGACAGCAACTCGTTACGAGTTCCTGACGAAACAACACGCAGATTTGACTGAAGCGAAAGAGCAACTTCGTAAAGTTATCGATCGTATCAACAGAATCTGTTCAAAACGTTTCAAAGAGACTTTTGATCTAGTTAATGAACGTTTCACTCGCGTATTCCCAGTGCTATTCGGCGGTGGTGAAGCGTGGTTGGAGCTTGTTGAAGAGACTGAAAAGAACGAAGCGGGTATCGAAATCATCGCTCGTCCTCCGGGCAAAAAGACTCAAAACGTGTCTTTGATGTCGGGTGGGGAGAAGGCGTTGACTGCGGTTGCGCTGGTATTCTCGATCTTCCTGGTGAAACCTTCACCATATTGCTTGCTGGATGAGGTTGATGCGCCACTTGATGACGCCAACGTATTCCGTTTCAACGACCTGGTTCGCGAGATGGCAAAACGCTCTCAAATCATCGTTGTTACCCATAACAAGCACACGATGGAAGTTGCTAAGAAACTTTACGGCGTAACTATGCAAGAACGTGGTGTATCGACGATGGTTTCTGTTTCTCTTCAGGACATTAAGTAGTCTTTAAAGTATCCAAAATCTTAAAACCCAGGTGCAAAACACCTGGGTTTTTTATTTTATTCAGCGGGCATAGTATGGCCCCTGATATTTGATTCGGGGCAAATGTGTTTACAGTTTGTTGCCTGTGGATTTTTTGTGCAGTAGGGTTAAGAAAAATATCTCTGGGGGTTTTATCTTGGCAGCATTCACTGTGTTGGTGGCGGTACTGTTTTCTGTTTCAGCTTTTTGTTCAGTTAAAAAAGCAGTTCATGCTGATATCTCCATGAAGATTAATGCTTCTACAGCACAGATTAATCTTGAAGAGCCAAGCCGCTTTAAAGTGGGCCAACATGTGGGTGTCTATCGTGAGGACTGCCGCGGGGGCCGTTTCTCTGTTTGCACAAGAGACCGTGTGGGATCAGCTAAAATCTCCAAGATCCACAGTCAGAAATATGCTGAAGTGACAATGGACAAAGACATTTACTTCGAGGAAGGTTACGTCATTCAAGGCGAATAGTGCCTGCTGACAGATGTAAGCAGTACTTGAGTCGGTGGATCGGTCCAGAAGTAGGAAAGCCCAGAGGCCAGGGTTTGCTTGCATTTGTATGAATCAATATTCTTTAGCTAGCTCTTAGGGAGTGAAGTTAAGGATGGCACCAATGTGTTTTCGTCTTTTTATTTTAGTTTTCGTTACATTGACGGCCAGTCTTTCGTTCGCAAAATCTTCCAAGAAAATCCATATCATGACATTTGAGTTCGCGCCCTACATCAGCAAGGATCTTCCTGATGGTGGAGCTGTCATTGCGGGACTTAAAGATATCTTTCGCAAGAATGGGCAGGAGTTGGTAGTGACATTTGCTCCGGTTATTCGCGCAAAAAAGCAAGCAGTGGAACGAGACGATGTGGATGGTTACTTTCCGGCCAATCCAGAGAATCTTCAAAAAAGTTTTACTCTATCAAAGATTATTCATAGCAGCAGCTGGGGACTTGCCGAGCGTACCGACAATCCTATTCGTTGGAACAAACTTGAGGATCTGGGAAAATATAAAGTGGGGAATGTTGTAGGGTACGAACTTGCGGCTGTCTTGAAACCGTTAAACGATGCCAAGCAATTGAATATAGAGGAGGCGCCGACAGACGAGTTAAATCTTGTGAAATTGGCGAATGGCCGCTTGGATATGGTCTTTATCGACAAGGGCCTTTTCTATGGACTTATGGAAAACAGTGGACAGCTACAATCCTTCAAAGGAAAGTTGCAGTTCAACGCAAAACCCATCGAACAATATGACTATGGAGTTGCATTTAAAGACACCCAACGGGGTCGCAAAGCTTTGAATTCATTCAATAGTATTTTCCAGAGCAAAGATTTTGAAATTTCTGTCGGGACATATCTGAAAAAAAATAAGAAACTATTTAAATGAAATACTTAGTTCTTAGCTCAGTGCTCGCAATTGCCCTTGGAATTTGGGTCCGTCACAATGATGTCGTGCACAAAAAGAACACGAACGTAAATACCAAAAAACTATCACTAGCCCAAGTGATCTATTCTCTTTGCTTCGCTTATCCTTTTTGTGCTTTCTATGTGTGGCTTGAGAACCTGCTTTAGTCCGGCTTCCTGTTGTATTTGGATATTTGAACGGTAATAATGAAACCATCTAACTTTTCGATAGAACCTTTTGGGGCATTGGATGGAATTAAATTACCTACGCGCTTTTTTCGAAGTGGCAAAAGCCGGCAAGTTTTCTGAAGCCGCACAAAAACTTAACATCAGCCAAAGTGCTCTGAGTCGCTCGGTTTCCTTGTTGGAAGAATCCGAAGGCGTGATCTTGTTCGATCGCTCCAAATCCGGTGTCGCTCTGACGGCCAAGGGAAGGGATGTGTATCAGCTTTGTGAAGAGTTGTTCCGCACCGAAAAAGCCATTGAAAATCTTTGTCGCAACGTCAAAGAGGTCTGCGAAGGACCATTGAAGTTTGCAGCGACAGACAACGTGATCAACGACTATCTGATTTCTCCACTACACTCATTTCGCAGAAAATATCCCAAAGTGATTCCCAGCATCACCTCGGGTTCACCGGATGATATCATCAACTCGTTGATCCATACGGAGAACGAGTTCGCATTGTTGTTTGCGAAAGTCGCGCTTCCAAATATCGAATATCAAAAAATCAGTTCCGAAGTGATGACTTTGGTTTGTAAGCCGGAAATCTGGAAGGAGTGCAAATCCTCAAGTAACGAAAAGACCATCAAGAAGGTTCTGGAAAAGTACGGTTACCTTTGTTCGATCGGGGCGTTGCTTTCCACGCGTCCTAAGCGTGTGATGATGGAACTGTTCGGAGAAATCCCTCAGGTCGGTCTGGAAATGAACAGTCAGGAAGCGCAAAAAAGATTCTGTCTGGCAGGCGAGGGCTTCGCTTATCTGACTCGTTTTATGGTCGAAAAAGAAATCAAAAGCGGTGAGCTTTTTGAAGTGCCGGTCGAAAACCCTCACGAGTTCAATTTGTGGTTGGCCTATCGCAAAGGCCGCCAGCTAAGTCTGACTTCAAGAACTTTTATTGAGCACCTTACGGGGCACGTTCTAGGTTAGAAAAAGACAGCATCGGGTGTTCCAAGAAGGGCAACTGTAAACGTCGTTTACACCAGGTTGCCCGCCAGCGTTTGGTTGTTTGAATTTGAGGCTGGCGAGAGTCTTGCTAACTAGCCCTGCTATATGCAAATCCGATTTATTGGGCCCGGTATTGTGGGCCTTTTATTATTTTTAAGCTTGGGCCCGGCGCATGCTGTAAAGCACATGTGTACACACGTATTTGAATCCAAGTATGACAGTGACGCCAGTCTGGCGCCGCAATCGGAAGCCTACGCCAAATTCATCAAACAGCATGTTTCAACGGATAAAGTGCTTAGTGCGATGGCGCGCTATCAAAAACTGATGGGCTTTGAAACCATCGATCAAAAAGGCCAGTCCCTGGATCTGGTAAAGGTTCGCTTTGCCAAACTCACCCAGCCACAAAAAGAAGAAATGATGGCTTTGGTGAAGGAAGTCTACGGTGATGTGAAGCTGTTGAAGTATTCCAAAGACGGTCCCGTTAAATTCTTTAAGCGCCATCTTGATATGATGGTGTCAGAGTATTTAAATGTGCGCAGCTGGTTTAACTATATGATCGTCAAGCGCCAGGCGCCGATTGATAAAACCATGGATCTGTATTTCAAGCGAATTCAAGAGCTGACAAACGCACCGATCGCCTTGGAAGGTTCCGATGTGTTGTATACAGCCCTACGCTTGCAGGATAAGTTTTTGCAACAACAGAAGTTGCCAGGCCCGATTGTGATGTACGGAAGTTTCGTCAACGGCAAAGCTTATGAAAAAACCAGTGATCTGGATTACGGTGTGACTGATGCGCGCACGGAAATGGCGATTCGGGAAACTGACACCATGAAGATGCTTGAAGAGTTTTCGTTTTCAGATGCCCAGGCGCATTTGATTCAACCGAAGCAAATTCAAAGCCTGGGGTATATGAATCCCGTCGTGGTAATCGTGAAAGAAAAAGTCATCGAGGTCCGCGTTTATGGCAGCGGTCCCGAGAAGTCCCATCTTAGCGGTAAAATACCGTTCGATGCTTATTACCTTTAGCTAAAATCTGGCTGACAGATAAGCCTGTGGCCCAAAGTAAGTATAGTTGAATTCGCCATCCCACTTGGATCCGTCTACCGTAACTCCGATATAGAACCAGTTCACAGCTCCACCCACACCAAAGTAGTCTGTAAACCACCACTCAGTGGAAGCACCGGCACTTAGAATGTCCCCCTGCATTGTCATGTTGGCTGCACCCACTTTATAAGTAAAGGCGCCGATGTTGGCTCCGACATTCCAGTCGGGATTGATATAGTATTTCATATCCGCATTTATCAAAGGCAGTGGAGCATTGGCATCAGCAGTGGCTTCCCGGGAAGTGCTTATTGGACTTAGTGACGCTGAACCATCAATTTTCAGGTTGATGACCGACCACTGCAGACCCGCACCGGCCGAGACTTCCCAATCAGAGTTTTTGATAAATGCATATGACCACGCTATCGGAATAATCGTGAACGTGAACTTTGAAGTAAGTGAAGCACCCACCGGATAAATCTGATCGCCGATCTGAATTTGCCTATTGATGGTTTTGGTGCCTGAACGATTCAGATTGAAAATATCCAAAGAAAGCTTATTGCGTTCGGAAATTCTCCACATCACAGAACCGCGAATTGTGGTTTCTTCCCGGTCGATCCCCAGTTCGTTTTCCAGACTCACTTCGTCGCCGCGGCCCAACTGTTCATTGTTCACACGCAGGGTTGTGTCGAAGGAGGGTAGGAAGTAGCCAAGTTTAAAAATGAATTGCTCTTCGCCGTTAATAGGAACGGCCTGTGCAGTAGAGAGCAATGTGAACAGAACTGATAGTAACAGAAAAGCATTCCGCCATACATGTGTCTGCATTTGTATTCCTTTGTTTCAGAATATTTCCACTCAAAGGCGTATGCAGTTCAATGTGGCGGGGCAAAAAACAAACAAAGCCCCGCGCGGCGTCCGACTTCCTGCGGGGCTTTGCTTGTCTTCTGGGCTCTCACACCACGGTTAAAGGAGATCGAGCCGTTAAAAAAGCAAAAAAGAAAAAGCTCCGCACCGGAGGACTGGTGCGAAGCTCTTTGAGAGAGGTCTACTTCACGTATTCAATCAGTGCATCGTCAGCAAAGCGGACCTTTTTAAGATTTTGAAATGAATCTTCAGAGTGACGATAGCCTAATGTTACGGTGGCAATGGATTTCCACCCTGTGCCATCCAGTTTCAGGATACGGTCATAGTCTGAAGCACTGAAGCCTTCCATCGGAGTTGCATCAATTTTAAGAAGGGCAGCAGTTTCCAGTAAAAACCCCATGGCGATATAGGCTTGGCGCTGAGACCAAACTCTGATTTTTTCCTCCGGGGCTTTTACAATGTTATTGATCATCATGTCTTTGAACCCTTGCAAAGAGGGCAGATCGACTCCGCGAACCTCCGCAATACGCTCAATGTATTTTTGCACAAATGCTTCATCAATCGTGTCCCGGTAAAGCAGAACGATTTGATGACTTGCATCTGTGACTTGGGATTGATTCCAGGAGACCGGCTTTAATTCTTCCCGCACCTCTGGATTTTCCACCACCAGAAATTTCCAGGGCTGAATTCCATAGGAGGAAGGAGCAAGCTTTAAGGACTCCAGCAGCGTGTTCAGATCTTTTTCAGAGATTTTTTTAGTGGGATCAAATTTCTTTACCGCGTAACGCCACTCGAGAGCTTCTTGAATTTGCTTGTTTGCCATAGATCGGACTCCTTTTAAATGTATCCAACATAGATACAATATGAACCCATTCGGATTTAAATGCAACTATTAAACGCACAATTAACGTGAGATCGCCTCAAACCTGCAATTCCAATATGTTTTAGGGGGTTTAAATGCTGCCCATTGTTTCTTTTTGCGGCATCAGCTATAATGACACCATGCTTGATCAAAGATTCTCGGTTTCAGTCCATATAATGACGGTTCTTAGCTACCACAAAGGTGAGCTGATGACCTCCGAGGTATTGGCGACAAGCATTCGCACAAATCCCACTGTCATTCGTCGTTTGTTGGCAAAGCTGGTTGAGGCCGGACTTGTGGAAAGCTTTAAAGGTAAAGCGGGCGGAGTGCGTTTAAACGAACAATGCAAAGAGATCACCTTGAAAGATATCTACATGGCCGTTTCAGGGAAGCCTTTGTTGAACACGCCTGACAAAGAGCCACTGAAACAGTGTGCAGTTTCCTGTGCGATGAAAAAGATCATGTGTGATGTGTCTGCCGGTCTTGAGAATCATTCCATGTCCTATCTCAGCAAAATCAAATTGGCTGATCTGACTCAAAAAGTTTAGTTCACAGTGAATCTGTCCCAAAAAGAACAACAGGAAATTGAACGACTGCACGAAGAAGCCTGTAAGCAAGGGAAGCTTTTTTATATTGACCCCAAGACGGGTTACCAGGTTTTTACAAAACTCAATCATCTTAAAAGAGGTCATTGCTGCAACTCGGGTTGCCGTCATTGCCCCTATAAAGACAAAGCAGAAAAATAAAAACCCTTCACATGTGCTTGCGCAGATGGATTGTAAAATACAAAAGCGCTCCACAAACTTTCACTGGTGAGATGAAATCCCGGGGAAACGTGCATAAACTGTTGAAACGAATGAACTGTTGGCAGTCTCACGTAACTGGACGAACGTGCATAATCATTAGCCGAAAATTCGAACAATAGTGCCCTGGACCACAGTTGGTGGAATACAAATAGACAATTTCTCCTCAATAAAGGTCGTGATTTCTCTAAATGATACACCCACTCTTATTTACTCCCTGCTAAGCTTTTATCTGCAAGGTGGGGTGTGTTTGTTATGGCGTTCAATTATGAAAAACACAAAAGTAGCCATTCCGAAGACAGCTTCTGGACATCATATTCAGACTTGTTTCTGGGACTCAGTACAATCTTTCTACTATTATATGTAGTGGCAAGTCTGAGAACGGGAACTGATGCTCTTAGAGGCCAAATCGAGAATCAAAAGCTGACGATGCAAGTCGAAGAGTTACAACATCAACTCAAAATGTATGAGTCGGTGAAGAATGATTATTTGGCGAATCAGGCATCAAAGGACGAAGCTCAGGAATACCAGGAGTTGATGGATAAGCTGACTCTTTTACAAGAGGACGCAAAATCTGAAAAAGACAAACTGGTGCAACAGGCTTTGGAAAACGACAAGAAAGCCAAGGCTCTTAATAAGTATCAACAAATGGTTCGCAACGTGATGAACGCCAACAAGATGGCGAAATCAAAAATCATCAACCGTGATGACTTGATCAAGGATCAAGACGTTGAAATTGCAGAGCAGGAAACTGAGATCCAGGATTTGAATCAGGACATCCAGCAAAAAAAGCAGTTGATTGCTCAGGGTGAAAAGCAAATCGCTGATACCGAGCAGGCACTGCAGCGTCGTATGAACGAGCTTCGCTATGCTTACAAGCAAAACAAACTGAATAAATCCAAGTTCGAACAGCAAATGGCTGCGGCAAAAGCAGATGCCAACTCCAAAATCAATGGTCTAAGCAATGCAAACGCCCAGTATCAGGCGCAGTTGCAGGAAGCCAATGCTCAGTTAGGACAGACACAGTCTGACTTGAATAAAACCAAAGGTTTGCTTGCTCAGAAAGAGGGCGAGGCTCGTGGTCTGCAAGGGCAACTGGGTGAGGCAAAAGGTCAGTTGGGTAAAACTCAAAGCGAATTGGCCAATACGCGTGGTGCATTGTCACAAACTTCGGGACAATTGGCTGCCGCTCAAGGTGAGTTGGGTCAGACAAAAGGTCAACTGGGTCATTTACAAGGTCAGGTCGGCACTCTTAAAGGTGAGCTTGGAAACCTGAAGGGCAAACTTGGCGAAACTGAAGGGCAACTGGCTCAAGCTCGTGCTGAAATCGAAGCTCGTAAAGCTGTTGCGAATGAGATCAGCAAAGGATTTGCGAAAGCCGGCATCAAAGCTGAAATTGACGGTCAAACCGGCGACGTGGTTTTGGACTTCGGTCAACAATACTTCGACTCTGACTCTGACAGATTGAAACGTGAGATGAAAGGTGTGATCGAAAAAGCCATGCCGATCTATTCACGTTCATTGTTCGGCAATCCAAAAGTTTCCGACAAAGTTTCAGCAGTTGAGATCGTGGGGTTCGCGTCGCCGACTTATCAAGGTCGCTTCATTGACCCGAACAGTACGAAACCAGGTGATAAAGAAGCTTTGAAGTATAACATGGACCTTTCTTACCGTCGTGCGAAGTCGATCTTCAACTATATGTTGGATGAAGATAACTTACGCTTTGAACATCAAAAACAATTGATGGGTTTGATGAAGGTCTCAGGACGAAGCTTCCTGGAAGTCATGAAGGTTCAGAATCGCGGCGTAGCAACTGCTGCTGAGTTCTGTAAGCAAAATGACTGTAAAAAAGCTCAGCGGGTTATTATCCGCTTCAGTATGGATCAAAAGAAATAAAAGGGGTGGGACGTGAATAAGGCTGCATTAGCTCAATATTTTATCCTGGGATTGCCGTACGCAATGGCGGTGGTTTTCGTGTTGGGATTGTTTTTCCGCGGCGTGATCTATTTCACAGTTCGCCGTCATGAATGGTTCGCGATCGAGTTTGAAAAACGCGTGAATCGTTACATGCATGCGGAAGTGCCGGGTAAAGTGAAAGACGTATCTTTCTATGTGCTTTCAAAACGCATGTTGGAAAGAACCTATTATGAAATCTTCGAGGTGCGTGACCGCATGAAACGTCGCAAGCCGGATTCGGTAATGGCGACCAGCGACCGCGTTTTCTTGATTCGTCAGGGTTGTGCCTGGTTGGTTAAGGACATTTTGAAGCAATTGAAGTTCTTGAAGTGGACTGAAGGCACTCCGAAATTGATTAACATCACGAAAGCGACGTTTCAGCACAATCCGTGCTTTAATCGAGTTTTCGGGATTTTCCCAATGTCGGGTCTGAATGACCTGATCAGCCTTTTGCCGGGTCTGTTTGTCATCGGGGGGATCCTCGGGACTTTCATCGGTATCGCCGGCGGTCTTCAGGAGCTGGGTACCATGAATATGCAGGACCTTGAGGGAACTAAGAACATCATGGACCGCTTCCTTCATGAGATTTCCTTTGCAATGGGGACTTCTATTGCGGGTATCGTGTTCTCACTTCTATCTCACATTACGAATACAATGTTCAGCCCGGACCGCTCTTATGTGGCAATGGTAGATCGTTTCGAAAGTGCCCTTGATCAATTGTGGTACCGTGCCGATAACAATGATTATCCGGATCACGAAAAACCATTTGATGAACACCGCGATGCTGTTGAAGCTTTGGCCGAAGATGCTCTGAATAAAGAGATCGGCAAGGCGCCTACGGTGCAACGGGGGGCTTAGTCCTCTAAATAAGAGGGCTCGGTCAGGAGCTAGTTAGATTTGACAAAGTTTACGGTAACCATCCACAGGAAGGATCAAGCTATCACCAAAGAGGTGATGAAGGACTCCTTTACCATTGGTCGTTCCTTGGATTGTGACCTGTCTCTAAATGATACACACGTCAGCCGTGTGCACCTTGTTGTCAGTCGCCGTTGGAATCAAATCTTCATCGAGGATAAGAACTCCTCCAACGGCACCTTCCTAAACAGCAATAAAATGGTTCAAGGAACACCGGTAAATGTGAGCAGCAATGATCGCATTCAACTGGGGCGTTCCGATTTCATTCTGGTTTTTGACCTGGAAACCGAAGATGCGCAGCCACCTATGCCTGAGCTTGAACCGGAAGAAGTTCCGGCAGCAATTCCAGAGCAGGTGATAACAGCACCCCGTGTTTCAGGTGAAGCTCCAGCAGAAAAAACCGGTCACGAAGACACTGTTGCGATGCCAGCTCCAGCCATGGCGCCATTTCAGGCGGAAAAAATTCTTCACGATGCCAAGCGAGCAGCGGCGCAGATCGTCCTTGAAGGCGAAAAGCAGGCTGAAAAACGCACACAGGCCATTTATCAAAAAGCCCGGGACTCCCAGGCTCAGGCTGAGATCTTTTATCAGACCCGCATTGGCGAGGCCCACAAAGAGGCCGATGCTATTCTTGCAGACTATCAGCGCCAGGGACATCAGCTTTTGCATGATGCTCGAAACATGGCACAGGAGCTTCGCGAAGAAGTGGACATGTATGTTCAATCCCTTCGTCAAAAAGCCAAGAATGACGTGGAAGAGATCATCGCCGAAGCGACCTTGAAATCAGAAAAATTAAAGACCGATGCTTTGGAGCACGCTCGCGTTACCGCACAGAATGAAAATGCCGCTTCCATCCGCGACGCCAAGGAAGAAGCCGTGCGCATTATCGAGTTTGCACGCATGCAAGCACAGCAAACTCACGAACAGTTGGTATCCGTTAAGGATGAACTGCTAAAAAACTCCAGCGCCCTGTCGGTGATCAAAGAGGATTTGGAGACGGCTCGTTCGGCTTTGTCTAAAACGCTGGCTGATACCACGGAGCTTAAAGAATCTTCAGAGAAGAAATTCAACGAAATGCAATCCAAGTCCCAGGCAGAGCTTCAGGCTATCCAGGAGAAAGTGAAGACGCAGACGGCTGCCTTTGAAAGTTTGCAAAAATCCATCGAGGACAGTACCAAGAAAAGCCAAAGCACTGAAGAGACTCTTAAAAAACTTCAGAATAAGCAGGCTCATCTTGAAAGCGATGTCGCCGACATCGAAAATAAAAAGAACCACCTGTTTAAAGAGTTTGATGCTCAAAAAATATTTTTGAACGAAAAACTTGAAAAAGAAAAATCTTCGATCGCCCGCAGCGAGGAAGAGCGTTTGGAAGAAATGCGTCTGGAAATGGCCAATAAGCTTTCCAAGATGGAGCAGGATCTGGTTGAAGACATCATGAATAAAAAAGCGGGCATGATCAAAGACATCCACATGGCGATCGAAAAAGAGGTCGTTCAGGTTTTGGATGTGAACGAGTGGAACAAGATTAATCAAAACGTGCAAAAGCAGATTCAGGAAGCTGTGGAAGGCCGCGTGTCTTCCATTTCCCAGAACTCACAAACTGTTGCCAAGCCTTCTGACATCGTTAAGAAAAGACAGAACGAGAAAGTTCGCTGGATCACCAGTGGCCTTGCTATGGGGGCTGCTTTGTTGTTCGTGGGCCAGATTGTGTTTGATATCGTTCGCAAGGATTCAAACCCTCTGCAAACTCGGGCGGCTCAAGAGGCTGTGGCGAGAGCGCAGGACTTGGAACGCCGTCGCTTTAATCCTCCTCAAACGGACGAAATCAAAGACACCTATACAGATGCGGTTATTTATACCAGCAACTTCAGTCAGATCTATCTGGACAATGATTTCCAGCAGCGCCTTTACAAGCAAGCTGCCCAGTACCTGCTAAAAACATGGCGTATCGACGAAGACAAGTCCTTGCAGGTTCTTGCCGCGGCCAATGCGCTGGTTAAGGAACTTCAGGATCGTCGTAACAAAATCCATCCGGACTTTGTTAAGGACGGCATTGATAAGATGCATGCTCTTGAGAAAGAGAACATCACTCGTATGAAAGATATTCTTGGCTCTGAAGTCCGACTGGAGTCTTTCCGTCGCTTCGAGAAAAACTTCTATAAAGAAGAAGTCGACCGCCGCCAGGTTGTTCAACACTAGTTCATTTAATTTCAATAATTGTTAATAAAGGTCGCTCAGAGAGGTGGCCTTTTTATTTGGCGCCATGTGTTATGTTGGTAACGCTTATGGCTATTGGTCAGATGAATTCACAGTGTGGGAATAATAAGTTAGAAAACGCTCATTGTCTGCCCACTATCCTAGGAGGAGCTATGTCACCAGGACATGCATCACAAATTGAAATTCTTTTGGGCTTAGTTGCCTTGCTGTTCTTTGTGATCTTCGGAGCGATTATTCTTAATGTGATTAAGAAATCCCGTGCTGAGAATAAAGAAGTTGAAGCAAAGACAGAGCTGACTCACGAACCAAAAATGGAATTGCCAACAATGGCAGTCGAAGAACCAGTCCTTGCGCATCTCGACTCTACAGGGCAGGTGGTGTCGGATTTGCCATCCGTGGATTTGGCAGATGCACTAAGAAAAACTGAAGAAAATCTTTTTGGACGTATCCGCAGTTTGTTCAAATCCGATTCCAACAGCCAGCACTTGGACGATATCGAAGAGATTCTTTATACCAGCGACTTGGGCCCAGCGACGGTGCAACGCCTGATGGGAGCTTTGCAAGACAAGCTGTCACGTAAAGAGCGCGCTGACTACGATACGGTTCGTGATGCCTTGAAGGAAGAAATCAAAAATATCTTCGCGGGATCTCATTCCTCAGCTCCCACGGCCGGCATTCTTTCCAAAATCAATTTTGCGACCTCGGGCCCTACGGTTTTGATGATCGTCGGAGTAAACGGTGCTGGTAAAACAACTTCCATCGGAAAAATCTCTGCGCAATTGGCTGTTGAAGGCAAAAAAGTTTTGGTAGCAGCAGGGGATACATTCCGTGCCGCAGCTGGTGGTCAGTTGAAAGTCTGGACGGATCGCGCCCAGGTCGAGATCTTTTCACCTGAAGGTGTGACAGATCCAAGTGCCGTGGCCTTCGATGCGGTTGCTAAAGGCAAAGCCCAGAACTATGACGTTATCATCGTGGACACCGCAGGTCGCTTGCACACTCAAGCGAACTTGATGGAAGAGATCAAAAAAATGAAACGCGTGATGACCAAGGTCATTCCGGAAGCACCTCACGAAACTTTGATCGTACTGGATGCAAACTCTGGTCAGAATGCATTGATGCAAGCCAAGGAATTCCACAATACCTTGGAACTAACCGGGGCCGTCCTGACTAAAATGGATGGAACCGCGAAGGGTGGCGTGGCTGTGGGCCTTGCGCAAGAATTGCAAATTCCAATTAAATTGATCGGCGTCGGCGAGCGTATTCAGGATTTGCGCACGTTCTCGGCGCAAGAGTTCGTGGACTCTTTATTCCAAGCCCACATCTGATTTGATCGAGTCTGACATTCTTTGAATTTCGTCAGATTCGTAAATGAATTGTCCCGGTGTAAAATTTAAAATCGACAGAGCCATTGCTTTTGCCACATCGGTCGCAGCAATGGCTTTGTACTTTTTAAGGGGCCCGATCATCAAAGCATTCATCACCGGACTTAATTTTTGCATGAGTCCTTCGCCAGCACGCTTTTCTTTGCGGTCCCCAAGCAGCAGGGACGGGCGGAAGATTTCAATCTGAGGAATGGATAGCGCTCTCAAATCGCGCTCCATTTCGCCTTTTACGCGGTTATAAAAGATCGAAGAATCTGCATCGGCACCCATGGCAGAGATAACTATAAACTTTTGCGCCTGGGCTTTTTCGGCAATTCGCGCAAACTCCATCACATAGTCATAATCGACTTTGCGGAAAGCTTCCTGGCTGCCGGCCACCTTAATCGTGGTACCCAGGCAACAAACGAATGTGTGCGCTTTTAATGAAGAGCCGTAGTTCGACATCTTGTCGAAGTCCAAAACCACGGTTTCAATTTTAGCGGGGAAGCGACCCAGGGGTTTGCGGGAAAGCACCGTCACGTGACCCACGTGTTCGATGTTCGTTAAAAGCAAAAGGAGCTCGTTACCCACGAGCCCCGTTGCGCCAGTCATGCAAATGTCAGTCGGGAAATTCATCCCTAGTAGATTATATTAGGCGGGTAGTGATAGCCAGTAGCTTTTAAATGTTCAGGAACAGTGCTTCTGAAATCCAAAAGACCGCTGACTTTGATTTTGCCTTTAACGGCTTGAGCGTCTGGATGTTGGTAGTCAATGAAGCGACCCTCATCAACCAGGAAGTAACCACGGAAGTTGGATGGATCTTTGGATTTTCCAGAGTTAATGCGGTAGCGGTCACCGGATTTACCAGAGCTTGCAGAGTTTTTGTAATTCAACGGTGTCGCTGTTGGATATTGATCCACCATGTAGTTACCTTGTTCAAGGAAGTTTTGACCTTGAATCACCGGGATGGACTTGTTGATGATGTTTGTAGCATCCGCACTCAAACCACCGGATTTTTGCGCTCCATCCGTCAGCAGGATGTAGTCCCAGCGTTTAGGATTGTTGTAAGTGTCTTTATAGCGAGTCAAAGGAAGAACCGTGTCGTCAGACAAGATCACTTGGCGTTCGCGCGTCGATTCACGTGCATACACGCGGTAGATATCTGTTCCGACCGGCAAAGTTTCACGCAAGTAAGCAATCGCACGATTTTCCAGGCGAGTGCAACCATGTGAGCCTGGATTCGAGAACATGTTCATAAATAGACCACGAGTGATGTCGATCGCATCTGAACCGTCCACACCCCAACCGATAGTTCCGTGCATCCATTGACTGTTAACACCGTTAACATCATCTGCCGGTGAAAGTTTGGCTGCGAACCAACCAAAGGCACCGTAAACAGTGTCTTTGCCGTTTTTTTCCGTCAACCATTTACGGGAACCGATCACGCGGGAAGAGCTAGTTGAAATTGGTTTCGGGATTGTTTTTAGATCCTGACCAGCTGTGTACCAGCTTGGGTATGTTTGCATACCATCAGAATAGAACTTAACCCATGAAGCGATACGGGAGTGACCCAACCAAGTCATGTAAGCGTAACGATCGGATTTTGTGCCTTCTTCGTTACGGCCCACAACCATGTCAGACTCCATCACAAGTTTGTGCGGGCAACCTGGATAAGTCGTGCAGCGTTCGTAAACGCGGGTTTTTTCAGTCGCCACGTTTTGGATAACAAAGTATTTCAAAATAGGTGCAGCGTATTGTTTGTCAGACAAATAGTCCTTGGAAACAAACAATTGTGGTGCGATGTCGTTTGGTACTGATTTGGATTTGATCAATTTGATCTGAACAAGTGGAGTGCTGCCATCAAGGGCGCTTACCAAAACCACTTCATCATTCATGGACAATTGGCCCACGATATTTCCAGCAGCTGTAGAGTTTGAGCTGCGAAGATTCAAATTGTCAGCAGCGATGTAATAAGTTTTCCCAACGATAAGTTGGTTTTTTTCAACAGCAGCAATTTGAACCTGAGCTGACGCTTGAGAAATTGCAAATGCGTTGAGTGTCAAAGTGGCAACTAGCAACGAGATTGCAAATTTGCCGCGATTTTTACCAAGATTGGAACTCATGGATTGTTCTCCCCCGAATGACCTGCATTAATTACAAACTAGCGTCGTCATATATCACAAACTGTGTATGTGGGCGCTTGTATTTTTTTTAATTGTAATAAGTGCTCCAAGGCACTGCTGGAGGTTTCATGAAATGGATTTTGGGCCTGTGTTGCCTAATTTTGCCTGCATTATCTCAGGCGCAATTTAACCCTTTTGCCCGGACCGACTGGCGCGTGATGAAGACCCAATGGTCAGCCCAAGACGAGGAAAACTTTAGCAGATTCGTGGCGCGCTTAGGTGCTGCCGTCGAGAATCGTCTGTGTGACACAGTGAAAAACTGTCTGAAGAGTGATGCCAACCCGTATTATTCTTCAGACCCCGCAGGATTAGTCTACTACGCTGATTGCGCGGATCTGCCGTATTTCTTAAGGGCCTATTTTGCATGGAAAAATGGACTGCCGATGTCGGTGGCAAGCCGGGTCAGTGCTCGTCCCGTGGCAGGAAATACCGGTGACATTCGGTATACGCCACAAGGAAATTATGTGACCGGTCGCTTTGATGTTATCGCGGGCAATGGTCGCAAGCGTTTTGCGTTCATCGAAAATATCGAAGACTACGATTTCGGAAACTTAATGTTGGCAACACGCTATCCAAATGCCGTGGCACTTTTAAATGGCACGATCACCAGCTCAACGCTTTCAGCAACCTTCCGAATGATGGGAACTGAAGACGGAAAGTTGTATGCGGATTTCTATCCAGTGAAACTGACTCGTTACAGTGTGCGCCCGGGGACAGTGATCTATGATCCAAATGGGCATGTGGCTGTCGTTTACAAAATCACAGCAGACGGACAGGTTTATTATATTGATTCGCATCCTGACAATACTTTGACGTCGGGGATGTATAATCCAAAATTTGAACGAAGCAATCCGTATCAAGGAGCGGGATTTAAAAACTTCCGTCCATTAACTTTGGTGGATGCAAGGCAGGATTCTTCCGGAGCCTATGTTGGCGGGCGAGTGGTGGGTGCCAAAAATACAGCGCTGCCATATTACTCGTTGGAACAATTCTTTGGGACAAATCCTGATCCTGATGGCAAGTGGAGCAAAGGCAGATTCGTCTACAACGGTCGTGATGTAGACTACTATGAATACCTGCGGATCATGATGGCCAATGGGGAACTGCGCATTGATCCACTGGTGGACATGCAAGTGATGGTGCGTGATTTGTGTGTGAATCTGAAAGATCGCGTGCAGGCCGTCGATGTGGCTGTGCAATCCGGAGTGCAGAACAAACCTCACCCCGAGCGTCTGCCATACAATATTTATGGAACCACGGGCGAGTGGGAGCAGTGGGCTTCGCCATCCCGGGATGCACGTCTGAAAGTTTCTTTTGCAAATCTGTTGATTCAAATTCGCAGCATGGTGCAAAGGCATTCGGTGGGCGATCCGACAATTGTGTATCGCGGAAACAATCTGCGTGGAGATTTGCTGTCGATCTATCAACGCGAAGCCACCAGCTGTCAGTTTGCTTACAGAAATAGTTCAGGTGTCAGTGTTCCGATGAATTTAGAGCAGGCTCGCCAACGGGTTTTTGACATGAGCTTTGATCCTTATCACTGCGCGGAACTTCGTTGGGGAGCGAAAACTTCCCAGGAGCTGGCTTCGTGCCGTGATAATCAAAACAAACGTGCATGGTATGCTGCGGAACGCTGGTTGCGCTATCAAACGGATCGCACGTACGATGCGCGCATGGACTATTCCTTGGGTGAATTGACTGGTCCCAAGCCGGGTGTGGGTGTCGCGAATCCTCCGGATGTGGATATCGTTCGGTTCCTGCAAACGGGAGTTCGCCGTCACTAGATAGATCAAAATGCATGGTGCTGAGGCCGCCGCAGTTTCTGACTGGAAACTGCGGCGTTTCAATTTGAGACGGTGATTTTCAGTCACTGTCTGACAAGTATTGTCCCTGGGGCTGGTTTTTGGGGCTGAAACCCAATAGATTCAAGCCTATATGGCATAAAAGTTGGATGTATGAGGGTGAGTGAGGCACCCTATGAAATTTAAAGAATATATCAATTTCAATGAAGTACTACTGATCGCCATCGGAATCATTCTTTTGTTTCCATTGTTCAGTAATGCTCAGGTTGCCACTTACCCAAATTATTCAGCTTCGATCAAGTCCGCTGTAACGGATCCAGCTTCGCAGTTGGGGAGCATGGCGAATTATCAGTTTTTTCTTCACACTGACATGATGAAGAAACTTTACTCATTGCGTGGCTATGAGCCGATCTGGATCAATTTCCAAGGCCGCCCCGCGCCGATTGCTACAGAACTGCGTCGCATGCTTTTGTTGGCGTACCGCCATGGCTTGCCAGCGACAATGGAAAAAGTCGCGGTAAAAGAAAATGGTGGCACCGTTGAAAAGTGGACCTATGTTTCCCGCGGATACTGGGACAACAGACTGGAAGACTATCTTCGCACAGCAACGGTCTCCCCAAAGGATGTTATCTGGTTTGAACTTTTGGCAACAGAAGCTTTCTTGCGCTATACCCAGCACATTTTCGTAGGCCGCTTTGATCCGCGAAAAATCGACGACAAAATCATTCTGGGCCCGCGTACTATCAACGATAAAACCTACAATGCTCTTAACCACGCCGTCAGCAATGAAGGTCGCTTGCAGGAGCTGATGGATCGCTTTGCGCCAGAATCAGCGAACTACAAAAGTTTGATGACGTTGTTGAATTACTATCGCCGCGTGAAACTAGCCGGTGGCTGGTCAGAGATTGCTTCTCCAGGTGTGCAAATCGCTCCGGGTGTTGAGCATCCAATTATCCCGCAGGTTAGAAGTCGTTTAAAACTTTTTGGTTATGAGGTCGGTGACGTTAACAGTCGAGTCTATGACGACAGCTTTGGTAAAGCCCTGCGCCGCTTTCAACAGTTGAGTGATCTTGAAAACGACGGGATCATCGGTGCTAATGTTTCCAAAGTTTTGCGCTACCTGAATGTGTCAGTTGAAAATCGCATTGAGCAGTTGTCCGTGAATATGGAGCGCCTGCGCTGGTTGCCAAGAAAAATGGGTGACCGCTATGTCTTCGTAAATCTGGCTATGACTGAGTTCCGTCTGCACGACGAAAGACTTTCAGCCGCTGAGTTGGAGAAGCTGCAATTTAAAACCATCAACGGCAAAGACGTTCGTCAAACTCCACTGATGATTGATGAAATTCGCTATGTAAACTTCAATCCGACGTGGACTGTTCCAAGCTCCATCGCTGTTAAAGACAAATTGCCGACCTTAAGAAATGATCCGGGTTATCTGGGTAAGCACAATATGAAGTTACTAAGAGGTAAAACCGAAGTGGATCCGATGACAGTGGATTTCAAAAACATGTCAGATGAGTCCTTTGTCAGCACTTATTTGATAGTGCAAATGCCTGACTATAACAATGCCCTGGGTGTTGTGAAGTTCCCATTGGTTAAGAACAACAAAGCCATCTTCATGCATGACACCAACGAGAGAAATCTTTTTGGTACGACCAATCGCCACGGAAGCTCGGGCTGTATTCGTCTGGAAAAGCCTAAAGAGTTTGCAGAGTACTTGCTGGCGGACAAGGGGTACACCCTGGCGAAAATCAACTCCCTGGTTCCGCAGAATGCACAAATGCCTCCGGGCAAGACCTTCTCTGAAACTCTGAAGCGCCCAATGACTGTGTATATCCAATACCTGACTACGGAGGTGGGGCCTCGCGGTGAAGTTCGTTTTGCTGATGACGTCTACGGGCAGGATGAAAAGATCAAAGCAGCACTTTTGGATCCAAAGAACAACGGCGACTTCTAACCAGAAGTTATTGGCCAAACACAAATTCTGTGTTTCGATAAAGGGATGAAGAGAATCATCCCTTTTGTATTTTTGTGGTCCGTGTGTGCGCTGGCCCAAATGGGTTCACCTCAGCCAGCAGCATCAGCGAAGCCGGTTTCGGTTTCCTATGAAAATCTGATCAAGTGTTTCCCGGAACTGAAGGATGAGTCTTTGGCTTTCAGGGTTGATCTGACCAAGCTGAAGGAATTGTCTGATGAAAAGTTGGTGACTATTCGCTCGCAGCTGCGTCAAAGAAAGATCGGATATTTGGATGCAGATCAGGATCAGATGGTATTGACGCTGAAAACAGTGGGCTCGGGGCAAAAACAAAAGACCGAGCTTTCGTTGCAAAAAAGAGCTCAGGATGGGGTGCTTACAGATATAGCACTCACCAAAAACCAACGCACCAACCCCAAGCAAGAGATCATCAACAACTTCCTGCTGAATGCGACCATCAAGAGTGATGAATACTCCTATCTTGACACGAAGCTGAATGGAATCACAGCGACCTACAAGCGCAACTTCAGAGAGGTGACTGAGTTCAATTTAGAGGGGCCGTCACGAAAGCGCAGCCTGTCCTGCGCGAGCGAGCCTCAACTGGGCATTATTTGCACTTGCACCAAGAAATAAACTGTTGAATACCGCTTCTCGTTATAGCTATAATTTTCGTAGTGTTGTTCTAGGTTTTTATCTAGAGTTTTAAAAGGTTTAGCCCCATTAGCGATTGAAAGAGGAGACACGGTGACTGCTGAGAAAAAGAACTTCAATTTCCTCATTGCAGGAGTCCCGTACAAACTTAGATCCTCTCATGACGATGCCACAGTTCAGGAACTCGTCGACTTTGTTAATAACAAAATGAATCAAGCTATGGCCGTTACTAAAAACGGTTCCTTCCAAAACGCCGCTGTGTTGACAGCGATGAATGTTGCAGAAGAACTCATCCTTTTGAAAAGAAAGGCGCAACGTGAGCTCGATAAAATCGAGGAAAAAACGATGCAGCTTTCTTTGGAACTCGAAAATTCCAAGAACAACAAGGTTTTGAACAACTAACTTTGATTGTAACTCTCTTGGAGTGTCCATGGCCTCTTGGAGCTCTAAACAGGAATGTCGTTCCTTTTATAAATCTCTTTGCGCCCAAGAGTTTGCGCAAGGTCTTGTTCAAAACCAGCAGCAGTTGAATGTATTTCTGCAAGACTTCATGTCTAAGCAGAACGGATGTTGGGGGGCGTATCGGGCCCTTTCTCAAGAGACCAGTGTGGATGAGGTCTTTCAGATCGACCACATTGATTGGGTGTTTCCTCGTATCAAGGGCACTGAGCTTGAGTTTTGTTTTGCATCAGGTTTTAGCCAGGGCGCGTTTGGCGTTTTGGAACCTGATCCCAACTCCGCTATCATTGATCTTAAGGGCATTCACGGCCTGCTGATTCCCGGATTAGTTTTTAATAAGAATGGCAACCGCCTTGGCAAGGGCAAGGGCTTTTATGACAAAACCCTCGCTCACTTTAAAGGGATCAAGGTGGGGGTCTGTTTTGATTTTCAAATTTCAGAGCAGATGCTACCCATGGAGGAGCATGACCAGAAGATGGATTATATCATCACTGAGTCGGGCCTTATGGTTTGCCAGCAGTACGAAGTTCATTAGGAACTTTGAGGAGAAAAGGAAGAAATGGAAATTTTAATCACAGGCATTATCTGTTTAATTTTGGGCGGTATCGCTGTTTTCATGGTGAAACGCATCCAGGACAACAACAGCAAGAAGTCTGCACGCATCGAAGCAGAACGCATTGTTAACAAAGCGAAGTCTGAAGCAGCGAAAATCAAGAAAGACGCTGAGACGCGTTCCAAGGACTTTGAAGGTCGCGCCCGCAAAAATGTTGAGGCCGACATTCATAAGCAAAATTCCACATTGAAGAACAAAGAGTCTCAATTGGATCGCCGCCTGAAAGAGATCGAACAACAGTTCAAACAAAAGATGGAAGAAAATGAACGTTACCTGAACACGTTGAAAGACCGCGAGGAAAAAATCGCGATCTCTGAGAATCGTGTAAAGGAGCTTGAGAAAAAAGGCGAATCGCAAATTGGCGATTTGAAGCTGAAATTGGAATCTGTGGCGGGTATGTCTCAAGACGAAGCTAAACGCCAATTGTTAACAGCGATCGAAGACGAAGCAAAAATTGAAGCGTCTAAGAAAATCACACAGATCGAAGAACAGGCGCAAAAGGAATCTGAAGTTAAAGCCAAGCGCATTCTGGCAACAGCGTTGTCACGTTTCGCTTCTGAATTCACTTCTGAAAGAACAGTCAGCGTTCTGGCACTTCCGAACGACGAGATGAAAGGTAAAATCATCGGTCGTGAGGGGCGTAACATCCGTACTTTGGAAGCACACTGTGGCGTTGACTTGATCGTCGATGATACTCCAGAGGCTGTAGTTATCTCCGGTTTCGATCCAGTTCGTCGTGAGCTTGCTCGCAGAACAATCGAGAAGTTGATGGAAGACGGTCGCGTGCATCCAGCACGTATCGAAGAAGTTGTAGAGAAGCAACGTAACGAATTGATGAAAGCCATCAAAGAAGAGGGCGAACGCCACGTGATGGAACTGGGTATTGCAAACATGCACCCAGAGTTGATCAAAATCATCGGTGGTTTGAAGTACCGTAACTACCAAGGTCAAAACGCATTGAACCAATCCCTGGAAGTCGCGAACATCGCAGGTCTTCTGGCTGGTGAGTTGGGTGTGAGTGTGAAATTGGCTCGTCGTGCGGGCTTGCTACACAATATCGGTAAAGCGATCGATCATACTGCAGAAGGCAGCTATGCCTTGGTTGGTGCTGAAGCCGCTAAGAAATACAATGAATCAGAAGACGTATGCCACGCGATCCGTGCTCATGATGAAGAGGAAAAACCTCATTCCATCCTGGCTTGGATCGTTCACGCAGCTTACATCTTGTCCAGTGCTCGTCCGGGCGCGCGTCGTCCACAAATGGATTCCTTCATCCACCGTTTGGAAGATCTTGAATCTATCGGTAACAGCTTTGATGGCGTGTTGAAGACATTGGCTCTACAGGCAGGTAAAGACGTTCGCGTCCTGGTTGAATCAGCAAAAGTAACTGATGACCAAGCTGTGATGTTGTCTCGTGATATCGCTCGTAAGATCGAACGCGAAGTGCCTCAAGCTGGCCAAATCAAAGTAACTGTGGTTCGTGAAACAAGATCTGTGGAGCATGCACGCTAATGAGCTTCTTAGATCCTAAAGAACAGCTTGAGAGAATTAAATTTGGGGTGGCTGAGTTTATCAACGACGAAGAGATGTTGAAAAAACTGAAGCGCTCTAAAGAGACGGGCACTCCGCTTCGTATTAAGCTGGGGGCAGATCCGACTCGTCCAGATATTCATATTGGACATACTGTTGTTATTAACAAGCTTAAGACGTTCCAGGACCTGGGCCATCACGTGATCTTTTTGATCGGTGACTTCACGGCGACGATTGGTGATCCGACTGGAAAGAGTACGACTCGCCCGGTTCTTTCCCGTGAAGAGATCGAGGAAAACGGTCGCACTTACGCGAAGCAGATTTTTAAAATTCTGGATCCGAACAAGACCGAGATTGTTTACAACTCGTCCTGGATTGGAAAAATGACTCCGGGTGAATTCATCAAGATGGCAGCCCAATATACTGTGGCGCAAATGCTTGAGCGTGATGATTTCACCAAGCGCTATCGTGCCGGAACGCCGATCGCGATTCACGAGTTCCTGTATCCACTGACCCAAGGTTACGATTCTGTGGCTTTGAAAGCCGATGTTGAGTTGGGTGGTACGGATCAGAAGTTCAATCTTTTGGTGGGCCGTGCGATGCAATCAGCTTACGGTCAGGAACCTCAGTGTATTTTGACGATGCCGATCCTTGAAGGTATCGACGGCGTCAATAAGATGTCCAAATCTTTGGATAACTACATCTCTGTAGTCGACACTCCGAAGGATATGTTCGGCAAGACCATGAAGATCTCTGACGATCTGATGTATCGCTGGTATGAGCTATTGACGGATATCACAGCTGGAGAGCTTGCGCAGTTACAACAGGACGTAGCGGATAAGAAGAAACATCCGCGCACAGTTAAGGTGGAGCTTGCGAAGTTCATCATTAAACGTTTCCATTCCGCAGAAGCAGCCCAGGCTGCTGAAGATGAATTCAACCGCATCTTTGTCGACAAAGGTTTGCCTGATGATATTCCAGTGGTTGAGATTGAAAAAATATTTATCCCCGCTGAGGGCCTTGGTGTTGCTCAGTTGTTAGTGAAATTGAACTTTGCCGCTTCCAACAGTGAAGGTGGGCGCATGGTTCAAGGTGGCGCCGTGCAAATCGACGGCAAAAAAATCACGGACGCTAAAATGAAGCTGTCCACTGCTGATATCGACGGAAAAGTCGTTAAAGGCAGCAAAACCAAATTCGCGAAAGTGAAATTGGTCTAAAAGGTACGCCGTGCCTTTTGGGGGTGCGGTGTATTGAACCAGATAGAGGATCTTAAGTATGAAAATTAAATTTCTTCCGCAAAATATCGAGGTTGAGGGAACTCCTGATAAGTCCCTTTTGCAGATTGCGACGGAAAATCAGCTTGAGATTCGTTCGATCTGTAAGGGCGTACCAAGCTGTGCCGAGTGCCGTGTGCGTATCAAGGAAGGCGACAACAATGTTTTGCCTCCGGGTAAGGCCGAGCTAAGTCTGATCGGGACTAGTTACTTTATTGATGGTCGTCGTCTAAGCTGTCAGGTTCGTTGTTTTGGCGACGTGACGGTGGATCTGACTGAGCAGGTTGAGCGCGCAGAAAACCAAACTAAAAAAATCAGAGGTTTCCGTACCAACAAACAAATGGAATCCAAAGCGGTTAACGACACCATGCTTTTGGATGCTAAGGTTGATGAAGCAGCTGCAGCAGCGGCTGGTGTTTCTGGTTCAGAATCTGGTAGTGAAGGAGCTCCGCAAACGGAACGTCCGGAGCGTCCTCAGCAACAGCAGGGCAGAAATCAAAATCAGCAGCAACAAAGACAAAAACAAAATCAGAATCAGCAAAATCAAAATCGCCAAAAACAGGGCGGCGGACAGCAAGGCCAGCAGCAGAAGCAGCAAGCCAAGCAACAAGGTCAGAACCAGCAAAAACAACAGCAGCAACAAAAGCAAAAGGGCGGCGGCGGGCAAAATCAGAATCGCCAGCAGAATCAGCCTAAGCAAAATCAAAATCAGCCCCGTCCACAGAATCAGCAACAGAACCAAAATCAAAATAAGCCCAAGCAATAGCAGCTGGGCTTAGTATCCCTTCCGTCTTCTTCACCATTTGTTAACTAATTGGATGAAGGTCCAGTGCATGACATATGCTGTATGCCGATAAGACTGAAGGATGTCTCATAAGATCACTTTCCGAGAACGAGGGCAGGGGCCCATTTTAATTCTTCTTCATGGTTACGGAGGAAGCATTCACCATTGGGAGGCCGTGGCCTCGCAACTGGAAGCTCACTATCGGGTGATCATTCCTAATTTGACCCATTTGTATATGAGCTCAGACAAACTTTTTTTCACTGTGCAGGTGGAAGTGCTGGCTAAATTCATCCAGGAACATTTCCCACGTGAGCGCGTGCATCTTGCTGGCCTCAGCTACGGCGGAGCTTTGAGTTGGGCCTTGGCCGCTCAGCATCCTCATTTGGTAGAGAAGGTCGCCTTGATCAATCCTATGGTGACGGATCCAGTGAAGAACTTCCTATTGAAGGAACTGCGCTTCTTCTTTTCGATTCCGCTGAATTTAAAAAGTATTTACGTCATGCTTTCCACTCCCATGGGCAATAGCTTTCTAAAAAAAGCCGCGCACATCTTCCGTGATGAACGGGCGGAGGGCGCCATTTCCCTTGAACGATTAAAAGGTCGCAAGCTGCAATTGGTGGCGCACATGATTCACCATTTTGCGTGGATTCTGCGCTCAGAGGACTGGCAGTTCTGGAATAAAAAACTTTTCCATTATCGTGGGGAGTGTCGCTTGATCTTTGATGACAGTGATTTGCTGTTTCATCAGGATGCTTACTTAAAGTTTGCCAAGCATCTGGGCTGCGAGGATCTGGTGGTTTTGAAGGGAGCCGGGCATCTTGCGATCAAATCCAAGCCGGACATCGTTGCCCGGCATTTGCTGGATTTCCTGTTGGTTGAATCTGTGTCGCAGAAAATCGCTAAATAGTTTAAAACTGATCTAATTGAGTGGTGAGAAAACGGGGAGTTGAAGTGACCGAGGAGATCTGCCTCGGTCTTGTCGTTCTTGGGCTGGTTGAATCCGCGACACGCCATCGTGGCTCAACCGTGGCCCGCCTGTGGCGGGTGCGCGCATCCATGCGCCCACGGAGGTCGCTGCTCACCCATCCCAAGCTCGCCAAGCCCGAGTCAGCTCTCCTCGCTCCCTTCAAATTGTTTTTTAAGGAGTAGTTGCGAAGTTTTTTGAATTGAATAAATCGTAGCCATTGTTCTTAGTAATGTAGAGATGCAAAGCCCATTGAAGGTGTTGAGGCTTCTTGGTGGTGCACCAGTTTCTTCTGGCCATTCTTTTGATGTGATCGCGGATTTTTGCGCATCTTTGGTTTAAAGGGAAAAGAGGATCGTAGATAAGCTTTTCTGACTTCAGGTATTTTTGCTCCCGTTTCTTTTCTTTGTTTCCTCGAGATGAGCACTGAGTGTATTGAACCGTAGGGAATATTTTCGCCGCAATGGATAAGTAATCTGCTTTCTTGTCAGAGCGAAGTTCAGAGGGAAGATTTAGTAGTTGCTGTTTCACTTGAGTAAGAAGATCCGTAACTTTTTCGTTGGATTGATTGGCTCTGGGTCCGTACTTGGTTCTGGAAATATCGGCGATCTTCCCAAACGCTGGCAAACTTCCTACGTGAACTCCCAGGATTTGATACTTTTCATTTACGGCTAGAGCAATGGTGAGAGGCTTAAGCTTGGTGTGTTCGATACTTAAAGTCTCGTCAAATATCAGAATGGATGCTTGCAGTGTTTGGCGACCATTAAGATCTTCAGCTAGCGGTCCCATCCATTGAAATTTCCTGTATACCGTCATGTAGCTGCATTTTAGATTGCGAGCAATTTGTCTTAAGGACACACCAGAGCAGTGTTGGTCGATTATGGCCTGGTTCAAATCTAGTCGTTTTTGTCGAAAAGTCAGAGAATGAGTTCTAGTGGAGAATCCCTTGGAACAGTCGTGGCATTTAAACCTCGGGATGTAGGTTTTGGAGATTCTTTTGTAAAAGTATCCATTCTTAACAAAGTTCAGGGAACCACAATAAGGGCATTTTCGATGATAAAGTGAGAGCTGCTGCATAAGTTAGATGTGCAAGCAAGCATCGGTCCTCGCTTAAAAATAAGATGATTTCAAAGTTAAATTAAGCTTGTCCGTATTCCGAACAAGCCTGCTTATCACCACTCAAAGGGATCAGTTTTAAATAGTTACTGTCTTTTTGGTTTGTTTGGGGAAGGCACTTTGGTATTTCGCCATGATGTCTTCAGCCAGCACCGTCTTATTTTCCTTGGTCAATAGACTGATGAACATCTGATATGACTCTTCATCCATGCGATTTTGCGCGGCCATTCTTCTGCCTTGATCCAGAATCTTTGCCAGGGGCATAGTTCGGCAGTTGAATTGAAAATGCAGGTTTTCGTATTCCTTACTGCCGATTTGGGAGGAAGGGAATTGTTGAATGAAGCGGGCTGCCTGACTTGCAGTTTGAATGTCCTCGCGAAGAAGAGCCTTCACAATTTTAGTGATGTATTGAACATCCGCACCCACAACCTGAATGCCAAGCTCAAAACACTCGACAGCTTTTTGCAGGGCTTTGTTATTTAGATTCGAGCGACCGGCAGTGAACAGGGCGGCCGAGAAAACATGGCGTAGTTCTGCGGTCTTGTGATCAAGTCTTGCGAAGAGCTGAAAAAAGTGCGGAACCTGATCCAGTTTACCAGAGAATACCGCAGCAATGAAAAGCTGTCCCAGACGCTTGGGTCCGATCGGATAGTTATCAATGATCGTGTTGGCAACCGTGTAGGCGTTGCCATAGTCTTTTTGCTCAAAGTAAGTATCGAACTTGCCGGTAAGGCAGCGATAGTGCAGCGGTTGAATCTTTAAGCCTTTGACGTATTCATCATTGGCAAACTGGTATTCCGTCGCTTTGAACTTTGTATAACCCAGATAGTAGTGCGCCAGGGTCGGCTTTTCCTGATGCTTCAAAGCAGCTGTGAACTTGTGGTGCGCATCTGCCAGATGTCCATCAAACAATGCCTGTTTTCCAGCGCGAATTTGTTTGATGTACTCGCTGGGATTTAGTTTTCGTTCAATCAAATGCAGCAATCGACTGGCTAGGGCGCCGCTTTGAATCGGTTTTACGATATAATCATCAACAAGCTCTTCCGCCGCTTCCGCGATGGCAGATGTCGAGTTGTTGTGAGTCATGATGATTGAAATATTATCGGCACTATTCGCCGCGTGCATCGCGACCAATTCCAAACCGAATTTAGAATCTACCATGAATTCGGTAATCAGAAGGTTCGGTTTTTTTTCGGCTAGATACTCCTGGGCGCCGAGATAGCGTTTGGTGGTAAAAATATTTGCAGGTTGCAGTCCGATTTCCAACAGGGCCGCTGTCGCCAAATTCGCAAAGGATGTGGAGTTATCCACGATCAGGGCTGTCAGGTTTTTCATTATTCAAGCTCCCGCATGGATCGGAAAAGTAAATCCGTCGATTGTTGGGACTGACGGTTGGCGCTGATAAAAAGCTCCCAAAGGCCTTTGTCAAAGCGATGCAGTTCGACGGTGTATTTTGCTGATTTTCCTTCGTCGAGTGGTTCACTGCGTGTGACACGCCCCGTGCCCAAAAATTCCACGACGTGACCTCTGATGTGGTATTTGCCTTCGAAGTTTAGAATAGTTCCCAAACCACACATTCGCGGCCCGGCTTCGAAAGCAAAAGTCTTTTCAGAGTATTCCAAAACTTGCAGCGGCTTGCCCTTGATATTTTTAATCAACTCAAACTCGGTCGTCAGATTTTGCAAACTGTGTATTTCAAGGAAACTTTGGCTCATTATTTCATGCTAAACAAAGAGTTGAGCGTTGCCTAATTTGCCAAGAGGCATAGTGGGAGTTCTGGACGTAGAAATTGAATGTACGCAAATTTTTAGAACAAATGTGCGTCTGAAAAATGGAGATTTCGCAATGAAATGTCCAGTGTTCTCACGAATGTATTTAGATGCTTTGTTGGAGAATTAAACGTTGAAGCTTGAACCGCAGCCACAGTGTTTGGTTGCGTTTGGGTTATTGAAGACAAATCCTTTGCCATTCAATCCACCGGAGTACTCCAAAGTCATACCCAGGATGTACAACATCGAGTTGGAATCGACGGCGATTTTCTGACCGTTGGCTTCAAAAAACTTATCACCATCGCGGGCTGTTGTATCGAAATCCATTTTGTAAGAAAGACCGGAGCAGCCACCTTTTTTAACTTCCACGCGCAGGAATGCAGCATCGTCTTTACCATCATCTTTTTTAAGAGCAGCAAGTTTTAGAGCAGCTTCTGGGGAAATGTTAATCATAAAGGTTCTCCCGGATAAAATTCGCAGATAAATTCGTACCCAGTGTAGCATAAAGAGTAAGCCCAGGGGAGGTTAGAATATCTCCTCCCAGGGTGTTTAAGCTAAAATACTGAAAATATTATATAATTTGGCTTGGGATGGCGCCGTGAAGGATCTCGACGGCACGCTGAATGTCGGCTTCCGTCGTCCAACGACCCAGGCTTAGGCGCAAAGTGCATGCCGCTTCGTCGGCCGAAAGACCGATACCCTTAAGGACGTGACTGATGCTCACGGATCCAGAGCTACAGGCTGACCCCGTGCTAACTCCCAATTTTTGGATTTTGGCAGTCAGGGATTCAATTCTAATTCCTGGTAAAGTCACATTCAAATTAATCGGGGAGCGATTCGTTGGATGCCCATTCAGGCGAATCCCCGGGATGGCCGTTTGAAGCTTTTGCCAGAACAGGTTACGTAGTGCCGTCATGCGCTCGGCTTCGGCATTCAGATTTATTTTGCAGATTTCAGATGCAGTTCCCAGGCCGACAATCGCGGGAACATTCAATGTTCCCGAGCGAAGACCTTTTTCCTGACCGCCGCCATAGATGAACGGATTGATTTGCACTTTGGGATCTTTGCCACGAATGAAAAGGGCGGCTGAACCTTTCGGGCCATAAAACTTGTGAGCAGAGAAGGACATCAAGTCGATACCCATTTCAGTCACGTTGACCGGAATTTTTCCGATGGCCTGTGTGGCATCAGTGTGAAACAGAATTTGTTTTTCCTTCGCCAAACTTGCAGCTTCAACAATTGGATTGATACTGCCAATTTCGTTGTTCACCCAAATCAGACTGATCAATTTGGTATGAGGCTTGATCGCTGCACGCAGAGTTTCAATTTCCACCTGGCCAAAATTATTTACCGGAAGGACGTCAACTTCGACACCTTGTTTTTCAGCGGCCTGCATCCCCTTAAGAACGGAGCTGTGCTCAAGGCAGCTGGTAATCATGTGAATTGGCTGGTTTGGATTTTCTTCGCGCAGTTTGGAAATCAAACCAAAGATCACCCAGTTGTTGGACTCAGTGGCGCTGGCCGTGAAAGTGATCTCAGAAGATTTAGCACCGATCAATGATGCCACTTGCATACGGGCTTTTTGCACGCCATTTTCCGCTGTCCATCCCCAGTGATGTGCGACACTCGCAGGATTGCCAAAGTACTCCTTGAAGTAGGGCTCCATGGTTGCATAGACCTGTGGATCCACTGGGGTAGTGGCGTTGTAATCCAAATAAAGTCCTTTATCGGACACGACTTGTGCGACTGTGTGTGACTGAGCTGAGATTTCCATGGTCATCAGCTAATAACGGGCCTGGAATTGGGTCAAGAGGAATCCTAGGAAGCCAACAATTTCTTATTGGGATTTGCCTCTTTTTCGAGCTGCTCCTGATACTGGTCAATTTTATCGTTTAAATAGTTCTGTGCGCGGTACTTATCCACATTTTGCAGCTCCATGCGCAAGACATGCAGGTGGGTGATACCTTGACTGATCAGGCGATTCTTTTGTTCAGAAAGAAACACACCACCTTCGGGAGTGTATAAAACATAGCGGTTGTTGCGCGGCAGGAAGACGTAAAGATTGAATTCCACGGGAACATTTTCGCGCATTTCCTGAATTTTGATGGCTGCCATCTCTTCGTCGGCAGATTTTGAAACTTCTGTTTTCACGTCAGCTCGGGGAAAGAAAGCCATCGCGACTTCATTCCCTTCGTGAACAGATTTACGCAAGAACTCAGCGTACTCCACAGCCCAGGCCGTGAACGGAACCTGCTTAATTTTGATCGGCATGGTTTCATTGTTTTCCATGTTTTCACCGTTATCAGCGAGGAACTTGAACAAGCGAGTGCGAATCTGATCGAAGAATTGAATATCAATGGTTTTGTGCTCTGCCATCGCGGCAACAAGATAACCAGAAAAACGACCTGACTCGACTAGAATGCAAGCGACGTTTGTTGGTTGCTCAAGGCTGTGTTCTTTTGACGTGATGAAACAGGATTTCTCCATGGCCTCACGAGTTCCCTGAAGGATCAGGGATGAAGGATCCTTTGCGACTTCATCGGCAATTTCCTTGGTGCGCAGAGCGTTTTTTTTACTATCGCCTTCAATCGGTGCCCACACGGTGTCAGACTTTTTGCGATTCGCAGAAGAGCTTGGGCCGGCATCGCCATAGGGATCATAGTTCGGATCGTTGGGGTCTAGAGTATCGCCGTTAGCACTGGATGGATTGGATCCATTGTAGCCAGCGCCCGAAGGACTTGAACCATTACCACCATACGGATTATGCCCTTGTGAGCCGTTGCCATTTTGCCCGTAGGATCCGTTAGGAGAATTCATTCCTCCGGCAAATTGCGGATCACCATTGTTGCTTGCACCGTTAGCGCCATTTGCATTGCCGCCATTTTGCATGCCGCCGGAACCATAGGCACCGGGTTCGTGGCTGTTGTTGGTTCCGCCAAGGAATCCATTAAAACCATTTTGGTTGCTGCCACCCACATTTCCGTTGGCATTGGGATCTTGCGATGTGGGAGGAATATAACCCGCCATTCCTGGTTGAATCGCGGCGATGGAATCGGAATTCATTCCCGTCGCAAAACTGTTGTTGCCACCTCCGGCAACGGAGTTGCCATCTAAAGCTCCCATTAAGTTAGCAAGGAAATTTTGAGTTGAGGTTGCCCCTTCAGCGCCGCCACCTTCTCCACGAATGGAGATGACCCCGGCACCATTGCCTCCGCCTTCCCAGCTTCGCTGAGCGGCTGCCGCTGCAGGATTGGTAGACTGATCTTTGAGATACTTGTTAACCATCCTCTCAACGGCCGGACCAGTGATAGGGTGGTAGATCGCGTAGCCTGAGTTGCAGTCGTTCAAGACTTTGACGGAGTTCGCAGTGGAATGTTCGGCGAATGCAATTACACACACCGGAAAAGCCTGACTTAAAACTTTTGGAAGGTTGCGAACTTTTTTGTTCGGGTGATCGATACTGACCATGACGAATTGAGGCTGATTCTGAACCAGGAAGACCATGGCCTCTTTAAGATTGTGAGTGCTTCTGATTTCCCAATCGCGATTCTTCAGAAAGTTTTCGACCGGAACAAGACTTTGTGGGTGCGACTTGATGATCAGCAACTTCCGCTTTTCTACCTGTTGTTCCATGTCACGTTCCTGTTAAAAAATTGTGAGATATTCTTCTTAACGGTGTCCCTAGTCTAAACAAACAGTAGATAAGCTATAATTGTGATGATAATTGCAAAGAGTTAATCAAGGTTTGGATGGCATAGTATGTATGTGGGATACCCAACTGGTCCTTCGTTTAGGTGTTGTAATCCAGATTCTCTTAAAGCCCAACTCCCTTACAATATTCCTATGAAGAATCAACCTTTGCACAGCACACGCTTTTTTGTTCCCGAGGGAAAAAAACCTGAAAACATGTTCAAGTGGAAGAAGATCGACTGCGAAATTAAGAATCGCAAGGGTGATGTTTTTTTTCAGATGAAGAGCGTGGAAGCCCCGGAAGGTTGGTCGCAATTCGCCGTGGAGATTGCCGCCAGCAAGTACTTTCGCAAGTCCGGAGTGCCCCGTACAGCGCATGAAACTTCAGTGCGACAACTTGTGAATCGAGTGGTGGCGGGGATCTGTGGCTCGGCTCTAAAGCAGGGTGGATACTTCAAAACCAAAAAAGATGCAGAGATCTTTGGCAATGAGCTTAAGTATATTCTGCTTTCACAGCGGGCAGCCTTCAACAGCCCTGTGTGGTTTAATGCGGGACTATTTGAAGCATACAAGATCGTGTCAACCAGCGAGCATTATGCTTTTGATGCTAAAAAGAAGTCCATTCAGCCGACCAAGAATGCCTATGAGCGCCCCCAGTGTTCAGCCTGTTTTATACAAAGCGTGGAAGATTCTATCGATGGAATCTTTGAGCTTGCGAAAAATGAGGCGCGTCTTTTCAAATATGGATCTGGAACCGGAAGTAACTTTTCCACCTTGCGCAGCAAGTATGAGCCGTTGAATTCCGGTGGTCACAGTTCGGGATTGATTTCATTTCTGGAAGTTCTGGATCGCGGAGCGGGGGCAATCAAGTCCGGGGGCACCACTCGACGTGCTGCTAAAATGGTGGTCGTGGATATTGATCATCCCGAAGTTTTGGATTTCATCGAATGGAAAATGAATGAAGAGCAAAAAGCCAAGCTGCTGATTCAGGCGGGTTTAAGTTCTGACTTTGAAGGTGAAGCCTATAAAACAGTTTCTGGACAGAATGCTAACAACTCTGTCCGGGTCACTGATCAGTTCATGAAAGCCGTTCAAAACGAAAAACCATGGAAGCTGCTGTCCAGAGTCACTGGTAAATCTTTGCGCGAAGTTCCAGCGATGGAAGTCTGGAATAAAATCAATCATGCGGCTTGGGTGTGCGCCGATCCTGGAATTCAATTTCATGATACGATTAACAAATGGCACACGTGTCCTAATACGGATGAGATCCGCTCCAGCAATCCGTGCTCGGAGTACATGTTTTTGGATGACTCGGCCTGCAACCTGGCATCGATCAATCTGGTGAAATTTTTAAATCCGGATGGCAGCTTTGATTTTGAGTCGTTCATTCATACGGCGCGCACCTTGTTCGTGGCTCAAGAAGTCTTGGTCGATTACTCCAGTTATCCTACGCTTAAAATTGCACAAAATTCCCATGACTATCGTCCTTTGGGATTGGGTTATGCAAATCTGGGAAGTCTGTTGATGCGAAAAGGTATTCCCTATGACAGCGCCGAAGGTCGCGCGTGGGCGGGGGCCTTGACTTCGTTGATGCACGGAGTGGCTTATTTAACCAGCGCCGAGATGGCTCGGGCCAAAGGTGCTTTTGCCGGATTCAAAAAGAATCGTGCACCCATGGTTAAAGTGATGAAAATGCATGAGGCCGCATTGGGTAAAGTAGAGTGGAAGTACCTGCCGGATGGATTAAATCAGGCTGCAAAAAACCTGTGGAAAGCCGTCGTATTCAACGGTGGTAAGCATGGATTCAGAAATTCCCAGGCCACGGTTATTGCTCCCACGGGTACCATAGGTTTGTTGATGGATTGTGATACCACGGGAATAGAACCTGACTTTTCTTTGATCAAATTAAAAAAACTAGTGGGCGGGGGAGAAATTCAAATCGTCAATCAGTCTGTAAAGCCTGCGTTGCAAAGTCTGGACTATGATGACGCTGCGATTGATTTGATTCTGGCCTATGTGTCTGAGCACAACACTCTGGTGGGGTGCCCGCAAATTAAGCAAGAACATCTGGCAGTCTTTGATTGCGCTAATGCGGCCCCGGGCGGCAGAGTTCTGTCTCCGGAAAGTCATGTCACCATGATGGCGGCAGTTCAGCCATTTATTAGTGGAGCGATTTCAAAAACTGTAAACCTGCCCAATTCTGCCACCGAAGAGGACATCGGGAACATCTATTTCCAAGCCTGGAGCCTGGGACTGAAGGCGGTGGCCGTTTACCGGGATGGTAGCAAGCTGAGTCAACCGCTTAATGTTAAGAAAAAGAATCAAGGGGACGCGTCGGTCCCAAAATTCACTATGAAATGCCCCGAATGCGGGGGCGACACGGTGCTTACGAGTGGGTGCTATCGTTGCCCCAATTGCGGAACCACTGTAGGCTGCTCCTAGCCGTCCGAGGACGGCTAATTTTTTGGAGTAATTATGGGTAAGAAAGATATTTTTGGTGATGATGTTGATTCTGGGAAATCTTTTGAGGATTTCGAGGCGTTGTTTGCAGAGTCTTCTGCAGGTGGTTTGAAGACGCGTGTTTCTGTTGGGGATCAGATTCGTGGGGAGATTCTTTCCATTGGTAAAGAGGAATCCTTTGTTTCAACGGGGACGCCGACGGACGGAATGATCTTCACCAAAGATCTTATGGATGAAAACAAAGAGGTAAAATACAACGTTGGAGATATGATTGACGTTGTGGTTCTTTCCACTAAAGGTGGCGAGATTCGTTTGGCAAAAAAAGGTGCGTTGGGGGCTTCCACGGATTCTTTGGAAGACGCTTACGATATGGAGCTTCCGGTTACGGGTACTGTGACTGAAGCGGTGAATGGTGGCCTTCGTGTTAACATTCAAGGCAAGACAGCTTTCTGTCCGATTTCGCAAATTGATTCCCGTTTCGTTTCTGATGTTTCTGAATATGTGGGGCGTAAATTTGATTTTCTGATCACTCAGTTCGACAAACGTAATATCGTGGTTTCCCGCCGTAAACTTTTGGATCTGCAAAAAGCAGAGTTCGAAGGCGCGTTCATGCAGAAGCATGAAGCAGGTGCGATCCTTGAAGGTCGTATCATGCGATTGGAAAAATTTGGTGCGTTTGTAGAGCTTGAGCAGGGTGTGGAAGGTCTTGTCCACTTGTCAGAACTTTCCTGGTCCCGCGTTCACAGCCCGCAAGAAGTTGTTTCTGTTGGTCAAACTGTAACGGTAAAACTTTTGAAAATCGAAGAGATCGACGGCAAGTTGAAAATCTCTTTGTCCATTAAACAAGCAGACGGCGACGGTAATCCTTGGAATTCAGTTCCGGCGAAATTCCCAGTTGGCACTGTGGTTAACGGCAAAGTTGAAAAGAAAGAATCTTACGGCTTGTTCGTGAACATTGCTCCGGGGATTACAGGGCTTTTGCCAAAATCCAAATGGCGTGATCATGTTGACGGTCAGCAGTTTGAAAATAAAAAACGTGGCGATGATATCGCTGTGCAAATTGATGAAATCAAATTCGAAGACAAAAAGATTTCCTTGGGTGTGCCTGGCGCAGGCGAAGATAACACTTGGAGAGCTCATCAACCAACATCTGGCAGCGGATTCGGTTCTTTGGGTGATGCTTTGAAGGGCCTGACAATCAAGCCTAAGAAATAAGGTACGGACTTACTTTAGTCATTTAGGACCCCTGATCTGTTGAAGATCAGGGGTTTTTTTCGTTTTTACCGAGTCATTCTAAAGTGTTGTGGCGACTGAATAATATTACCCGGGTGATATTGTGTTTTGAATATAACCCGGGTAATATTATTTAAAGTTCCCCACCGAAAGGCTCACCATGAGTTCACCCAACGATTTTATTCAGCAGGAAAAAGCCACATTCAGTCGCGATCAATGGATCATCATTGCGTTGCTGGCGTTTTTGCAGTTCACAATTATTCTGGATTTCATGATCCTGTCGCCTTTGGGTGCCATCTTGATGCCCTCCATGCAAATCTCGCCATCCCAATTCGGAATGGTGGTTTCGGGATATGCAGTCAGTGCTGCAATTTCGGGATTCTTGACCGCGGGTTTTGCCGATAAGTTTGATCGCAAGAAGTTACTAATGTTTTTTTACTGCGGATTTATTTTGGGAACTTTGTTCTGTGCCCTGGCGCCGAACTTTCATATGTTATTGGCAGCAAGGATTGTGACAGGATTGTTTGGTGGCGTAATTGGCTCCATCGTCTTTGCGATAATGACAGATTTGTTTCCGCTGCAACAGCGTGGACGAGTCATGGGCATTTTGCAGACGGCGTTTGCGGCAAGCCAGGTTATGGGCCTTCCCTTGGGGCTTTGGCTTTCCAGTAAATGGGGTTGGCATTCTCCGTTTCTGATGATTGTGTTTGTCAGTACATTGGTGGGCTTTGTGATTTGGGCCAAGCTTCCTTCCATCACAGCACATCTGGCTTTGCAAACGGATAAAAAAGCCCTGACTCATATGATTCACACGGTAGCAACTCCGAAGTATGCGTTCGCCTTTGTGTTGACGGGGATTCTGTCGATGGGTGGTTACATGATCATGCCATTTGCAAGTGCTTACACAGTTCACAACTTGGGTATTGATATAGACAATCTTCCATTGCTTTACATGGTCACGGGCTGCGTTTCGATTTTTGTTGGACCCTTGGTGGGACGAATCAGTGATGCCATTGGTGGTTACACCACGTTTATTTTTGGCAGCATTGTGACAGCTATCATGACAGTGATTTACACGAATCTGGGCTCCACATCACTGGGGATGCTGATGTTCGTGAACTCATTAATGTTTGTCGGGATCTTCTCGCGCATGATTCCTTCCCAGGCTTTGATGTCAGGAATTCCGGCTCCAGCCAGTCGTGGGGCATTCATGTCCATCAATGCCTCTTTGCAGCAGCTGGCGGGCGGATTGGGTTCAATCGTTGCGGGTATGATTGTATCTGAAGGAGCCGATGGCAAAATTCAGCATTTTGAATACGTGGGTTACATCATGGTGGGGTTCACTGCCCTGACTGTTTACATGATGTATTTTATTAATCGCGATGTGATGGCATCACGGAATAAGTCTGCAAGTCCTGCGGTCGAACCTTCCCTGGGACACTAAGGAGAATTTTATGGAACCAAGAGTGGATAGAACTTGTACCGCTTTTGCGGGAAACAAAATAATCGCCTCTGGAGATTTGGTGGCAGTCGCCACCAAAGTGAAAAAATACCTTCGGGATAATGGCAAAGAAAACGTTTTGATTTTTGATGACGTGACCAGCGCGCAGGTGGAATTGGATTTGCGTGGAACTCTGGAAGCCGTTATCAAAAGATACGAGCTTCTTGCCAGTGAAGCGGAAGAAAAAAAGTCAGGTCCGGGGCGTCCCAAGCTGGGCGTGGTTTCCAAGGAAGTGACTTTGCTGCCTCAACATTGGGAGTGGCTGGCTTTGCAGCCGGGTGGTGCTTCGGTGACATTACGTAAATTGATCGAAGAAGCGAAAAAGAAAAACTTCACCAAAGATCAGATCCGCCAGGCACAGGACGCGGTTTACAAATTTATGCACGCGATTGCCGGTGATCTTCCGAACTACGAAGAAGCACTTCGCGCGATGTATGCCTACGAAACTAAGAAGTTCAAAAAGATGATTGCCGATTGGCCCAAAGATCTTCAAGAACACATTCTGAAAGTCGGCCGGGAAGCCCTGGCCAATGTGAAATAAGGTGGTGCTTCGCAAGGCCCCGTGGACTCAGTACCGTGGGATTTTAAGGCCCATCCTTGGGCCAAAGGCTAGCGAGCTAGCTTAGGTCGGTAGGAACGTTCCAGAGGTAAAGATTTAGAGTTACAAGAGTTCTTTGATTATTTTGATAATGACCAAAATAACCACTAGAATCTGCTTAATAAGCTTTAAAATCGTCCGATAAGAAAAATGTCTGTTCTTCATTCGGACCTCCTTCAGTATTCCGGAAGTGAGTCCGTCCTAAAGGTGACCTTGCGAAAGCAAGTGTCACCTTTTGCATTTCTTATACCCTGTAAAATGTTGGAAAATTAAAGATGGCGGAGCCAGAAGACCATGGCCATTTCTGCGAAGTACTGCGCGCGGCGCTCCTTCATAGGCATGGCTTTGTAAGGTGCGACTATAGTGTCGGTGGTTTTCTTGTTGCCGCGTTCGATGCTGACGGAAACAGAGTGTTCGCCCTTCGGAGTTAACTGCAGGCGAATTTGCGCTTCGGGATCCACTGCGTGACTGGAAAAGCTCCAGGATTTTTCCTTCATGAAGTCACGCATGACCGGCATTAAGCGATTCATTAAAAATTGTCCGGTGGCAGCGTCTTGTAAACTCACTGAGGAATAACTTTTCAAAGCCAAGGACAACATCAGCGGCACATCCTGCTGATCGCGCGTGATGGTGATATCATGTAAGGCTGCCGTCACACGCTCAACATGCACGCGCATGTTTTCTTCTTGGGATTTAAAGAAAGACATCTTAACTTCCACGTAGGGAAGATGAACGCGGTAACCTTTTTCCACATTCACGTTGGCCAAAGCTTGTTCAACGATCGTTGCGACATCGGACTCTCCCATGCCGATCGTATCCCAGTGGCGAGTGATGTAGGGATCAAGGCCTGCCACACTTTTTTCCAACCATGCGGCTATTTCGGAATTCCACACCGCTTCGATTTCACGAGGAGGGCCTGGCAATACGAAAATCTTTTTGCCTTTTGCCTCCAGGAAAAATGCATTCGCTGTGCCTTCAGTATTTTTGATAATTTTTGAACCTGCCGGAAAGTAACATTGCTGACGTTGAATTTCTTTGACGATGTAACCGCGTGGCTCCAGGCGCTCTTTGATGTGTTGCCAGGAGACTTCGTCCCACTGCAATTTCAAACCAGTCCATTCGGCGATCAGCTCGCGGGTGAAGTCATCGGATGTGGGACCCAAACCACCGGTCACAAACATCAGGTCGGAGTACTGCCCACAATAGTCCAAAGCCTCAGAAATGAGTTTTCTCTCATCTGGAACTACAAGATGGAGTTTTGTGGTAAGTCCGAGATTTTTCAGTTTTTCGGAAATCCAGGCTGCGTTTTTATTCACAATTTGGCCGTCGACCAACTCGGTTCCAATACCTAATACTGAGGCGATCATGTGAGTCTCCTTTCAGAAGGTTAGGCCGCTGGCCCAACGACGTCCAGATTCTTCCGAAAAGTGCCTGAAATTTGCTAATATTGCATAGCGTTACAGGTGCTAAGCCTTGCGGATTACACAGGGTTTTCCTAGATTCGCTACTCTATATAAATGTAGGAGCTACCATGTCCTTTAATTGGAAAGAATTCGATCTTTACAATCCCACACCTGAGCACAGCATGTTGCGTGAAACTGTCAACGCTTTCACCAAAGCTGAAGTCGAACCTCAAGCTCATGAGTATGATCGTTCAGAAAAATTCAATCTTGAGTTGTTCAAAAAAGTTGGTGAGTTGGGACTGTTGGGTATCACAGTACCAGAACAATTCGGGGGAGCCGGGATGGATGCAACTGCTGCTGCCATCGTTCATGAAGAGTTGTCTGCATCAGATCCTGGATTTGCATTGGCTTATCTGGCGCACTCAATGTTGTGCGTGAACAACATTGCCGTGAATGGCAGTGATGAGCAACGTCTTCGAGTGCTGCCCAAACTTTGCTCTGGCGAATGGGTTGGCTCTATGTCCATGTCTGAACCTGCAATTGGTACGGACGTCTTGGGCATGCAAACTCGCGCTGTAAAAAAAGGCAATGAGTGGGTTCTGAATGGTCGTAAAATGTGGATCACGAACGGAACCATAGATGAAAACAACACTCCTTGTGATTTGACTCTGGTGTATGCAAAGACCGGCGAAAAGCACGGTCGCGCAATGATTTCCACTTTCTTGGTTGAAAAAGATCATAAAGGTTTCGAAGTTGGTCAAAAAATCAAAGACAAGTTGGGTATGCGTGCCTCTAACACGGCAGAGCTTGTGTTCCAGGATTGTCACGTTCCTGACTCAGCATTGATCGGCCATGAAGGGGATTCGATGCTGCACATGATGCGCAATCTTGAGATCGAACGCCTGACATTGGCGGCGATGAGCTTGGGGATTGCCCGCAGATCTATCGAGATCATGAATCGCTACGCAACCGAGCGCGAGGCCTTTGGCAAATCATTGAATCACTTCGGTCAAATGCAACGCTACATCGCTGACAGCTACGCTGAATACAAATCAGCGCGCGCTTACGTTTACGAAACGGCTCGTCGCATGGATTTGAATAAAGAAGGCAATCGTCTGGATTCAGATGGTGTAAAACTTGTGGCAACGACGATGGCTAAAAACGTCGCAGACCGTGCTATCCAGGTTTTGGGTGGTTATGGTTACGTGGGCGAGTACGTAGTTGAAAGACTATGGAGAGACGCGAAGTTGCTGGAGATCGGTGGCGGTACGCTGGAAGCGCACCAAAAGAATATCACTCGCGACTTGGCTAAAAACCCAGAATCGCTTTACAAGTAGATCGGTTGTTCATGTTTCCCTACGGTTCTGAGATCGAGATCAATGCGAATTTGAAAATTAACTACAAATTGGTTCTGGAAAAACTGGGACCTCTTTTGACTGCCGATCGTATTCAAAAAATTGATCGCGTGGTTGCGCAAAGAAATTTCGACACCGCCGTGGTTCTGGAAAGTATTTATGACCGAGGTAACATCTCCGCCGTCATGCGATCCGCTGAAGGATTGGGCTTTGGCAATTTCCACGTCATTGAAACTCAGGAAAAGTTCAAGGAATCAGCCCGGGTCACTCAAGGGGCTGACAAGTGGGTGGAAGTCAAAAAATGGCAAAACACCACGGATTGTGTAAAGAACCTGAAGTCTCAGGGTTACAAAATCTATGTCACACATCTGGATGCACGTTCAAAACCTCTGCACGAGGTGGATTTCTCCGGTAAGACGGCCTTGGTATTGGGGAACGAGAAAAACGGTGTCAGCCCCGAAATGGTGGCTGCTGCTGACGAGTGTATTATCATTCCAATGACGGGTTTCGTACAAAGTTTCAATATTTCAGTGGCGGGGGCATTAAGCCTTTACCATATTTCTCAAGATCGTATGAAACGCGGTGGTGGTAATGCTTCCTTAACAAATGAGGAGCAGGATATCTTGCGGGCTTACTATTATCTGCGCACCCAGGATTCGGGTTTTCAATATCTTGAAGAACTTTTTGCAAGAGGGCAGATTAAGGCTTAAGCTTCCCTAATAGGGAGGACTTATGAGAAAATGGATTTTTCTTCTGCCTTTTATCGTCGCAGCCTGCGCCGAAAAAAGTGTAAACCCGGAGCCGGCAACTGCGGCGGTCAATAATCCTTCAGCTGCTGCTGATTCAGATAAAAGCAAATTACCGTTTTTTATGACCATGCCCAAAGCTATGGAGCCGGTCGAGTTGGTCTTTGACTCTAAGTATGATGGGCGCAAGCCGGTCAATTACCGTAAAAACGACAAGCTTAAAATGTCGGGCAGTGCCAGCTATTCACCTCAGGCATTAAAAGATATCGCAAAGCCTGCGAAAAAACTAAAAGCTCAATTGTATGTTTTCGATCTTCGCCAGGAATCCCATGGCTTTATCAATGATAAACCAGTGACCTGGCAGGCGGAGCGTGATTGGGCCAATGCCGAGCTTGGCCACGAGGATGTGATCCACCGTGAGCGCCGTCTTTTGGGTGATTTGAAAGTCGGAGAGAAGATTGCAGGCACAGAAATCAAAAGCATCGAAACTGAGGAAAGCCTGGTGCGCAGTTCAGGACACCACTACGTGCGCCTGACCGTCACCGATCATGTTCGTCCGACTGATAACGAAGTGGATCGCTTTATCGAAGCCGTTCGTGATTTGCCAGAAAGCAATTGGGTGCATTTTCACTGTCGCGCCGGCAAAGGTCGCACCACCACATTCATGGTTCTGTATGACATGCTGATGAACGCACAAACGGATACTTTTGATGCCATCATCGAACGCAATACAAAGTTGAGCGACGACTATGATGTGATGACCATTCCTGCAGAATCTGACTGGAAGTATATCTATCAAAAAGAACGAGCTGCCTTTGTACAGGAGTTTTATAACTACGCAAAAGCCAACCCTAAAGGGGAAGCTAAGTTCTGGTCGCAGTGGAGCAAGAAGTAATGGGTAAAATTTTAGGTCTGTGTATGTTGGCGTTGATGCTAAGTTCCTGCGCCACGATGAAAAAGAATTTTTGTAAATGCGAAGAAGAGCTGGATTTACCTGCAGAGTGCAAACCCCGCGTGATAATCAAAAAAGTTCCAGTACCTGCGCCAGGGGCCCCTCCGGCGAAGCCTGTACCTCAGGTGAAAACCGGTGGTGGTATTGTGGTTCAGCAGTCTGATCTGGATTTGGGCGATAAGATGGCCCGTGCGATGGACAACTATGTTTTCAATAACGAGGCGGATGAATTCACAAATCTTTGCAAAGATGAACGATTTGACTGTTTCGTTGATGACAAACGTTTTCCGAAAGACCGTAAACGTATCAAGCGTAAAGTTCCACCGTTCTTGAGTGGCTCAAAAATGGGTCTTCAGGACGAGAAACGCATCCATATCAAATACAATTTCTATCCTTAAGGTGCGGCAGGGGCCCAGTCCATTCCATCGGGACGCGGGCCTATATCCAACTTTCCGCTGATTTCCATTTTTTGCAAATCGATAATTGAAATGTATCCCGCAGGTGTGCAGGAGACAAAGGCGCGATTTCCTGAAGGTTCGATCAGGATGTGGGCTGCTCCCTTGCCAAGATTAATTTTCTTAAGTTCTTTGAGCGTGGTCGTATCGTAAATCAACAGATCCCCGGTTCTTAAGCTCGAGATTAAAATCCGTTTGCCATCGGGTGTGAATTTGGCCCGGCTGATACCCAATGTTTTCGTATCGATCGTTTCGATGACTTTTTTGGTCGGAATATCAATGATCGAGACCGTGGCATCATGGGCGTTGGTCACCCAAATGCGTTTTTTATCAGGGGAAATATCAAAACCTTCTGCACCCTTGCCTGCGGGAATGACAGTTTGTAGCCAACCCATTTGGGGCTTGGCGGTGGGGAGTGGTTTTCCAATTGGGGGAATCGGTGGCGGCAAAAGCAGGTTATCCAGAATGCTGACTGTGCCCGAATCAACATTGGTTGCGTAAACTTGCTTTTCATCAGCAGAAACTTGCAGCATGTGAGTTCGATTCTGTCCAATGCCCATGATCCAGTCGACTTTACCATCCTTGGGATTTAGCCGAGCCACAGATTTTGAGCCCTCTGCGGTGAACCAAAGTTTTCCTCCGACGTACGTCATTCCGTGAGGTCCCAACAGGGCGCCGGTATCCAGGGAGGGCAGGGCTTTCATTGTGGGGATATCAATTACGTTAATTTCGTGAAACTTCCCACTGCCGGTATTTGAAACATAGGCGAGTCGTCCGTCTTCAGATACGACGACTTCATGGGGATCTTCTCCCACAGGGGCTTTGCCCAGGATTTTTAAAGTCTGGGGATCCACGAATACCAGGGTGTGATCTGTTTTGGAAATCGCCAGCAAGATGCTTTTGGAATTATCTTTGGCAAAAACTGCAGTTGAAAGAAGGGAGCCTGTTAGTAAAGTCAGTATCCCATGTTTCAACTTATGCTGTGCCATTTTGTGTTCCTAGTTTTTGCGGATGATGATGGACTTCATTAAAGGTTCTTGATCCGGCAGTTCAAAGTCCAATCCTTGAGAAGGTGCCGGCAGAATTTTAAAAGAAAATTCGCGCTTCAATTTTTCCAGGCGCAGATGCAGGTCGCCGCTATTCCACTTTTCATAGTTAGTGCAGAACAACAGCAGACCATTTTTTTCCAGGCAATATAGGCAGTTCACTAGCAATTCATCAAAGTTTTTGCTGATGGAGAAAACACCATTCTTTGAACGGCCGAAGGAAGGAGGATCGCAAATAATCAAACCGAACTTGCGTTTGCGGCGAACTGTGCCTTTAAGGAACAAGATGCAGTCGCTGTTCCAGAACTCATACTTTTCATGTTCCGGATCAAGGCCATTCAGTTCGAAATTCTTTTTGCTCCAATCCAAAAAATTGGAGGAGACATCCACTGTGCAGACTTCTTCAGCTCCCGCCATTGCCGCAACGACGCTGAAACCACTGGTGTAGGAAAATAAATTCAGAACGCGGCGGTCTTGCGCGTGTTCGCTGACCCACAGACGATTCTCACGTTGATCCAAAAACAATCCTGGGGAAAGGCCGGTATCACTGCGGAGTTCGTATTTAACACCGTTTTCTTTGGCGATCCACGTGGGTTGGGTTTGTCCGATATTCCAAAGCAGCTCGGCATTGGGATCGTCACCGCGGTTTAACATTTTGCGGATGAGGATTTTCTTTTTTAGTTTCTTGGCGATTCTTTCAAAGCGCAAAAGATCCGGCACAGAAGGGTCTTCTTCCTTGTACCAGTACACCCATAGGTATTCACCGTATTGATCGATACGATAGGTGTCCAATTCACGGTGTGCCAAGCGCAGAGATTCGTCTTTCAATTCAGAAAATCCAAAAAGACGTTCGCGTCGTTGGAAAGCTTCGGCAACCACCAGGTCTTCCTGATGTTCATTCAGCTCGCCGTCGCGAGCCCAGATAGGAAGGTCAGTTTCAAATTTGACGTGTTCACCGCGCAAAGTGAATTCCAAAGAATGGGAATGAAGGCAAAGTCTGTAAAACGGACTGCCGCCATGTTCATTATCACCCAGAATTGGAATGCCCTTGGCTTCGGCATGCAGGCGAATCTGGTGGGGCTTTCCTGAATGAGGCGTAGCTTCCCAAAGTTGAAAGCGTCCCAGGGATTTTAACCATCTGAAAGTCGTTTTCGAGTTGGGTTCTTTGTCTTTGCTGCTGACAAACTGATTTCGGACTTTTTCAATGTACGACTGGTAAGTGAACTCCAGCGCGCCTGCCGGGTGATCAGTTAAAAAAAGATATTTCTTACTTACCAAATGTTGTTCAAAAAGACGGGTCATCTCGGCGGCGATTTCAGAGCTCGTCGCAAAACACAACGCACCGGAAGTGGCTTTATCAAGGCGATGCACCACGTAAAGCTTTTGATCCAATTCCTCTTCGTACACTTCAACGCAACCACGCTGCCCATGTTCTGGGGTGTGCGTGTTGAGCCCTGCAATCTTGTCAACAAAGATGCAGCCGGCTGTCGGGGTGTAGCGAAGCTTAATCGTGCGTGTCATTCGACTAATATAGACCGGTTTTCATTGAGCGTCACTGAGAGATTCGATAGAAATGGTCATGGAGGATTTTCCTATGAAAACTATGTCTAAAATTCTTTTGGTTGCTATGGTATTGCCATTTTTGGCCGGTTGCGGGATTCAAAGTATCCCTCAATCCAAGAATGCGACTGAAGCTGCATTGGCAGAAGTATCAAATCAATACAAACGTCGAGCTGACTTGATTCCAAATCTTGTGAACGTTGTTAAAGGTTACGCGAAACATGAAGAGACCACACTGACTCAAGTGGTGGAGGCTCGTGCAAAAGCCACGGCTATGCAAATCGATCCTTCCAAAGTAACGCCACAACAATTGGCCGAATATCAAAAAGCGCAAAGTGGTTTGTCACAGGCTTTGGGTCGTTTGATGGTAGTGACTGAAAACTATCCCAACCTAAAAGCGGATCAAAACTTCCGTGATCTTCAAGCGCAATTGGAAGGTACGGAAAATCGTATCACGATTGCTCGTCAACGTTATATCGAGTCGATCAATCAATTTAACAACCTGGTAACTGTTCCGCCGACAAGCTGGACAAACTCCATCATGTACCACTTCGAAAAAATGCCTCAGTGGGATATGACTGCCGAAGAAAAAGCGACTGCAGAGAAAGCTCCAGAAGTTAAATTCTAATGAAGGTTCTATCTTCGCTTTTTCTTCCGATTCTTTTGTTCGTGAGCTTTGCTGCTCACGCCGAATTCAAGGTGCCAGCCTTGCAAGGCCCGGTCATGGACGAAGTGGGAGTCATCCCACGCTCCATGCGCCAGGATTTGACCCAGCTGTTGTTGGATTTCAACAAACGCGGAAAAGCACAGATTCAAATCCTGATCGTGAATACCCTTGAAGGCGAACCGATCGAACAGGCTTCCATCAAGATCACCGATCAATGGAAATTGGGAGATGCGAAAAAGGACAACGGTGTTTTGTTTCTGATTGCACTTCAGGATCGACGCATGCGAATTGAAGTGGGACAGGGGCTTGAAGGCGCAATTCCTGATGTTTATGCCAAACGCATTATCTCGGATGTCGTAACACCTTATTTCCGCAAGCAGCGATTTGCCGATGGCATTTATGCCGGTGTCGGACAACTGATGGCATTGGCCGACAAAGAGTTTGCTGATGAGCAAGGTATCACCACGGAAACTCGCTCTGATGACAAGGGCGGTGGAATTCCCATCGGCGTGATAATTCTTTTATTAATTATCATATCTGTACTGGGTCGTTTCGGTGGTGGTCGTGGTCGACATATGCGCGGATCAGGAGGATTCGGTGGCGGCACTTTCGGCGGTGGCTTTGGCGGCGGTGGAGGCGGTGGCGGCGGTTGGTCCGGTGGCGGTGGTGGATTCAGCGGTGGCGGATCTTCGGGTTCTTGGTAAGCGCTTCGCGAATGCGCATATTGGAGTGAACAATGGCTTGGATTAATAAATACCTTTCTGAAAAAGACATCGAGCAGATTTCCCAGACCGTGCATGTGGTGGAGGAAAATACAGACGGGGAGATCGTTCCCGTTATCGTCAGAAATTCATCCTCGGTCGGGCATATTCCGATGACGCTGACTTTATTGTTGCTGTTGATTCTGGTGATCGCAGAGCTTCCCTTTGCAGACCTTCTGTGGGCAACCCCCTGGGTTTATGTGTGGCCGTTCTTGGTGGTGGCCGTTTATTACCTTTCATTTGCCTTGGCAAAATTTCCATTTATTCAAAAAATATTTGTGCCCGAAAGAGACGAGTTGGCTCAGGTTCATCAACGGGCTCAGTTGGAATTTTATCTGAACAAAATAAACCGCACCCAGCAGGGGACGGGCATTCTGATATTTGTTTCTGTGATGGAACGTAAAGCTGTGATTTTGGCGGATGAGGGAATTAACAGCAAGCTTCCTCCAGAAACGTGGAATGAAGTCTTAGGAAAGTTCAGTGAACAATTGCACAAGGGTGACTGGGCAGCGGGATTTACCGCAGCCATCGAAGCCTGCGGCAAGCATTTGCATCAGCATTTCCCTCACACTGATGATGGGCACAATCAGCTTAAGAATAATTTGGTGATTCGCTAGCTCTCCGGATAAGACGAAAAAAGCACCACGCGTTTTTCGTCTTCAATGACTGAAGGGCTGGTAAACAACCACGCGATTTTACCGGTCTTTGCTATCTCTTTGCATTCATTTTTTGCGAACTCGCTGGTCTTGATTCCATTATTAAAGCACAACACGCGACCGTTAAATCCCAGAATCTGCATCATGATCGAAGCCTGCATATTGGGGAATGTGAAAATAAACTTTCCGGGATCTTTGGCTCCGTCTTCCACGAATTCAAAATCAGACAGATTGGAACCTTCGGGCAAAGCCAAAAAAATAACATCGGGGTGAGGACGGTCTTTAAGGTATTCCCACCGATGAAGAGCCTCGCAAAAAGCGTAACTGACTTCATTTAATAAGTTCCACTGCGGGAATTTTTCTTTCCACGCGGGTTCAGGACGATTGCCGATCTCAATCAGGATTTTCATTGTTTACCTCTTCAACACCGATTGCACACGCAGCGTAGACTCCGGTGAAAGCCAGTGAAGTAATCAGAATTTGGCGGTACCTGATGCCGGGTCCGTTTTGGAAATGAGGCAGTAAGTATTGCGCTTTCATTGAGGCAGAAATCTGAGAGGTGTTATGAATACGAAAAACTTTTTGTGTCTTTAGAACTTCAGCGGCAGCGATAATATCGATTAAGCCACTCGCTCCCAATGAATTTCCAATACACCATTTGGTCGAGGTGATAGGCACTTGCGAATCGCCAACGGAATCCAAAAATGTGACAAGAGCCTCGTCTTCGACGGCGTCATCATCCTGGGTTCCCGAACCATGTGCCACCACTAAATCAGGATGGACGGGAGTGTGGGAGTTTAACTCTTGAAGTACTTGCAACAATGTCTGACTTTCAGCTTCGGGTGGAATATGTGGTATGCCTTGCGTTTTTGTGACGACGCCCTGGATTTTGATGTCTTCAGGTGATTTGCGATCCCGCGATATCAACATCATCGCCAATGCTTCCCCTAATTGCATGCCATCGCGATCTTCGGCGAAGGGGCGACAGCTGGTGTGGGATAAAGCTCTTAGCGAGTCGTAGCCTTTTTCTAAGAACGGACCCACTAGCTCGCCAGAAATGATCAAGGCATATTCGGCGCGCTCACTTTTAAAAAGATCCTGAGTGTATTCCAGGGCCGCATGGGTCGAGATGCACGCGTTCGCAACCGTGCAGTCAAATATCCACGGCAAACCAACTGAGTTTTCCTGGAAGTAGGTGAGGATTTCGGAATAAGGATCGTGCATCTCGCGAATGTTTTCTTTTGTCGCAGTCCAGATGTAGTCTTCGAGTGCTCCCTTGTTGGAAGCAAAAATAAGGACCATCCGATTTTTTGTCAGGTCCAAATACGCATCCTTGGATAGGCCTTCTCGCAATGGATGTACGAGTTCTTTAAAGCCATTCACGAAAATGTCGCGATAGCTGTGATTTTTTTCTGGGGAGTTTTTCAGATAGCAGACTCTGCCGCCAGATTCCCCCACGACGGAACAATCTTTTCCCGAATACAGAGCGGACATCAATGCTGGAGTGCCCACACCGGCTGCTGTCGTGCATGAATAGTTTTGGATGTACACGGCGACTCCTTCACAAAGATATTATTTTCTCTGATTTTTATATTCAATTTGTCGTTTTCCGGATTCAAAAGACGATCGTCTGGACACGGTGGACAAGGGCTAGTCAATCCGAGCATCCATTTAATTTCGTGGAATATTTCCGAAATGTAATCAAACATCAATTAAACGGAGAGACTATGAGCAATCAGGAGAGAAGGATGCCAATCGTAATTCGTAAGTCAGGACAAGCGGATGGACAAGGTTCCAGCATTGTTGACCTCAACTTTACACCAAACAAAAGTGAGATCTTGGAAACTACAAGAAAGAAGATGGAAGACATCTTGATGTTGATCGTTGACCATCCAGAGGAAGTTTCTGTCGGTATCGTGCATGGAGAGCGCACGACGATTTTCAAAATTGAATGTTCGCGTAGAAATTTTGGCAGAATCCTGGGGTCCCGGGGGAAAATGATCGCGAGCCTTCGCACGATTTCTTTGGCACTGACTGCAAGACACGGCATCCGGTCTATTGTCGAGGTTCCTTACTTTGCGGCTGAAGCTGCCTAAAGTAGCGAGGAGAGAACATTGTCTCTCCTCGAATAACAAATAACTCACTATTCTTTAGTTTCTTCCATCGATCCCAAATTTAAAAAATCAGAATTTGGGATTGGCGTATCCAAAAGCAGGTATTCAATCACATCATCAATGGCACCATCAGTTGTTGCCACCAAGGAAACCTGCTTGCTTAGGTAAGCACCTTCAAATGTGTATGTGTTGCCGGATCTTTTAACGTTCAAATCAATCCAGTAACCATTCATGTAGCCTTTGAACCAATATCCATTGGAAGTTCTGATCATGTAAAGATCAGCAAGTTCATTTTTAAAGAAGCCGGTCGCGCGACCGTCCTTGCGATGTTCAGTTGGAACATCGAAGCGAAGAGAGGGGCGGTGATTTTTGAAAACTCCCTTAAACCATAATGTGCCGTTGTTAGTGTGTTCGATTGCCAATTCTACTTTGCGACCATCCAGCTGACCATTCAGGGAGGTCTGTGTAGCGCTGTGATCGATGTTCAGCGCCGTCAAACCATCAGCAGCTGTGATTTGTGTTGCCTTTGAAGTATTTTGAATTTGAAGCTGTTTAGAAACGGAACCGGAATGCAAATTCCATTGCTGACTGTTTTCAGAAGTGCTGATTTGCCAGTTGATTTGGTCTGCGCCCCATGTGCCTTGGACAGTTGTTGCGGCTTGCGCGCCTGTAGCAAGCAATAAAGTCGAAGCGAAAACTGATAGAAGATTCTTCATTGGTAACTCCTTAAATTGATACCTGATTAGGCCTAGTCAGAATCCCGAAGGGGGTCAATAGAATCTGCTATGGGTGGGCATTTGGGAAGCTACTTGAGAGTTAACGGGAGGTGAATGGACGCTCTTGGACGCACGCCAGTCGCCGTGCGTTAATCATTTCAGAAATGGCGAGTTTCCCAAGGGAATCAGTTGTTTGTATTTTAAGGGAACAGAGATTGATTTCCTAAATGTCATGGCAGGTTCAGCAACAATTTGTTCTATGCTATGGCATCCATATGAAAACGTTTGCGAGTACAATTCAAGATTTGATGAGTGAGATTACTCAGGATGCGCACATTGAGTCAGCGTGGCTGACAGCAATGGCGCACATGGAGCATCTTGCAGCAGAGCAGATTCTGGGCAACATTTCCCAATCCACTCCACCGGAATTTGTGGAAGAGATCCGCACGCATGCGGCAGATGAGTATCGTCATCGCGACGTGATTTCAAAAATCCGGCCGATTCAAGAACCGGCAAATGAAGCAGAGCGAGATTTGCGAGCGCGACTGTGTGCCATGACCGAATCATTCACTATGAGCTACTTTGGCAATCCGGTTCTGGTGCAGGCGAACAATCGCTTTGCAGCTTACGTTCATGGTGCCATCACCATCGAACAGTTTCCTTTCCAAATTTATTCTTCCTACATTCCAGCGACAAAGTTCCTGCACATCCGCGAAGCGATGACGGATGTTCTTAGCGACGAGTCGGCTCACATACAATTGGGTAAAAAGTTTCGTGAATCACTTTCCGAAGAAGATCAGCTTTCTTTGCAGCAGTTACAGGCGATCGAAAAAGACATGTGCAGAATCATGATTCTGCGTATGACGGAACTGATCAGGGTCTACAAAAAATCCCACAATGTTCAGACTGCAGGCAGCAAAGCAAGTTCACGTCTGGCGTGGATGCTTGGGGAAAGACCTGCGGCAACTTTAGCTTGGGTGCAGGCTTTGGGTTTTTGTGAATCAAATGCTGCCATTCATATGCAGCGCGAGTTCACCTCTCGCAATCTGTCTTTGCCTCCGCAAATGCCCGAGCACGTTGAAGATGAATTGCGCCATGCAAAGCTTTTGCATCGTTCAGTTCTATTGGAGCGTCGTCGTTGGTTGGCAGTTCCTGGTTATAAGGAGCTTGAGCATAAACTGAATAGAAAAATGGAAAGATACCTGGGGCGCTTCTTCAGTGCCTTGGTGCGCGAGCTGAAAGATCCCGAAATGTTGTACCTGTATGGGGCCTGGGGATTGGAAATGCGCGTATTTAAGCACTACACCGATCTGGTCAAGTGGACGGATAATGTGGGTGTGGCTTATATCGTATCGCAGATTTTGGAAGATGAAGCCGAGCACACCAAGATGGTGAATGCGACTTTGAACGAAAAGAATCTGTTGAATCCGGAAATTCTAAAATTTGTTCGCCAAATGGAAGAGGATATTTTCGAGAAGACTGCGGCAGATATAATTGAAATTCTGGCGGAGTTTGATCTGAAGCCGTCTTTTATGCCTCCGTATATCGCGGCTTTCCCAAGTTATCCTTCGCAAGGTTCAGTTGAAACCGAACAACCGGCATTGATGGAGATCTAATCGTGGCAGTCGCTTATATTTTTCCGGGACTGAATGCCCTGATCAGAAAATCAGACCGCAATCGTTTTTCACATCTTCCCGAAGTGCAGAACTATTTTTTGAAGGCCGAAGAGATCATTGCGGCGCGCTTTGAAAAAAAGATTTCTTTTAAAGAGTTCCTGGAGCTTCCCACTGAGGAAATCTATTCGATAAAAAATATCAGCCTGGCGGCCGTGGCAATTTGCTGCATTCAAACCGGAGTTGCTGAACGCCTGCGCGACAAATTGGGACAGTCACCGGATTGGGTTATGGGATGCTCGTTGGGGGATCTTGCCCGTGCGGTTTTTGCCGGGGCCTATAGTTTTGAAGACGCCATTTTCAATCACATCTGGTTCACACAAAGAATTGATGGGATCGATCAAATCGGTCGTAACATTGGTGTGCTGGCTCCCAAGTCAGAAAAGTTTGAAGAGCAGGACTATGCCTGGTTTGCAGAGACTCAGGTGGATGTGTCCTGTCTTACCCCGCGTTTTCTGAATGTTGGCGGAAGATACGAAGATCTGAAGAAAGTTGAAGAACGCGCTCGGGAGAAGGGCTGGAATACCATGAATATTCTGGACTACCCCGCGCACTCTCGTTACATCTTGCCGTATGTTTTAGCGGTCGAAAGTGACTTCACTCATGTACGCACCTATTCGCCACAGATCAGAATTTTTTCAAGCTTAAGCGCCCAAGAGCTGACGGATCCGAAAATAATCAAAGAGGAATTCCTGCTAAGCATTACACGCACAATTCACTGGTCTGAAGCGGTACAAAGACTGGTTCAGGAAAAAGGCATTTGTAAGTTTATCAATGTTGGTCCTTGTCGCAGCCTTTCAGGATTAATGCGAGATATTCCGGTGAACGTAGAAACAATCGAAGCCTTCGAAGTATTGGAGCAAATTCATGTTTAACGTTAAATCGTTTCGAGCAAACTAGACTGTAAAAAACTTAGTTAGTTAGTATGCTTAACGAATGGGTTCTGAGTTTGTCGAAATCGATGGTGATGCGCTGAAAGAGCTTTTGCAGAGCAAGCAGCTATCGGCGTTTGATTTGGCAATGCAGCTTCGAGTTTCGTCCAAGACCGTGCAGAGATGGCTAAACCACACCGTTCTTAAAGTAAAACCCGAAACAATAGCGCGCATCGGTGAGGTGTTGGGTGTAAACCCGGTCTCGATACGACGTGATCGGCCTAACCTAAAAATTCGCCCAGTGAACAAATCTCTGGCTGAGTTCTGTTCTGAAAAGCATTTCGAGCAAACACGGTTGAAGGACTCCTGGGTGCAGTATCGCCAGGTTTTGAAGGGCGCGAAGCTTGAAGCTTTGCCTTCAGAGCAGCAGATGACTGTTTGTCGTTATCTCGGAATCAGTTCCTTCTATCTGGGGAAATTTCAATCTGCCAAAATCTACTTAAATAGATCCTTGGAAATTGCTGTCAGTCTTACCCTAACCGAAGAACGGGCAAGTATCCTGGTGTGGAAGGGGCGTCTTTACGAAACCCTAGGGGACTTTCCGGTGGCATTGTCCTATCTGGCCGAAGCCGAGCAGCTTTTCACATCAGAAACCCGACTAAGTATAGTCGCGGAACATTCTTATGTTCTTGGGCGAGTTCACATGCATCAGGATAAGAACGAAGAGGCCATCAAAGAATTGCGCCGTGGAATTTTGCTTTCTTATCGTCAGCAATCCAAAAAGCATGGGCAGTTGATTGCCTGGTCCTATGTGATGCTTGCTCAACTGCATTTTAGATTGAAGGACTATGCGAACCTTGAAGTGACCGTTCGACGGCTGCTGTGTGCGGCGGAAAGATTGGGTTGGAGTCGCGGTATTTTGCTGGCTTGTTATTATCAAGGGGCTTTGGCAAGTTTTACAGGACGGCCGATGGAGTTATCAAGAAAGTCCTTTGGTCGTGCGCGAGCAACTCGCAAATCTATCGAAATTGAACGATATTGTCCTTTGTTGGCTCAAGCCGAATTTGTCTATTTTATTTTGAACGGACGTCATCAAGATGCAAAAGCTGTGATGTTAGAGCGCTTACATTATAATCGGCATGCAGAACACCTTTGGGCTTCCGCAGTGCTGGATGGAATGTTACTGGCGCGACTTAATCCGGGAATGAATACGGTTCGTGCCAGCATGGTTCAAAGCGCCAAGCAGTATTTTGAAATGTACAGTGTGAGATCTCGCTTGGATTTGTTGGCAAAGCTTGAAAATCAGTCTGAAGTCTCAATAAATGAGATTTCCGAATACTGTTGTTTTTAATAACGACCGGGTTGCTGCGGTAAAGCGGGAAATCCTTTGGATTCACGAAATTTTTTGGATCTTTCGCGCGCGTCGTTCAGCGCCGCAATTAGCGCTTGGTTCTCAACGCGAGATTTGTCCTTTTGGTTTTGCCACTCATTGTTCTTCGTATTGAAGAAGTAGTTACCTTTGATATTTGGGTTCGGCAAAGGGCGACCGTTTTGCCAGACGCCTGCATTGTATTCTTGGGCTGTGTCTTGATTGCCCTGCATGAACTCCCAGGTCCAAAGACGTTCGTAATATTCAGGATCGTTTTCCGTTAAAGCCACATCTGTGATTTGAGTTAACATTCCCAAGGGGCGTGCATCTTTATCGATAAAGGCTTCAACTTTTCCTGTGCGATTATCAATCACAGTGACGAAGCGACCTTCTTTGGAAGTGTAAATTGTAAAGTTCGAATTACCAGCATAGTCAGCGGGACGCTTGCCCAGCATGCCACCACGTTTAAGCACGGCAACAGCGCTAAAGTAGGATCCTGAACCCATCGTGTGGCGGAAGTCCAAGGCGCGATACTCAAACAAGTTGAAAAATAGAACTCGGCCGGGATACTCGTTCAACAGACCCTTTGATTTCCAAACCTCGCCGTCGCCCTTCATCAAAAGCGTGCCGATGTCGACGATGCCCTTATTGCCTTCATCAACACTCATCTCAACCCACTTCAACATGTTGGTTGCGATTTTCAGGGAAAACTTATCGATGGAATCATCGTACTTCGATTGATTGCGAAGTTTGATTTGGTAGTTGGCTTCCAGAGCAGTGCCGCCCCAAATCCCACTGAAAGTTGTGATCTGGGCATCCATCAACCAGAACTCTTCGCCCGTCAGGCGATAGAGCATCAGGTACATTCCGGCGCGGTCGTTCTTAGCCAGAAATCCTCGCAGAACTTCGATATCCTGTGCGGTAACACCAGGTGCGCGCAAGGGATCTACGACTTCTTTAATATAGTTGGGGGATTTGCACTCGTCACCATGAGCTCCGGTATTAGCATTCGCCGGAGGTTGAAATAACCACAGGGCTGTACAAAGTGTAAGCACCGGGAGTTTCATTAAAATAGAACGAGTACGACTAGACAACATGTCCTGGGAATAAAGCAAATGACGGGCCAAAAAAGCTGAGTGATATTTATAACTTCACTCAGCTTGGTAACTAAACGTAATCGTTAAATCCCTTATTTCCAGAGTTAGTGAACCGAAATAGCATTCGCGGGAATCCAGAATTTTGGATAAGCGCGACCGTAGGAGTCTTTGCAAGCCGCTTCATCGACCACTTGGTAATCATTGGCTTCGACTAAAAAGCTTTGGCCAAAGAATCCGGTCACTAGTGCGGTCACGCTTTCGTTGGTTTTACAAACTGGAGTTTTCATGTCAGCGCCCGAGTATCCAGTAGTTCCCTGTGCAATATCTCCGTTGATTCTTGAACCAGCAAAGTTTTCGGCGATAGGATCGCGGGGATCGAAAACATAGCGGCCTTGTTGGTTGGCGACAATGCTCATCGGACGAATACGGTTATAAGCTTCAACCACCGAGGCATCATTGCCAAACAAGACAATCTGATTTTGAAATTCAGCAGGAACTTTTGCCAGTTGAGCCGCCGTCAGCAGACCTTTAGCTTTTGCACCCCAGGCTTTATATGGATGCGGCAATTCCTGCTTCAAACGACGGTGTTCAATCTTCAATTCAGTGCCGGTATTCATGCCGATTCGATTTGCGCTGACGTTTTTAAGAGGCCGAATTTCATAGTAATCAAGTCCACCGGTGTTTCCGGTTTTTTCGTAAACCAAACCCAAGCCAATGTGGACCGCCACGTGATCCAAGCCCCATTGGCCTTGTTGATTTTTAACCATATAAAGAACGTAGTCGTAAGGTTTCACTTCTGATTCACGAACTTCATAAGAACCTGAAGTATGTCGCATGATCTCTGCAACATACACATCATTAGGATCCATGAAAAGGTGACTGGTGAATGGATCTGACATCGAGCTTAATAGATCGTAGGCGGTGCTCCAGCAATTTGTGCTGATCCAATATTCAGTGGCATCGGCGCCGTTTAATGGTTTTAGCCAATTCACAGTTTCCGAACTTTCAAAAGTTTTCCCCAAAGGGGCTTGCATCTTAGGTGGAAGGAAATCAATCAGTTCATAAGAACGTTGGGGATTGTATTCCAGCCAAGTTGCTTGTGGATTCAGGGGCAGGCGATAGAAGTCTTTCAGAGTTTGAAACTGGACACTGCTTAATTGGCCCAGTTTGAAATTGTAAGTGGAAAGGCCTGTGCCGCCCAAGCGGGAAATTTCCAGGTTGGTACTTGCAAAGCCAGCCTGTTTAAGAGGTTGCTCCAGCTGGGCCTTTTCCGCAGGGGAAGCTTCAATAAACCCCACTGCAAATGCGCTTGCACTTGCAATTGTCACGACTGTGTTTAGAATAAATTTTAAACCCAGCATTGGAACTCCTTACCTATATAAATCATTTCTGATGACGTAACGATACACGTCCTCATCCAATATTGCTTTCGGTGGTTGTTCGTTGGCTTTAATAAGTTTACGAATCAGTGTGGAGCTGACACCCATGGGATCCGCCAAGCTTGTAACTTGAACCAACGGTTTCAGATTGTCCGGGACATCGATTTTTTCAGTCGCATCCCGTGGCACCACGATGAATTTGCGATTGGAAGATTCGCTGATGGACTTGGCTGCAAGTGAGCTAATGAAAGAGTCGCTGCCAATAATCTGGAAAACTTCCGTCGCACCATAAAGCTGAGTCATGCGTTCGATAAATGGATCGCGACCAAATTGATTGATGATGACGTTCGAAGCACCCGTGTACAGGTTAATGCCCTTTTCCTTGCCGACACGAATTTTCATGATATCCAGGCGGTGAGTCGGTGACGATGCATTGGGCTTATTGATGGAATCAATATTTGGAACCATGATGACTTCATCAAGACCGTATCGTTCGCGAATGGTCTTCGCCACGGCTATATGTCCTTCATGAACTGGATCAAAAGTTCCAAAGTAGACGCCCACTTTTGTGGGGGTAGCGTCCATGGTGTTTTTTAGAAGTCTGCCAATAGTATTTCTGGAGCCCAGTTCAAAGTTTGAACGGCCACCATCAACACTCACAGTTCCCACGCGAATTTCACCGCCAACAGGAACAGTCGAATAAGAATTGGTCGCAGCCGAGTCGATACCACCAATGGAAAGAAAGTGTCCCCATTGCTCTGATTCTGCTTTGTATCCGTTGATTAGGATTAAGATATTCTGTGATGGAAGATCGCCGATATTTTTGTATCCAGCCAAAGAATAAGCTACCAGACGGTGGTGAGCGTTCCATAGATCGACGGATTTAATACCACCAGCAGCATCAGTGATAAGATTTAACAGAATAGGGTCGTGGGCGAAGTCGCCACCCTTTGAATTCAAAATGTATTCTTTAAGATTCGTTACTTGTTTGGGATTACGCAGTTGTCGGTGGCCAGGGGCTGCCACGATGTTTTCGATTGCCAGTTCACGAACCGCGTTCAAGCGGTCTGCCTGTGACATACCTGCATTGACAGATCCCTTGGCTTTGGAAAACTGGGGCTGCTCAATCAAATCACTTAAGCGATCAGCGCGATCACGGTTAACCAAAGGCTCTTTCAAAAGGTCATTCCAAAGGGGGCTTTGCGGGGAGGTAGGAGTGTTTAGGAAGACCCCACCACAACGAGGCTCGGCACCATAAGTTACCGCGGCCCCCAGCATGATAGCCAGGATCGGGAACAGCATTTTATGCAATAAAGTCAGGTTAGGACGGTTTGGTTTCATTGGGGGTATACCTCTGTCCCCAAATCACTGCCAATAATAGGCCAGCTCAAATAGAAATAAACAGAGCTAATACCACTTGGATGTTTAAATTATGATAACCCGCCGTGAAAAGGCACCGTCAGGTGTGAATTCATAAAGAAATGCGCTGCCGCACCCGTAGCGGGTGTGGATATTACAAAGAATACAGATTCTCGGAGCAGGCTTCTGAGAAGAAATGGTGCAGTCGGCAGTTGTGCCCGCGGTAAAATGCGCCAGCGGCGCATTTTAGTGCGGAGCATGCGCGAGGCTCTTGGCGCCAACGGCGCCAAATGTCGAGCGCATAGGAAAAGCGCGCTCAATGCGCGATTTTCCGCGTCCTGCCGAAGCAAGCAACAACAATCGAAGACGTTAATTAAAAGGAAAAACTAAGAAAGAATGGTGCAGTCGGCAGGACTCGAACCTGCAACCCCTTGGTTCGAAGCCAAGTGCTCTATCCATTGAACTACGACTGCACAATGGGGCTTAGACTAACAACGATGCTTGCCGTAAATCAACTGATAGCGTGATGCGCCGCTGCGCCCTAACTAGTAGGGGCAGGAGAATTGAATGGTATCAAGAGCACTTTGCAGTGAACTGCGCAACGGCTGCATGTCAGCTACTTGCGGAATCATCTCTGGGGGGCAGCTTTTTTCAATTGTAACGATCACTTCATAGTGAGCCTTTGCGCTCGCACGCGCCGTGGTACACATGCTATTGCTGCGAAGTTCAGCACCATATTTATCCATCATTCTTTTACCGACCGCCCCTAAAGCTGCGTCCGTACAAGAAACACGGTCGCCTTGGATAGATCTTAAGAAATCCGCCGGTGGGGGAGTGACAGAACCCAAGCTACCATCTGACGCAGAGGAGTTCCCACTAACAGATGATGACCCAGATTGTGCGCTAGAATTGCCAGAAGCCTGGCCGGGACCTTGTTTTCCAATTTTAGAAATTCGTTGGCAGTTTTTATCGCCATTGCATGAAGTCACGACGTCGACGAATATCTTTGTGTTAGCTCCCAGTGTTCTCTTTCCTAAATACTCAGAAACGCGACCGTGAATAGTTCTAGTTCGGCGATAGTAATAAGGGTTGGATTGCTTACCCTGCGAATAATCCGTGTAAGTATCAACGGTGGAGTTGTGCACGTTCTTGTAAGTGAGCCAGCCAGATCCTTGGGCGCGACCATTTACACATTTCCCTGTCCATTTGACGTCGTTAAAATAGGGCGAGGTATTCACAATAATATCGATTCCGCACCCATCGACCGTGTTCTCACCTATGGCGAGACCCGGGTCCCCTTTTAGATAGCTTAACAATCTGTTGCAGCGGTCAGCATATTTGCTGCAGTAATATTCATCTGCGGATGAGAATGGATCTCCAGCGACGTATCCCTTAATTTTAGGAATGCCATTTTCACTTAATTCAGCGAAGACGTTATTATACAGCTTGCCGTCTCTGAATTCTGCAAAATAGCCTTTGCCACTGTTGGAGTCAGCAACATAACCCACTCCATTCGCTCTGCCATTCAAGCAGGGATTATTCCAGAATATAACCAGCTCGGTATCTCCGAAACCCGGCGGATTAAAAGGATAATCTATTCTGCAGGAGCCCATAGCCTGGCTGTTTACGAGGACGGCGCCGAATTGAGGTTGGGCATGTACAATTGTAGAGGCAAACGCAATCAGTAAAAGAGAAAAGACGCTTTTCATTTCATCTCCAGATTCAAATAAAGAATGAGGTAGTTTTATCACAGCTCCGGGAGATTCCTTTCATTACTGGATTTAAAGATGATCTAGTGGGAAATTTATTTAGAAGTGTCAGCTTCCTAACAGAGGGTTGGTTGGGGCATAAAGCCCCCACTGGTCGTGGTTTTGACGACAATTTTGACGTTATTCCGGGAACCTTCAGGCTAGTTCGTAGACACTTAAAAAATTATTAAAGTCCAAATATGAGCAAGCCGAATTCATCGGCATGACAAATGCGAAAATCAAAATCACTATTTTATCCGCAATCCTTGTAACATTCTTTTCCGCTCACCAAGCGGCTGCGATGGCGAAACCTCCGATTTCTGATACGCCGACAACCACACCGAAACCAACGCCAACTCCGACGCCGAAGCCGTCGCCAACACCATCCCCAACGCCTTCTGAACCGACCACAGGTCGTCAGGTGACGCCACTGTGGGAAAGTGCCCATGCGGATGGTAAAAAATGGACCGACTACGTGGATGCGCAACTTGAAGTTCTGGGGCAGGATCTTTTGGACGTGAAGCCCGCTGATGCAACGACTTTCTGCCCTCAGTACAACTCATTGTCGTATCAAGAGCGCAAAGAGTTTTGGACATACCTAATGTCGCAAATGGTGAAGTACGAAAGTAACTTTAAACCTGCTACAGCCTACACAGAAGCCTTCAACGACAGCAAAGGCAACCGAGTGGTCAGCCGTGGCTTGTTGCAACTTTCAATTGAATCCGGCAACGCTTACGGTTGCGGCTTTAAATCTGCCAGCGAAGTGCATGATCCGTACAAGAATCTTGCCTGTGGTATTCGTATCCTGAATCGTTGGATGGAGCGCGATGGCCGTATCGCAGGTAAAGTCAGCGGCAGTTGGAAGGGCGGAGCTCGTTACTGGTCAGTTCTGCGTTCAACGAACTCCCCCTATGCGAAAATCACAGCGGGAACAAAAGCGATTTCAATCTGTAAGTAAGCCTAGTCTACACAGGTTTGAGATATCGTTTCCAAGGCCTCATTCATAATACGGGTATATTGTTCAATAGCTTCAACTGCTCTGGAATCACCAGGGCAGTTTTTTTGCAGAAGTGTGATCGCAAAATAGTGCACCTTCACCATACCTTTTGACGATGGGCAAATTGAAGCTTCTCGGCCATATTGCGCGATAACTTTTTGTCCATATCTTTCGATTTCAGCAGCAAGTCTTTGATCATCGCAAGTCCCGATGTACGGGCCTTCGTCAGTCACAAACCCAGCAGGCTTCGCCATAACATTCCCGCGTGGTACCTCTGATGATGGACCTGATTTTTTGCTGGAATTCTTATCCGATTTACCAGCGTACGGATTTTTAGGAAGCGAGGACTTCATTTCGTTGTACATCTGTACAAGCTGATCGCATTCCTTTTTATACTTGCTACAAGGATTGTAATCGGGAGTTACCCCGACGTGGGAAGCATTAAGAAAAACAGGTTTTGCAACACCATTTTTGATTTCCATAAGCATGGGATAGGCGTTGCCGGATGAATAGCGAATGAAATAGGACGTGGGTGAATTCAGTTCAAATATTAAACCATAGCCTTGTGCCTTATTCCCAACGCAGCTACCATACCACGCGACACCCTCTGGATTTGGAGCGCCCTGTTCATGGAGGGGCCATCTGAATTTACAGCCATCGGGTCTGACCATTTCAAGGCCATAGTCATAAACAACAGCATTAGCCTGAATTGCGCAAATCATGACGAACAAAGAAATAAGTAATTTCACGTGATTCTCCTGAGTAAATAAATGACCGAGCAGTTTTATCACAAGACCACTCGGACCTATCCATTACAGGAGCTCCATGGGAGCTAATGGGAAATTTATTTAGAAGTGTCAGAAACCTAACAGCCGGATGTTAAGTTTCTGGCAAAGGAATGATGTCTGGTTCGCCGGGAACCTGAGGGAAGGACAGATTTGCCCAGCGAGTTTTCGCAGCCTCAATTTTGTCCTTCGATGAAGAGACAAAATTCCAATAGATATGGCGCGGCTCGGGGAATGGAGTTCCGCCCAGCACGATAAACTGGGTGTCCTCTTCCGCAAAGACATGCAGCGGGGAGCCCTGAATCAGAACCACGAAATCATCCGGCGGAATACTTTTTTCGCCCACTTTTAAACGGCCCTTTAAAATATAAAATGCCAGCTCGTCACCGCGGGGATCAAAGTAAAATTCCTTGTCGGTTTTCAAGTGAACATCCATGAAAAACAGGTCCGAGAAAACCTCTACCGGTGATGCGTGACCCAATGCTGCGCCTGCGATCAACAGGACATCTGCATCTTTTACCTTAAAGCGCGGAATCGTGGATTTAGGGTGATGCATGAAGCTGGGTTTGCGATCTTCTTCGGCCAAAGGCAATGCCACCCAGAATTGCAACAGATGCAAACGGTGAGGAACATCCTTCAGATCTGTGGGGGTCGTCTCTGAGTGCGAGATCCCATCGCCCGCTGTCATCCAGTTCACATCACCCGGATTCAGCAGAACTTTGTTCTCGAGGCTATCGTGATGAAGAACTTGGCCTTCCAAAAGATAGCTCAAAGTTGAAAGTCCGATGTGTGGGTGAGGGCGCACATGAATACCCTGCTGCGGGCCAAATTCCGTTGCTGGAAAATAATCAAAAAAGATAAAGGGGCCGACCATGCGTTTTTTCGCGTAAGGAATCATGCGATGCACCTCGGAGCCGCCTCCTAAGGAGATCAAACGCGGAGGAATTTCCATCAAGATGCTATTTTCAGTGACGCTCATGTTAATGCCCCTTTTCTGAAGATAAAAACCATGCTATCCTTGATCAATTCATCTGACGATAGAAAAGTTAAGGACAAGAATGAAAACAAAAAAGGAAATTGTAGATAACTGGCTGCCTCGCTACACAGGCGTACCCCTCAATGAATTCGGGCAATATATTTTGCTTACGAATTTCAGCGGCTATGTGAAAATGTTTGCAGAAAAATTCGACGTTCCACTTCGTGGTGCAGATCGCCCTATGCAATCTGCTACCGCGGAAAACATCACGATCATTAACTTCGGCATGGGCTCCGCCTTGGCCGCGACCTGCATGGACTTGTTGTCCGCTATCAACCCGAAGGCCGTTTTGTTTTTGGGTAAATGCGGTGGCTTGAAAAAGAAAAATCAATTGGGTGACTTTATTCTGCCAATCGCCGCGATCCGTGGCGAAGGAACCAGTAATGAGTATCTTCCCGCTGAAATCCCGGCTTTACCGTCCTTCCGTTTGCAGCGCTCTGTTTCCTCGATGATCGCGAAACATAACTGCGATTATTGGACGGGGACCGTTTACACCACGAATAGACGCGTGTGGGAACATGATGATAAGTTCAAAGATTACCTGACCAGCACCCGCGCAATGGCTGTGGACATGGAAACTGCCACGATTTTCGTTACCGGTTTCGTTAACGAAATACCTCGCGGTGCTTTATTGTTGGTTTCTGATAACCCAATGATTCCAGATGGAGTCAAAACGGAAGAGAGCGACAAAAAAGTGACGTCAAATTACGTGGATAAGCACATCAGCATCGGTATCGACGCACTTCGTGAATTGCGTGACTCTGGCGAGTCCGTGAAGCATCTGCGTTTTGATTAAATCTGTTTTCTGACAATCGCGCCTTTCAATGATTGATAGGCGCGCTGGTTTTTTATTTTCTTGTGGAAAGTAGGAGGCCAGCGCCATGAAGTGGATTTTATTGATTCTGACCGTTTTTTCTTTGTCTTATTCCAAGGCCGAACAAGATTTACCAATGCCGCTGCCAGATGAGCCACCAGGACACGAAGATCCCAGTGATCCTTATCCCCCTTATGAGCCACCTCCACAGAACCCTCGGCCACCCCAGAATCCGCAGCCGCCTCAACCAACTCCGCCAGAGTACCCTCAGCCGCCATCAGGGCAGTCACGGGAGTACAGCTTAGGAACAGGGGATACAGGACGCTTCAAAGAGCGTACGTTTACGTTTTATCCCAACAGCACCTGGAACCGTGTGACCCGAATCGGATTGGTGGGAACACGTAATAATATCAAAATCAAACAAGTGGACATCATGTTCGCTGACTATGGTGACACGCGGATGGAATACAACCTTATGGGCGAGTTGGGAGCAGGCTCCACTCGCAGTGCATACTTCGAGGGGCGTCCCATTGCGGCCATTCGTATTGTCGCCAGCAATAAATATTTCTGGAAAAAAACCGGTGGCTTCAGAGTTGATGTGACAGCATATAAATAATTTCCGTTTGTCTTTGGGGCACACAAAGTCGAATCAAAAAAGATAAGAATGATTCGACTTTGTAGAGTTGATCTTGTGATTTTCACCTTTTTTCACGCAATTAACATATTGTGTCATCGAGAAAGTTGCGATATAACTCATCCCACTTTCAATCAGTGTTTAAAAGATATGTACTGAACTCGGTACTTTGGGGAGGCTCGCTTTGATCAATCCAGGCAACAATATGGCCGAAGAAATTGATTCTGATTTGGATTCTGACCTTGATGAGAAGAATACCAAAAAGACGTCTGCATTTGATATCGACGTAGATGAGGAATCAGAAGCTGCAGTTTTGGCGGGACTTTCTGACAACCTTCTTAGCGAAGGTGAAGAAGATGACTTGAACCTTGATGATGTTGATAACATTCTTGAGCTTCCAGACACAGGTTTCCCAAAATTTACTTTGGCAAAAAATAAAGCTCGCTTTTTGCGTATGGTGAGCTGGTACCGTGGTAAAGAAGAGTGGATCGAAGTTGCTCCATTGTCTGGCGTAACTAAACTTTTCAAGACACAAACTAAAGAACTTGAAGGCATCCGTTCTTCCAAGTTGGATTACGAAATGGAACTTGAGACAGGAACTTTGACTCCTTCTCAAAGATCATACCGCCGCGACGAACTTAAAATGTGCCGCGTGCAAGAGAAAATGGCTGTTCACTTGATCTCTAAGCTTCAAGTGAAAATCAAATCCGGCCGCCGATAGAAATTAGAAATTGGAAATTGGAAATTGGAAATTGGATTTAAAAAGACCGCTGAATAGGCGGTCTTTTTTTTTGCCCATTTAAAACTGTCTAATTCTTCGTCAGCTCAACGGGTAATACCTTCCCGGTGGTGATCCATCAAAGTTCTCCAAGTCGACTGTGGTTGCTATGAGGACGCAAAATACTGGCCCGGATTTCGCTAAAGTGATTTTAGCAAATTTTCTTTGGAGACTTGTATGAAGTTATGGGCTTTGCTTCCGGCGCTGTTATTAGCTGCCTGCTCGCCTCAACATTCAGGTCCTGTGCCCCAGGCTCAGGAAGACAGAATTATTAACGGTAAGTCCGTCGAGCGTGACAGTCAGGTTGCCAATGCCACCGTGGCGTTAATGCTGGTTGATGGTGATCGTCTTCGTACATTCTGCACAGGTACTTTGATTTCCAAGGATCTTATTGTGACGGCCGGGCATTGTCTGGAACCGATTCAGTCAGGTTATGAAGTCGTGATTTCTTTTGGTTCTGAAACTTTCTATTCAAAAGGTGAAGGCGACATTCGCGAAATCGACCGCGCCCTTTCCTATGATATGGTCACTCCGCAAGCCGGGGATGGAACTTCTCGCGCCAGCGTCGAACTTAGAGACCTGGCATTGATTAAGCTTAGAACATTAGCTCCAAGATGGGCCCTACCTGTTCCGGTTCTGGGTTCCGAAGCGCGCTTAAACGCGGGCCAGGAAGTATTGCTGGCAGGATTTGGTCGCACCAATGAAAAACTCAGTGAGATGTCCAAATATCTTCTGACCACACACGTAAGAGTTTTAGGTGTCCAAGACAGAAAAATCATCGTAGATCAGTCTCAAGGTACGGGTGCTTGCTGGGGTGATTCGGGTGGGCCGGCTTTCCTGCAGACCGAATCGGGCTTGGTTGTTGTCGGTGCGACAAGTGGTGCTGTTGATGGCAGCCTTAATTGCCACACGCAGGTGGCATACGCCTCTTTGGCGGGATTCAAGGAATTCCTGCAAAAAGCGGCTTCGGTACTGGGCGGGGAAGCGCCACTTTTTACAGAATAATTTTTTAATAGTTAAGGAACCAAAATGAAAAAACTAATGATGATTTCCCTTTTGGCATTGGCAGCTTGTACACAAAACAACAATGCAAATGTAGCGAACGTTGAAGGCTCCAATAAGTCTGCGATTATTAATGGTCAGAAAGTGACCAGCGGCGAAAATTATGCTGAATCGACGGTGGCTTTGATTTATAAATCACCGCGCGATGGTAGCATTGCTGCCTATTGCACGGGTGTTTTGATCTCCAGAAACCTGGTTCTGACAGCGGCTCATTGTGCGGATATGTTCGAAAGAGTTGAAACCAAAATGTTTTTTGGTACAGACCTTCCGCAATCTTTTGATGATGTAAACGCGATCGAGATCGCAGAGTCCGTCAGTCATCGTAATTTCGGCATTGATATGGATACGAACGTTTCGTTGTTTGACCTTGCTGTCGTGAAGCTTGTGAGCGACGCACCAGAAGGCTATCGTCCAGTTCCTATATTGAATAATGTTAAGAAGTTGAAGGCGGGAACACCGATCACTTTGGTGGGCTGGGGACGTATGTCGGAAACTGAAACCATCAAAACAGTTTCCATGCAAAAAACTGTGGTTGAAATTGCCCAGGTTCGTGATCAGGAAATTATCACTAATCAAACTCGTGGCACGGGGGCTTGTAACGGTGACTCCGGTGGTCCTGGTTTTATCGAAACTTCCATGGGATTGATCGTTGCGGGTGCTACTCGTGGTCCTGAAATTGGTTATGAAGACTGCCATCACTACGGCATGTACTCTTTGCTGGTGAACTACAAGGATTTCTTGAACTACGCGGCTCAAACGATGGAGGGTGATTACCCTCAGTTCGTGAATTACTAATTCAAGACAGGATCAATCCTCGATGAGAACGCTGCTAATCGCACTGATCGCGCTAACAACTGTGGCCTGCTCTCAACAGCAGGCTTCAGATATTTTGTCAGTTCCTGGCAAAAATGCAGCCATCATTGGCGGTGAAGCTGTTTCTCCTGATAGTTATTCCCGCAAAGCGACCGTGGGTATTTACTATCGTGGCTCTGTGTCTTGTACGGGAGTTTTGATTTCACGCAACCTGGTAGTGACAGCTGCTCACTGTGTAAAATGGGTGAATGATGTCAGCGTGGGTTTTGGCGAAGCTATTCTTCCGGAAACACAGCTTAAATCCGTGGATCATATTATAATTCATCCCGGATTTAAGATCATAGATGTGCCAATCCCGGATGATCCCACACAGACTCATAAGACTTCGGAGAACGACATCGCACTGTTGAAGCTTTCTGAAAATGCTCCTGAAGAGTTTGTGGCAGCAGTGATTCATCAAAATACGGATATCATTCCATTGAACAGCAGCTTGTTACTGGCGGGTTTTGGTTTGCTTGATGAAGAAGTTCATACACCAGCCAAATCTATGAACGAAGTGACGGTGTCCCTTTATGCCTTGATTGATAACTATTTGGTTATCGATCAAAGAGATAAAAAGGGTGCGTGTTTCGGTGACTCCGGCGGCCCGGCTTATCTATCAGCAGGAGGGGTGTGGTATCTTACAGGTATTACGCATGGGACTCGCCCTGGATATACTGACTGTCGCCATGAAGCGGACTATACAAGTCTGTCTAAATATTCAGAGTTTATTATCAAGACAACGGAACTGCTTCAGGCGGATCCCCCGGTCTTTGCGCTGCCAGAAGCGCCCAAGACGGCAGAACCTCAAATCCCATTAGCGGCTCAATAGCCCGTTTTGGATCCAAAACTTCACAAATATTAATGCAACCCCTTTTTTGGGACCCTCCAAAAGTCCAGTGATTTGGCCTCGTTAAAGTGTCTCAAAAAATATTTGCAACTAGCCCTAAATTCTCACGATGAAACGCCGATAGGTACAAAGTGAGTCAATTATGATTGCAATTTGTTTCAAAAGGGGAGGACAAGAATGTCACGCACAGTAATGATCGTGGTAAGCGATAACCAGGAAACTATCGAGAACGCTAAGAAGTACTGGGAGCAGCACGATGTGACAGTTCAGGCTTATTCTTCATCTCAATGGAGAGAAGGTCTTGATAATGCATTTTTCAGACAGCAACTAACAGCAGGTGTTCCTGCGTTGATTTCTGGCAACAGCCCGGTAACAACGGATAACACGGGTCATGGTAACTTGATTCAGTTCCCGACTCCGGCTGCAACATCTTCTAACGTTCAAAAAATGGAAGAGATGGAAGCACACGCGATCGAGAACGCTATCGTTCAGTACAAAGGCAACCTGACTGAAGCAGCAAAAGCTTTGGGTATCGGGCGCGCAACTTTGTATCGTAAAGTTAAGCAGTATCACATCGATCCTTCTGCAGCTCGCAAGAAGAAAACTGTGGTTGCCGCTTAGTTTTTCGAACGCCTTAAGAAATGTGCATTGATTAAGGATGAAAGGAAAAGTGGATTCCGCAAGGAGTCCATTTTTTCGTCAAGGGATTGAATGTTAAACCGAATCGCCGCCGTCATTTTGACACTGGCCTGTGCATATGGGGCCTTTCATTTCACGATCAACCGATCGTTTGTGAATCCTTATCCTGTGGTTTGCGATCTGGTATCTGATAAAATCTATTTACCCAAAGAAGACTTAAAAGAATGGCACCGCACGTGCATGGAGCACAGTCGCTATGTCACTCCGTACACCAAGAAGGACCTGATCCTGCGTGATATCAATTACGTATTGGGATCCTTGCGTGTTTCGCATCTCGAGATCTACGACGCACCTGAAGTGCGCGGGATTTGGAGAGGCGAAGTCAAAGAGACCGGCCTGAGTGGCGAATTCGTCGATAGTGAGATGGTGGTCTTTAAAGTTCTGCCGCATTCACCTGCGGAAAGAGTGGGCTTTAAAAAAGGGGATGTAATTGTCGCGATCAATGGCGAACAACCCAGCTCCTGGTCCATTGAATCCGAAGCCGGCGATTATCAGATTCGTCGCGCCAGTGACGAGTTCACGATTAAGCTTCATCCAGGTGTGGTGAAGCGAAACGAAAGTATGCAGCTGAATCGGTTGAAAGAACAAACAGCCCTGCTGGAAGTTCCTTCGTTCCGCGCGGAGTTCTTTAAGGATGAAGCTTTGAAGAGCACGTCCGCAAATTTAAGCAAGTACAAATCCGTAATTGTGGATCTGCGCAACAACGCCGGTGGCAATTTTGTGGCAGGATTGCGCTTTTTGTCGTTGTTTCTGTGTGAGCCGACTGTGATCGGGAAACTTGAAAAGCCCAAAGCAAAACTAGGGCGCGCAGAGATGCCGGATCTGTTGGATGATGAAAAGCAGCTGCAAATCCTAGAGCGCAACCGTGAGGTGGTGCTGAGGACCTTCCGCAACTCATCCTGTTTTTCAGGATCGGTGAAGGTATTGGTGGACGGGCGAACTTCCTCGGTCGCGGAAATGGTAGCGCAAGGGCTTAAAGAGTATCGCAATTCTCCATTGAGAGGGGCCCCGTCACGGGGGCAGCTATTGGTTGGGGTTTGGTATCCGATGGATGAAATTGCACCGGGCGTGCAAATCTCAATTCCTGAGGCTCTTTACGTCAGTGGCAAAGGACATCAAATCGAAGGTCAGGGCGTTCAGGTCGAGAAGATTTTATATTACAATCTGCCGCAAATGCAGGCGGGTATTGATTCCTGGGTAAATTCTTTCCAGGACTAGAGTCTTATAATGAGACGTCAATTAAGTTTTGGTCGTCTGTTAAGTTGATGTTCGGTCATAATGGATTAAACGGCCGTAGGAACGGCACGCCCTTCGCAGGGTAGTAATAGAATGAACTTTGCGATGGAGAATATAAAATGGGGAATGCGAAAGTGATTGAGTTTCCTAAAGAAAGATCTTTCCGTAAAAGACTTCAGGACAAAGCCCAGGAACAAAAATCAGTCCTGGTGATGTCTATCGCATCTGTCGCATTGATGACGGTATTCGTAAATCAGTGGTTGGTTGACAACTCTGATTCCGCTGTCGGTGGTCGTGGTAATCGTGAAATTGCCAGCTTTGAACCGGGTGCTTTTGCCCGTGATGTGAAGTGGGAGCACGATATCGCGCAAAAACTCTCTGCTGAAAAGTCTTCTCTTGTGGCAGCGTTGGCTGAAAAACCGACTCTGCGCGATGATCTTATTTTTGGTTACCTTGAAGGCAAATACGGAATGAATATTTCCGGTGGTAAAATCCAGAGTCTGGAATTTATTGATGCCCAGGCCGGCGAGAAAGCCCTGGAGATCCAAAATAAGGCCAGCTTTCTTAAAAAGTACGCCAGTGCCTTTGGTCTTAACTTCGTGGAAGTAAGTCCAGTCACCTCGGCGGATGCTGGCGAGCAGGTATTTAGTCTGATCGATAATTCCAAAACCATCGTGGGTCAGGCGCACTTTGCGATCGACCAAGAAGGTCGCGTTCATTCTCTGAGATTCACTCAATAGTCACTTTAGAATCATCTGTTTCAAGCCGATACGATCTGTATGTTATTTCCAGATCTGTCGGCGCCAGAAATCAATAATTCCCAACAGTTCAAGGCTCAGCCTGCAATTGCGTTCCTTATGGATCGTTTTATTGCTTTCATTCTGGATTTTCTGATTGTTTCGCCGATTGTCAGTCTGATGGTTTCTGGATTGCTTCGGCAAACCAAAACATTTTTTCTTTTAAATTCCCGCTCTGAAGAGGGACTTGTTGCTGTAATGATGTTGTTTGCTGTGGGCTCCATCGGAGTGGTGGCGATGCAGACATGGTCGTTGTATTTGCTTCAGGCAACTCCGGGACAATACTTCCTGCAACTAAGAGTGGTTTCCTATCCCTCGTCACAAAAGCGTCTGTCTTTTTCCCAGTGTGTGGTGCGATCAGTTTCGTGGTGTGGATCCTTCCTGCTTTTGGGACTTCCATTCCTGGGAGTGGTGGGGCATCCGCTGCGCAGAGCTTTTCATGAAAAGGCTTCGGACACCATTGTTGTGACGCTGAAGAAAGTTTCAGACCCTGGTCCATCAATGCCAGAGCAACGATTGATGACGTCGTGGATGCAGTTTAGTTTTGCGATGTTTGCCTTGGTTGCATTCGTGGGGCTTGCAAAAAGCTATCAGGCGCTGTCGGCGGGTGAGTATCATACAGCGGTAGAAAGCACGGCGATGTGCCAGGAGATCCCGGACAAGGAGCTCAGTGGTACACAAAGAATGGATGCTGCTTTGTCGCTGTTTCTGTTGAAAGAGATTTCTTCTGAATGTTTGAACAAGGAATCGGAGCACTCGCTTTGGGGAGATCCGGTGAATTCCCAGGCAATGGCTTATTTCGCGAAGTATCTTTTGAGTGAGGGCGACGAGCGCAAAGAATACCATAGCAAAGTGTGTGAGTCGCGCACCTCCTCGGGCTGTATCCTGGCGACATATCTGGATAACCCGGATGATGTTCAGCTGGGGGATGCTTCCCGTAAATTGTGGGTGACTCAGGTGTTGGAAGCGGATCATCTTTACAGCCAGAAAGATTTCGTCGGCAGTTTGGAAGTCATTGAAAACCTTCAGACAGTTCCGGCCTTGCGCCAGGCGATAGATAAGAAATACGTTCGCTCGATCTGGGCCTTGAAAGAAAGTTTAAAATCTCGTAAGGGCGGTCGTGTTCCTGCAAGTTCATCTGATGCGCAGGAATGGATCGAAGGGTTTAAAGAAAAATACGGTGTGCGATGATCATCCCATGCCCTGAAGATCTAAGACAGGTTCAGCGTTTTCCACTGACCATGACTTTGGTGGCATTGAATGTATTTATCTTTCTGCTGATTTTTAGCGGCACGCGACCGGATATATCTGACAGTCGTCTTTTTGAAATGGATGGTTTGACCTTAACGGGTAAACTTTTTTATCAGTATCTTCAGGATCTCCCGCCAGAGACCCTGGCAGAGTCACCAGAGTGGCTGCAACAAATGAAGAGCACCAATTCAGAGCATATGGTTGTCTTGGGCGCCTATGCCTTGCGGGATTCCCGGTTCTTAAAAGATGGGGAGCTTCGCGATTATCGCGGAGATCAGGTAAAGATTCGTGGATGGAAGGAAGACTTCGTAAAGTTCCGCGCCGAATACAAGGAACAGCTCATGTTTCGCTTTGGTCTCAGCTCCTCCATGAAAGGCCCCTTGGCCTGGTTGACCTATCAATTCTCCCATTCTAATTGGTTGCATCTATTTTCAAATCTGATGTTCCTGGTGGTAATGGGGGCGGCGGTTGAAGCCTTGGCCGGCAGCTCTGTCATGCTTATGGTCTATCTATTGGGTGGGGTTGCCGGAGGCTTGGGGTTCTTGTGGTCCCAGGGGCCGGGCACGGTGCCCATGGTGGGGGCGAGTGCCTCTGTAAGTGCGCTTCTGGCGTTCTATTGTGTGGCCGAGTTTAAGGCCCGCGTGCGCTATCTTTACTTTGTTTCACCGATGCCTGAACACTATGGTTATATTTACCTGCCGACCCTTATGATTATTCCTCTTTTTTTGCTGGTGGATCTGGCAAATTTTTGGGCAACTCCGGAGGGCTTGGGATCGGGTGTGGCTTACGCCGCCCACTTAGGTGGTAGTCTTTTCGGTATCTTAGGTGGGCTTGTCTATCGACATGCAGCTCTTGCCCGTCCGAATTCCTTAACATAACCCTGACAGGGTATTTCTTATAGCCCCGTTGACATTTGTCGGGTGAATTTGCGAAAGTGGTCCGCGACAGAGGCTGAATAATCACCCCCTTTACCGAATGGCGGACCCGAATGAAGCTTACTAAGCTCATTAAGTCAGTGATTGTATTAACATCATTGTTTTTCGCAGGTGCTTTAAATGCAGCGCCGGTATCCCAGGCAATTCCATACTATGGAGTTGAGTTCTATCAAGACCTTGCCTCTGGCAAAAAAAATGAAGAATTAACGACAAGTATTAAAAATGTCATGCGCAGTTTTCATATCGTGCAGCAGGGTAGTTACGATTTAATCGTTTCTGACTGTCAGGCCCAAAAAGGCTGCTATTGGCATCAGCCAATTGGTTACAACCGTGCGCGCGTGTGGTTGATGGGTAAATTCTATTTGGCCTATGACCAAGCTTCCCACAGTTATTCTGTTAAGGATTTTTACTGCAACAACTATAAGACTCGCGAAGACTTCCGTCGTGATGAACCAGGGCCGGATAAAATCCCTGACAACACGGTTGTGAACGTTGAGCATACGTGGCCACAAAGCCGATTTAGTCGTCGCTTCCCAAAAGATACGCAAAAATCAGATCTTCATCATTTGTTCCCGACAGATTCCCAGTTGAATTCTATTCGTGGCAATCAGTGGTTTGGTGAAGTTCATGAAGACACTCAGACTTTGAAGTGTCCTGTGTCCCGTTTCGGCGTAGGTGAAGGTGACAGTGATGAAGTGTTTGAACCACCCCAAGAACACAAAGGTCGCGTAGCTCGCTCATTGTTCTACTTTTCCCTGCGCTACGACCTTTACATTCCGCCAGAACAGGAAGCAGTTCTTCGTAGATGGAATGCTGCAAATCCGCCGGATGCTGAAGAGATCGAGAGAAATAACCTGATCTTTGAAGCCCAAGGCAATCGTAACCCCTTCGTGGATTACCCAGGCATGGTTGATTCAATTAACGATTTCTAGTTTGAATCAAAATTTTGGATTTAAAAGAAAGCTCACCCAAAAGGTGGGCTTTTTTCGTTAATGGGGTGGGGGCCATTCTTGGTGGTTTAGGATTCCAATCTTGGGGACGATCGCCAAGTCTTTTAGTAAATCTATTGATACATAATTTTTCAGGTTTTGCTTTGCTGTTTCCAGTAGAGCGGTGAAGGGGCGGAAGTCCCAGAACTTCTTTTTGTTCTTTTGGTTCCGGTTGGCGCCGGTCATTTTCAGTGCGATGGCTCCGGTCAGGGATCTGATAAACGGGGTGTAGTCATCCTTGGATTTTAAGCGAACAGACAGGTGCAGGTGATTGCCTCCGTTGGCGAAGGATTCAATTTTGATTCTGTATTTTCGGGCGAACTTTCGGCACAGGGATTCGACCTGTTTCCAATTTTTAAACTTCCTAAAACTTAAAGACCCGACGGCTTGGCTTGAGCGAAGAACGACATGCACAGTTTTTTTAGTGCTGAGCGGACGACGACATCGATAACGCGATTTTCTAAACAGCGTTCCGCCGTGCGCTTGGGTGGCTTGCAATCTAGGGTCGGAAAAGCGGGAGGTTTGCATGAACGATGGTATATTAAAGTACTTCAAGCATGGCAATTAAGTTGTTGGAAATACTGCGTAATGGTGTGAGTTTGAAGTACGCAGCGTGAAGTTTTACTTCAACAGTTCGGCGCGCCTGTTTTGATCGGCGAATGTGTGCATGAGATAGTGCAAATAGTGACTTCCTTAAAAAATCTTAAAAAAAGTGGAACAACCCCCTTGCAATGTGTTCAACAACAATGTCTAATTATTTCTACGGGAGGGGTGATACCAAGGAAGGTACTCGGGTGCATGATGTGCTCACCTCTATTTTTAAAAAAGATTATAAAGGCCGGAGTTTTACTTCGGCCTTTTTCTTTTTCGATCACGCTAAATTCCATGCAATTATTCCACTGAAATGACTGAGGGAACGATTTTCTGCTTCCTTAACCCTTTGAAAGGTGACCGCGGTCCAGGCTCTGGGTAGGTTCGGTCTTCCCTAATAATGGTGGAGGTCGGATCTATGAAACACTTGGTAATTGGTTTACTTGTTGTAGGAATGTCTTCAATGTCTATGGCCGCAGGTCTGAATTGCAAAAATGAAGCGGCGGGTTATGCCCTGACTCAAGTTATCGCCGAGATGATCAAAGCCGAAAAATCGATCTCTAACTACAAGTTCAAAGCGGACCGCCCGGTTACTGACGACGCCATTGAATTGAAAGATGGAAGCGTTCGTGAGTACTACGACGTTGCGGTTATGGTTTACCAAGGTGAATCTGAACTGGAGCTGCCGGCAGATCGCACGGTTCGTGTTCAGGTTTTGAATGTAAATTCTGGTGGCTGCCAGGTTGAGAAGATCTCCAAATCTGATGGCGAGTAATTTTCGCTTCTAATCAGAACACATACGAAAAAACCCGCTGTTTTAAGCGGGTTTTTTTTTAGGGTCTTTTTAAGCAATTTTAAAAACCAAGATATCGTCAGAGTCGTGCCGGTCGTATTGCAGGCAGATACTCGCACCATTCTCGGTGCTCTCCAAAATCACTGGGCGGGTGGTTAGGCCCAAAGGTGATTCAGTAAGCCCTTTGATCCAGATTTCATCTTCCTCACAACGAACAACCTCAGCAAAGTGACCAAAACCCTCAAAATCTATGGCACTGCCTTTGGTGATGGCAAACTCAGCCACTGTCTCAGACATTGTGATTTCAGACGGAATGCCAGTCTCTGCGGCTTCAGATTCACGGAAGAGTTGTACCACTGTGGACTCGTCAATTTGCTGTGCAGACGGTTTAGCGGCTTTGGCAGCCCGGGCAGCTTGAAGCTTTTCGTTCAGCTCACGATTGACCTGAATCTCGGCTCTTAGGACCATGCCGAACAGGGCAAAGTTGATAAGTAGGGACATGATCGTCTGAGTACTGCTGGTGCGCCAATCCTTTGAGAACGTCAAAAAATTGTGGGCAATAGTCACAGCCAAAATCACCAATACGGGAAGCCATGCCGAACTCTTCGCACGAAACATCAGATAGCCGACGACTAATTTGGAAATTCGTAAAGCCCATTGCATCGGGGTCGCAGCTAAAAACATGGCACTAAGATAAGCCCAGGTCCACTTGGTGGGGGACGCCGGCAGCATCGCAACACTGATAAAGAAATTTAAAAACGGGGAGAGTAAAAGAAAAACACCCGCAATGCGCAGCCAGCGATTCATTATCCCACCTCTTTGTGAGGTCCTGATTCGCTTTTTTCTGCAAAACGCATTTTTAGAGGAGCGCTTGAAGAAGCTGTTGGTGTCGCTTGATCTTTGCGGCCGCGGCGAACCACGGCATCACTTAGCGCAATGACCAGACAAATTGCCAAAGGGTCAAACACCGCAACGAAAACCATGATCAGGTACTTCACCACGTTGTCGATTTCCATGTTGAAGGCTTTGGAGATGTATATCAACGGACCGACTTTTTGCTTTTCATCGATCAGTTTAAGTTTTGCCTGAGCAATATCGCCTTCAAGCTGATTCACTTTGGCTTTTAGTTGCTGAATCAAAGGCTCTGCTTCGGCCCGGGCTTGCAATTTTTTAGTAATACGACCTGCTGGGATTTCTTCGATACCGCGATTGATGCGATCGATTTCGGAGTTGGCAGAGCGTTGTTCATTGTGAAGTTTATCCAACTTGATCGTTTCAGCTTCCAAAGTGGACGCCGAGATCAGGTAAGCATCAGAAAGGAAACCAAAGATGCCCATACTGGTGATACCACTTAGGACCACCACGCAGATGACCATGTAGGATTTCATAACCAGATTGATGCTTTTCCAGGTTTGGTGCAGGTAAGCGGCAGCGACGAACTTAGCCAGTTCCAAAGCACCGGCCATCAACCATACGGCAAGCACCGCGCCGGAGAATAACTTCCCCAAACCCGCAATGGAAAACGCCGCTCCCAACACGGAAACTGCGATTGCCGAAAGTGCCAAGCCTATAATTACCCAGAGCTGAACCATGTTGTTCTTTTCGGATAAATGTGAAGAAAGATTGACTGGTGTTCGATGGATTCAGCCGTTGGTCCAGAATGGGTGCCAGGATGGATTTAAAAACGAAAAAACCCGCCTCGCAGCGGGTTTTTTGTTACTGAGCACTGCTTGGCAGGGTCCAGTTGTTGTAAGCGTCTAAGAGCTTTCTGTGCTCTTTAGGAAGCAGGCCTTCATTCAAATCAGCCAACACATCCTGAATCAAAGAAACATCCATCACGTAAGCTTTAGAGTTCGTCAGCAGACCGCGTGCCGTTTTCTTGCGATCCCATGGTGGCCAGAATTCTGGATAACATTTCAAAGTGTCACCCAATTGCAATGTGAACTCTCCTACGGTGATTTCCGGATTTTTGGCGATGATGTTTTTGATCGTTTTAACCTGATCAGCGTTTAGGGCTGAGCAGTAGTTGGTTCTTTTTTTTGCAGCCGTACGTTCTTGGTTTGTGTAGTGCAGACGGCGATTCGCCTGATTAACGAAATCGGTCACGAATTCTTCAGCCGTTACTGAGGCGAAAGCCTGTGCACCAGTTAGAAGTGTTGTTAGAATAAGAGCGAATATTTTCATCTCGAGGTTCTCCAGATGAGCAGTTTCTATTTGAGTTTCGGGGATTGCTCAAGGGGAGGTGCAAAGACTTGAATCTTTTGCAAATAGGAGACAAAAGGGGCGCTGCGCCCCTCGTGCCGGTCACTTTTAAGGGTGAACGGAATCCAAAAGTTTGGACTTCATAGAATCGTGAGTTTTAAGTCCCAGATCCGCTAGGGTGTCCCGGATCAGTTTGATGTCCATCCAATAAGCTTTGGTGTTGAAAAGGATGCCCCAGCCTTCACGTTTAAGTGGCGCGATAGCTATGGGATAACATTGAAGCTTCTCGGACAGGGCCTTATGGAATTCCTCAGCCGTTTGCTCGGGGTTTTGGCTTACGATTGATGTGATTGAGGCGATTTGATCTTTGTTAAGCCCCGTACAGAAGGGTCTGTACTTTGCGGCAATCCGATCCTGGTTCACAAACACCAAACGACGGTTCATTTGAGCCACGAATTGGTCCACGAACTCCTCAGAAGTCACAGAAGCATGAGCCTGAGTTCCTAGTAACATCGCAATAATAACGAACATGAAGCGTTTCACGGGGTTTCCTTTAAAAGGGTGCTGGCAGAGTCATTACAAACTCCGCGCCAGTTTTAAACGAATTGAGGTATCGGTCATCCCTTTAACCCTGTAGGAATTGCCCGATGGTGCCGGTTTTTGCTTGGCACTAGCTGCAATTTAGCAACGATAACTGGTGAATCTTTCAGGGAATTTTGGGGAATGCTTTAATTCCAGGGGGAGGTTCTATGCGGGGTTTGAAGAGTTTCGTTAAATCGAGCTTATTGGCAGCGGCCGGGGTGATACTACCGGTAATCCTGCTTTTAATGCTGGTGGGAAAGATCATTGCCGTGGTGGGGAAGGTGACGTCCCCCATTGCGCAAAGCCTGTCGCCTCGATTTTTTAATGAGTATCAGTATGCCTCGGAGACGGTGGCATTTGGAGTGTTGTTACTGTTGTCCTTGGCCTTGGGAGCTTTTGCGCAAACTCGAATGGGTCGAAGCATTGGCGGTTGGATTGAGGATGTTTTTCTGATGCGTCTTCGTGTTTATAGATCTTTTAAAGAGTTCTCCCAACGGCTGATTCCGTCGCAGAATAATTTCCTGTTTCAGCCGGCCTTGCTTGTGCGTGAAGATGAGATGAATGCTTTGGTTTTTATAGTCGAGGAAATCGAAGGGGAGCAATGTGTGATCTTCACTCCCAGTGCGCCGTCCACATTGAGTGGGTCGCTATTTATTGTGCCCAGTAAGGATGTCAAAAAATTGAATGTCCCAGTGGGGGCTGTCGCCAAAACATTTTCCCGCTGGGGAGTGGGCACCTTGGAAGTCGTGCGTAAGGGGAGCGCTGAACCTTATTTGCAAGCCGAAGAGCGCCCCGCAGTTCAGACTCCACCCATTCATTAAAGCGGCGTGCAGGACATGGTTCCGCTTTGTTTGACGATAGGGATGCCATCCTGTGTGTAGGAATCAATTTTACTGATCGGTGCTTTGAAGGAAAGTCTGTTCATTAGATAATTTCTGGGTGCCAGGGTGTAGACACCACCGGTCAGCTGAATCCAGTTAAAAACCACGCCTTGATCTGTTTCGGTGATATTAAGTTCGTGTTCGGCAGAGACCAGGAGACTTGAAATAAAGAGGGTCCCGGAAAATTTGTCGCCACGTCCGTCGCCATCCACATCAACCCAACGGATATTCAGAGTCTCGCTGCTAAAAAAACCGGATGAACATTCAAAGGCTGAAATGGATCGGCCACCATCAAAAACAAATTGAGTCCATTGGTGTTTGTAATCATCAACACCCATGATCAGCAAATAAAGATGCAGTACGAATTTTGGCTTATGTATTTGGACTCTGTTTGTGGTTGTCTCCCAAACGTCACGCGATACGCGAATCAACCTTTGTTCAGGAAGAACTTGAGCCCGTTCACTGCCCAAACGTTCATCGACGAATTCAACTTTCACTTGATCAACGGCTTGCAGAAATTGGCCAGCGGTAAATGGCAATCCTTTAACTGAGTCAATATTCGAAGCGAGCCAACGACCCATGGAAGTGAATTCAGCAGCATATCCAGAACCGCCACCACCACTGTCCCAGCCGCCTTCGTCAATTCGGGCCTGGGCGGGGAGCGTAAAGAGTGCGCAAAGGAGTATTGAAATCAATTTATTCATGGTTACTCCTTCTTCATTTTTTTGGTGTTGCAATGAATGGTCGCGATGTATCGAGGAGTCATTATGCCTTCTGAGTTAAAAATACCCAGTTCAAACACTTCCATCGGGAACGGGCCGTCATCAGACATTTGGTTTATAGTTATTCTGCCGTGAAGAGTGCGGGCTTCATACTTCCAAGTAATACCGATGGCCCAGTTAAGGACATTTTTATAATTTCCGTTAATGAGATCGGTCCACTTAAAGTTCAATGAGCTGATCGTGACAGATTCCTTGGTCAGGGGATTTACAGAACTCCCTTGGCCGCTGACCATGACTTTATCTATGTTCACGAGGTACTTCGCGCCTTCAGAATAGTTCTCATACAGTAAATAATATGGAGCGCCGTTAATCATATAATCGCAGGACGTGACAGACTCCAAAAAGCCCTTCATCAGCTTCATCGACCAAAAATACTTTGTGTCATTGGCTTTCAAAATACCCAGGTATTCGTGGATGGCCAACTGAGCCCGATTTTCTTGATTCGAGCTATAGCTATACCAACGGTCCCAGTTCACACGAATAAGTTTTCTTGAAGGGAAATTAAGAGCATCGACTTCGATGCCTTCATTTGAAACCAAGCGGTCTTCTGTGAATTCAATTGTGGTTGTTTGTACGGCTTGCAAAAATTCCGCTTCGCTGATCGGGAAGTCAGGAACATCTTTTATTCTGGCTGCTGCTTTTTTACCGATTTTAATAAACTCTTCGGTGTACATTTGAGCACTGCCCCGGATTAGAATATCTTCCAGTGCGCTTTCGGCCTGGGCAAACGAAGCTACCAATAGCGCGAATACTGCCAGGATGGTTTTTTTGAAGATGTTTATTTTCATGCCCCTGTCCTAACAATGGACTTGGGTAAATCCAAGTTATGTTCTGTAAATATCCGGGTCTTTATTTACGTTTATGTAAAGAGTTCACTCTAAAAGTAGCGTTCTGACGGCAATGGTTTTCTATGGAACACCGCTTTACTTAAATAAAAACAATATATTTACTGATTTGTAAATTCATGGAATTTTGAAAATGGTGAGGTTTTCAAATGAACAAGCTGCAAATCTGGCAATTTTCCAACTATCGCGACTATTTAAAAGCGTTCGTGCAATATCAGCCCAACGGCGGGCGCGGTCAGGCCAGCAAGATTTCGACAGCCTTGGGGATTCATACGACTTTGTTCAGTCAGATTCTGAATGGTCATCGTGATTTAACTTTAGAGCAGGCCTCTTTGTTCTGTGATTTTGACGGAATGAATGGGTCCGAAGCCGATCTGTTCTTGAATATGGTTTCCTTTGAGCGTGCGGGGAATGAAAGTCTTCGCAAAAAGTTAAAGAAACAGATCGAGGATCAGAAATCATCCTTCGCCGAAATTCGCAAAAGAATCGGGCCCGTTAGCAAAAAACTGACGACTTACGATCAGTCCGTTTTTTATTCCAGCTGGAAGTACTCGGCTATTCGCATGTTGGCGTCCTTGAACAAAGTCCCTGACTTGAATGAAATGGCGCAGTTGTTGGGACTGTCACGTCAGCGTCTGACCGAGATGGTTGAGTTCATGCTGGAAAAAGACCTGTTGATCGAGGAAAAAGGTCGCATTCGAATTGGCGCGGCAAAAACTCACGTCGAGAAAAAGTCCCAGTGGGAAGTTCGTCATCACACTAACTGGCGCACTCGCAATCTGACTCGGCTGGAGACTATTGCGGATCATGAGATCTGTTTTACGGTGCCGTTTAGTTGTACCAAGAAAGACTACGAAAAAATCCGCGAATTGTTATTTCGCGCGATCGAAGAGGCAGCGAAAATTGTCGGAGAGAGTAACGGTGAAGAGACCCATGTGTTGTGCATGGATCTTTTTGATATGATCTAGTTGATAATTCTTCCTGAGCTTAGATCCCAGTACATGATCTGATCGATTTCTGGATTCAAAGAGTATCCATTGAGTGTGGAGCCTTCGATGTCAAAACGGATACTGATTTTGAATTCTTCGTGGGGGATGAACGTAATTTTTGGGAAGTGTAAGAAGCATTCTGTGTCAGGAATAAAAGTATTTAGAGATTTAACACAGTAATAATCCTGACCGTTCTTCCAGGATTTTTTGCCATCATTTTGAAAAGCAAGAAGCTCTTCAGAGTTCAGTCGAGAATACAAAACATCTGCAAGTGGGCCGGATACGGAAGCAGTTGCACCGAATTCATCAGCGGCGTGAAAATTGATCTCTGCAGATTGGATTAATTGAGCTTTTGAAGTTAATGAAGATAGAAGAATGCTGGCAAAAATCATCATCGTTTTCATGGGAAGTCCTTGAGTTTGGCGGAACCGCCAATTGAAGCGGCCGCCATTGCTAAAACTAATTGGAACTATTTAAGAGTTTGAAGTTTCAAGCTGTTTGCTTTCATTTGATTAATTGATGGAGCGGAAACTTTTCCGTTTACATCAATCAACAACCCACATGCAGACTCTTCAACTTTTTCCGCTTTGAAGCACAGAAATTCATTTCCAATTTTTACACCTGATCCAAGCTCTTCAGAGTCCATCTCTTCAATTTTGGCCATGCCATTCCAAACTTTGACTGCAGCTTCACCGTCAAACATAACCAGTCCTGCAGCCTCTTCATCGTCAAAGATTGCAACTACTGGGATGTCAGTTTTTTCCATAGAAGTGATATCTTTAAAGCCAGTCACGCAGCTCATGCCAACTGATGCTGTTCCGCAAAGAAAGTGATCGTTACCTTTTGCATCGCCTACTTCTACCTTAGCTTTTAGGTTTTTGTGCATGACATGGGCCAAGTCACCAGTGATAGCTGCGAAAGCGCCCTCTTCACTTGCAACCACGATATGTAGTGTGCCGCCGTAAAAATCAACTTCAGCCAAAGCCGCTTGAGAAACCAGAACCATTGCGATGGTTGCGATAATCTTTTTCATGTGAATACTCCTTTGTATTGTTCGTTAATTGGAACCACGAAAAGGGTTGTATCCAAGGCCAGGAGCGAAAAACAGGACAACGGTTACTAAAAAACTAAAGATATTTTTACATTTTGGTAAACCGTAAAAATGGCAAAAAAAGACCGATTTCAGTCAAAGAAATCGGTCTTATTCGCGAAACTCGCCAAATGTGCCTGCCGCTTTTTGCGGAAGCGGTGCAGAACCGCTGCGGTTCTGCGCTGCGTTCCGAAAAGGGAACTGTTACCTATTCGCCTTCTGCCGGGGCAAAGCCACGGCGAAGAGTGTTTTCAGTTACAGCTGCGGGTTCCATGTATTGCTTGATATAGTCAGGGCCGCCGGTTTTTGAACCGATGCCGGACATTTTGAAGCCACCGAATGGATGACGATCAACCATCGCACCTGTGATACCACGGTTAATATATAGGTTACCCACTTCGAATTCTTCTTTTACGCGCGCGATGTTCGCAGGTGAGCGCGAGAACATACCACCCGTTAGTGCGTATTCAGTGCTGTTTGCGATTTCGATTGCTTGATCCAGATTTTTAGCGCGGATCACTGCCACAACGGGTCCGAAGACTTCTTGTTGCGCCAATTTCGCGTCGCCTGGAACATCACCGAAGATTGTTGGCGGAACGTAGAAGCCGTTGTTTGGCGCGGTTCCTTTGAACAACAATTTATTAGTTTTCTCAGTCTCAGCGATTGTATTCAAAATACGCTCGTGAGCTTCCTGGTCCACAACCGGGCCCATGTAAGCTTTTGGATTTTCCGCGGACTTCACTTCGATAGAACGAGCGGCTTCAACCAAGCGCTCTGTGAAACGATCGTAAACTTCATCCAACACGATCACGCGGCTTGCCGCTGAACATTTTTGACCAGAGAAACCAAAGGCAGAGTAAAGAACGCCATCAACTGCTTCATCAAGGTCGGCATCGTTATCGATGATGACAGCGTTTTTACCACCCATCTCGATAATGCATCTCTTAACGTGCTGCTGTCCTGGTTGAACAATAGACGCACGGTTTAGGATGTGAAGGCCAACTGCTTTTGAGCCAGTGAAAGCGATTGTCGTCGTGAATTTGTGGTTCACGATGTATTCGCCAACTTCTTCGCCCAAACCTGGCAGGAAGTTCACAACACCTGCCGGGAAGCCAGCTTCCTGGATCATTTTCATCAAGCCCCAAGAAACCAATGAGGATTGCTCTGCAGGCTTCATGACGACTGTATTTCCAGTCACAGCTGCTGCTGTCACCATGCCGGCTAAGATCGCCAATGGGAAGTTCCAAGGAGCAATAACCGCCGTCACACCACGTGATTTGTAGATGTAATGGGATAGTTCACCAGGAAGACCACCCACGCGAAGCGGTTTTTGAAGGTTGCGCATATCGCGAGCATAGTAACGACAGAAGTCGATCGCTTCGCCCACATCACCATCGGCTTCCGCCCATGGTTTACCAACTTCAAGCACTTGAGTCGCAATAAGTTTAAAGCGATCGCGTTGCATAAGGTCAGCAAGTTTATCCACCAAAGCAGCACGTTCCATAGCCGGAACGTTTTTCCAAGTTTTGTAAGCGGCTTGTGCCGCTTGCATCGCTTGTTCTGCTTGTTCGATCGTGCCCATGTGGACTTTAGCCACAACTTGAGAACTTTCAGAAGGATTCACGCGGTCAAAGATTTTAGCAGATGTTTGCTCTTTGTTATTGATCATCAATGGCACAGTCACTGGAAGTGTTGCGCGCATCTCGCTCAAAGTCTTTTCCATTTTTTCGCGATCAGCTTTTACAGCGAAATCCAAAAGTGGCTCGTTGTAGAACTTGCCGGGCTTTTGCGGGATGATTGCAGATGTCGGAGTCAAACCAGAAGCAGGATCTTTCAAAAGCTCCGCCGTGGTTTTGTTGTCTGCGAATTTCCCACGAAGCCAGGATTCATTCGAAGAGTTCTCAAGCAAGCGACGAACAAGGTACGCCATGCCTGGGATCAATTCACCCACGGGAGCGTATTCACGCATGCGGTAACCCATCTCGACGATGGTTTTTTTGATTGGCTCGGCCATGCCGTAAAGCATTTGGAATTCCAAAGCGTCTTTAGGAATGTTCAATTGTTCGGCGTAAAGCATACAAGCCGCGATGGTTCTTACGTTGTGAGACGCAAACGCCGGGCGGATGTATTTGATGTTTTCCAGGAAGTATTTTGCGCACACTTCGTAGTTCGCATCAGACTCTGCTTTGTTCGTGTAAACCGGAACCGGCCAGCCACGTTGTTCAGCTTCGATAGTTTCGTAATCCCAGTAAGCGCCCTTAACCAGACGAACCCAGAATGGAGTGCCACGTTTTTTTGCGAAGTCCGTCAGCGTTTTGCAGTCTTCGAAGGAATCACGCAGGTAAGCCTGGATCACGATACCGAAGAATTTGTAATTTTTGAATTCGTCTTCATTGATCAGCTCGGTGAAAGCTTCCAACGTCAGATGTTTGACGGAGTATTGCTCCATATCCAAATTGATGAAGACACCTTTTTGCATTCCCAGACGGAAAATAGGGCGCATACGATCTTTAAGGATTTTTTTGGATTCATCCCAGGCAGAGTCTTTGATTTGCGAGTAAAGCGCCGTCATTTTGACAGACACGTTTACTTTTGGAATTGCACCTTCGTGATCGCGATCGATCTGAGGAACTTCGTCCCATTTTTCAGCGTCTTTCGCAAGCCAGTCTACAAGTTCGATGCACTTGTTGGAATATTCCTGCGCTTCTTTTTCAGACAGGATTGCTTCGCCCAAAATGTCGACAGTGAAAGTCATTTTGTTTTTACGCGCTTTTTTCAGAACTGGAAGAGCGTCGTCTGGATTTTCACCCGTGATGAACATTTGCGCCATACCAACAACGTTTTTCTTAATGGCACCAGCCATCAAGCCCGGTGCCAAAGAGCCAAGACCAAGTCCCACGTTGAATACCGGAGGAAGCTTTCCGCCGTCTTCAGCGAAGTATTCTTTCAAGTGGCGGGCAACTTCGTCGCCGGAGTTGATTGAAGGAAGCACGTCCACGAAGCGGAACATGTTGGTTTTGAATTTTTCATTTTTCATACTCCATTCCATGATGGAGCCATACCAGAAATCTTTGGAGAAGATGGAAGCCTTGGATTGGCTTTCCATACGTTTCATAATCTCTTCGCCGCGCGCGACGATCTTCGATTGGATATCGTTCATAACTTAAGCTTCCTTGTGCCGGCGAAATAGGCCAGCAACTTTACCTGTGAGTGCTGGAATATTTACTCTGTGGCACAAGAAATTCAAGCTATTTGACGCTCCATTGGTGCGTGATTTTTCCCACGATTTCCGCTAGCAAAATATCGCCCGGTTTGATCTGACCAACTCCGGCAGGGGTGCCTGTCAAAAGCAAGTCGCCGGCGACCACAGGAAAGTGCTGACGCACATAGTCTATCTGTTCTTCAAAAGGGAAAATCATCAACGAGGTGTTGCCGTTTTGGCGGAGTTCGCCATTGACCGTCAGTTTGATGCCGATATTGCGCAGCTCATCCAGGCTCTCTATTGGAAAGAAGCTGGAAAGTGGGCAGGCCTCAGTAAAGCTTTTCGCCAAAGTCCACGGCTGCCCTTTGGATTTTAATTTGGATTGCAATGTGCGTTCAGTCAGATCCAACGCCACGCAGGCCGAAGAAATTTGCAAGTTCTCATCAAATTGCAAAGCGATCTCCACTTCGTGGTGAACATCGGTCGTCCATTTTGGCAGGTGAATTTCTGAAGCCGCGACCGTCGCGCAGCTTCCTGCCTTCAAAAAGACCAAAGGTTCAGTGGGAACTTCATTGCCCAGTTCTTTTGCGTGTTCGACGTAATTTCGACCGATGGCCCAGATATTTTGAATCATGGAGAGATCCTTTTTAGCTCTAAGAATTTGTACATCCCATCCTTTGCAACCTCAAAACCGACACCCTGGCACGGAGACCAGTGGGAAAAACGGTCTTCCGATAAATCAGTTTCTGAGGGAATCACGGACATGGCTTCAATCACCCAGTCATAGTGAGAACATAAGTAAATCACTTCATTTTTAGACTCTGCCGCCTTTTCTAAAAGCGTGGAGATGCGTTTGCGAAAGACTTGCAGGGATTCATCGCCATGTTGCTCTAAGAGATCTTCCTGGTTTTCCAGGGGAAGCTTGAAATGCTCTGACAGAGGGCGAAAAGTGCTGTGAGTGCGTTTGCGCGGCGAAACCCAAAGATGAGTGGGAATTGGCATTTCATTTTTAAGGACCAAATCCAATAGAGTGGACGCCTGATTATGGCCTTCGGGTGTCAGGTCGGGATCACCTGAGAAATCCATGGCTTTTTGGGCGTGGCGAAAGATATAAATCTTCATAAATCTGACTCTGCTATTGAAGCTTGAAATTATAGGGCCGCTTTGCTAGTTTCGGCTGTTATTTTCTATCTATTTCGGGAGTTTGTCATGGGTAAAGAACGCGTTCACCGCTATGTCTCCAAAGATCTGACAGTCCGTATTGCTGCAGTCAATGCGACAGAAGTTGTTCGACACATGCAGGATCTGCAAAACACATATCCTTTGGCTACGGTGGCAGTTGGTCGCAGCATGGTGGGTGCGTTGTTGATGGCGGCGAATTTAAAAGATGGCCAGCAGGTGGGACTTTTGTTCCGTGGAAACGGGCCATTGAGCAGCGTTTATGCGGAAGCCAGCTACGAAGGTCACGTGCGTGGTTACACTCCAAATCCGCAGTATCAACCTGAAAGCTACGACGGTGGTCTAAGCTTGAAGAATGCCATCGGTATCGGTCTTTTGACAGTGGCGCGCCATCAGCCATTTCAAAAGCAACCATTCCAAGGAACAGTGGAATTGGTTAGCAGTGAAATCGGCGACGACATTGCTCACTACCTGCATCAGTCACATCAAATTCGTTCACTGGTTTCATTGGGTGTGTACCTTGATAAAAATGGTAAGGTGCAAACAGCGGGTGGTATCTTGATCGAAGTGATGCCTGGCGTGGAAGAAAGTATGGTTGAGAAAATCATCGCGAACTACGAAAACAAAAAACCAAATATTTCAAAAATGCTGAACGAAGGTGCTACCTGCATGGATCTGGTAACTCCGTTCATGGAAGGCATTCCATTTGAAGAAATCGAACACAATCAAACGGTTGAATATTCCTGCCCTTGTACAAAAGCCCGCGTGATGCGCGCTCTTGAAGCGATGGGAGAGGAAGAGCTTCAGGACATGCTTGATAAAAAAGAGGAAGTCCACGTCACTTGCCAAGTCTGCGGCAAGCCTTACGATGTCTCTTTGGATGAAGTGCAAGAGTTAAAAAATCTAGTGCATCGCGAGTCGATGAACTAAGGTAACAGTTCCCTTTTTGTACTGCCTCGCAGCACCCGCTACGGGTGTGCGGACGTCCGCAATCGCATTGTCAATCGGTCTCACTTTGATACGTCATTCGGGAAATGGCACCTGTCAATCCCTTGAGCGCCCAAACCCGCCGTGATCATCGGCGGGCTGGAGCAGTCCTTGCTTATATCAAGGTATGATAAAACCGTCCCTAGCCCTTATTAAACGAAGCTCAATGCCCTGGATGACCGTCTTCTTGGTGGTTCTGGCATCAGTTTCTGTTTTGAGCTTCGTACTGGAAGTGAATCGAGCTCAAGGCGCTGTGGCCCAATACTTTTCGATTTGGGAAGAGGACATCGCCAAGTCCCTGCTAGTTAAGCAGGATTCCACGTTGTTGGATAAAATTCTGGGGCAGCTAAAAGAAGTTCATAGCTCTGTCGCAAAAGTCTCTGTGAAATCTGTAGAAGGCTCTTGTTCATTCCAAAGCAGCATTCCCATCACATTGTTTTCTCTGCCAGCAGGGCAAGTGCAGGTTTGCTATAGCACTGCTGACCTGGGTTTAAAAACTGTGACTTCGCCGATCTTTTTGATCGGTGTGTTCCTGGGCTTGATGTTGGTTTCCTTTGGCTCACGCCGTGAGTTGATTAACAGAATGCAGGAACAAAAGCTTCAGTCAGAGCTTGAACGCAATAAAGAAATCTCCGAAATCTCCCGTCAGGTTGCCCATGATATCCGTGGTCCACTGATGGCATTGACGACATTGACCCAGCTTTCCCATGAAATGAGCAACGAGAAAAAGGAACTTTTAAGTCTGGCTGTGGGTCGAATTCGCGGTATCGCGGATGACTTGTTATTGCGTGGACGAGCATTGACTGGTGGGGCTGAGGCTTTGCCAAAACAGAGAACGCTTCCAGGAGATCAGACTGACATCATTCAAGTCGCGGATCGTCTTTTGAAAGAATATAAATTTTCCTATCCGCAAATCCAGTTCACCTGGCACCAACACGTGAAAGCAGAAAAGTTGGAATTGCCATTGGATGAAATGAAATTGCTTCGAGTTCTGGGAAATATTCTGAACAACTCCATTGAGGCGGCTCCTGAATCAGAAGCTTCAGTCAGTATTTCACTTTTGGATCGCGATCAAAACTGGTTGTTGCAAGTCATGGACAATGGCAGCGGCATTCCCGAAGAAGTACTTCCACAGCTAATGAACGAAGGTAAAAGCTTCGGTAAAGAAAACGGCAATGGCCTGGGATTGTACGATGCCCGCAAAACTTTGCAGGCTGTCGGTGGTGATTTGCAAATCCGTTCCCGCGTCGGCGTGGGAACCCAAGTCATCATGGTCATTCCTAAAATCACCGCGCAGATGTCAGAGCGAATTTCTTAATTTTCGACTTCAATTCCCAAAACATTTTCGATGGTCTTGTCGTACTTGTCTTTTTTGCGGGGCTTGCCTGCGCCGGGATCCTTTCGGACCTGGGCTTGGTCCGCTGAAAATACCCTGAATACATCCGCCGATTTTTCTGCGGCAGAGACTTTGAAGTGGTATTCCTTGTCTTTGCAATAAGCCGTCATCTTCACGGTTTCATTCAACCGTTGAGTTGAATTCAGCTGAATTTCGGAAACGTTGAAGGTGGTGATCTTGGTTTCGATGACGGAAGCAGGTTCACCCAGAATATTTTCGATCGCGCAGGGGAAGGTGATGGTCAGGGGAGTTCTGTCACGAATCGCCAGAGTGTTCGGTATTGCTGAAGCGGTCGGGGATGTTTCAGGAAACTCCAGCTTGGTGATCATAAGTCCCCATGGATTTTCCAGGGTTCTTTCCGTGCTTTCAATTCTAAGCTTCGTCGTGACATACAGACTATTTACGCGGCCCGGAGCCTCGTTCATCTGCAAATTCAAAAGCGCACTGAACTCATCACCTTCAAGTTGGCTTAAGGAGATCAAGAAGCCTTTTTGGTTCAAGGACTTGCTTTGAATTTTCTCGCGCAGACGCTGAACCTCTGCAATTCTTTTTTCACGTAGTTGTGGAGACATCAGGAAGGTCAAAGAGGTTTGCGACTGCCAAAAATTATTAGAGTCGTAGGTGAAATATCTTTCCAGGTATTGTCTTAGAAACGTACTTTTTTCCAATTCAGTCAGCTGGACGGATTGGGCTTGCGAGTTGTCGGCTCCGGCCATGTCAGTTGTTATGGCAATCACTCGGGGATTTGATTTTAACTGCCAGTAAAGCACGCTGACTACAGAGCCCCAGACGAAACTTGCCGTAAACAGAATCTGCCAGAGGTGTTTTTTCATCACTGACCTTTTTCCAAAGGCAGGATTTCAATCATCTGGTCGCGGTGATATTTCTTATTTGGACCGTCATCCACCCACTGGTCAATTTTGTACAGACGAATCTGTGCTTTGCCACTTTGGAAGTAGCGCTTGTCAGCATTTCCTTTGGTCTCTTTCAAAAGAGTGGCCGTGCCACTCTGGAAAAAATCCAACTGAGCTTTCAGTTTGTCATTCTCCATCTTGGCCATATCGATCTCTTTGTTGTCATCAAAGTACATATTAGCTGCAATGGCAGAGATCACACCAATAATCCCACCCCAGTACATGGCATGCAGTTCGGGGCGTTCGTCATCTGGAGCAGTTGCTGCTCCCGCAATGGCGCCGACACCCACACCGGTCAGGGTCGTGGCAAGACGACTCTTTTGGTTGGTGGCGCAGGCCGTGAACAAGAAGCACAAACTCAGAAGCAGAACAGAATTTTTCATATCATAATGCTAAGGATGTTTAGGCTGCGAGGAAAGCAAAAAAACAAAGGCCGCTTAAGTTTCCTTAAGCGGCCTTTGCTATTATTAAGATTGCTTTACTGATTACAGTTTTTGGATGATGGCATCAGTGAAGGACTGAGTTGTGCCCTTACCACCCAAGTCACCAGTGCGGGCATTGATATCAGACAATGCTGCAATCAAAGCCTTCATGATGGAATCGGCTTTGGCACCTTCACCCACGTGTTGGAGCATCATCACAGCGGATTGAAGCAAAGCCGTTGGGTTGGCTTTGTTTTGTCCTGCGATATCTGGTGCGGAACCGTGAACGGCTTCGAAGATCGCGGCCTTTTCGCCGATGTTTGCGCCAGGTACAACTCCCAAACCGCCGACCAAGCCCGCGCAAAGGTCAGACAGGATATCGCCGTACAGATTTTCAGTTACGATCACGTCGAATTGTTGTGGGCGAGTCACCAACTGCATGCAGGCGTTATCCACGATAACATCCTTCGTTTGGATGTTCGGGTACTGCCAACCCACTTCTTGCGCCACTTTTAAGAACAAGCCATCTGACATTTTCATGATGTTAGCTTTATGAACGATGGCCACTTGCTTGCGACCGGTTTTTTGAGCCAGGTCATAAGCATAACGCGCGATTCTTTCAGAACCACGGCGAGTGATGCGTTTGATGCTCTCTGCAGTGTTTTCGTCTACCATGCGCTCGATACCAGCGTATAGGTCTTCCGTATTTTCACGCACGATCGTTAAATTTACGTCAGAGCAAACACATTGAACGCCTGGAAGGGAACGAACCGGGCGCACGTTGGCGTAAAGGTCAAATTTTTGTCTCATGGTCACGTTGATGGATTTGTGACCTCCACCTACTGGAGTTGTCGTAGGTCCTTTGATCGCCAGTTTATTTTTATTGATGGAATCAACTGTGTTTTGAGGAAGAAGGTCGCCCAGTTTTGCCAAAGCGATTTCGCCGGCTTGATGCTCTTCGTATTCGAACGGAGCATGAACGTGTTTCAACACGCGGATTACTTGGGTCATGATTTCAGGGCCAATGCCGTCACCAGGGATTACAGTCAGTTTCATCATATTTCGCCTTTCAGAATGGTAGAGATTTACCAAGTTTGGGCTCAAACCTCAATAAAATGGTTTTAAAGTTCCCCATTTGCGGCTTGGGGGTGTCTAAAACTTTGACGTCAGAAATGCATGTAAAAACATGTACTTATGCCGTTTACGCAGGGTTGACTGTGAGCTGAACAGGAAAGTGTCTGTCTCACTGGCCGTATGCCGAAAACTGTAATTGTTTAAAATGTGTGGAATTTCATGATCTTAGGGGTGTCCCGGTGCTGGAGCAGGGTGGTCCTTTCTTTGTAATAGAAACGATCAGGAGGACACGCTTATGTTCAAATACGTTGGAGTAGCAGCACTTGTAGTTATGGCTTTTTTATTAGAAGCCTGTGCTCCGAAATCTCAAGAAGCCTGCGGTTTTTTGCAAAACAGCTATGGCGAGCGTGTTTCCTGGAAGGCTGACGTGCCTGTGACTATGTACCTGCATGAGTCAGTTCCCGCTGAGTTTATCCCAGCAATCGTAAGTGCCGGGCAGACCTGGGAGCGCCAGACAGGGCGCAAACTTTTTAATATCGTAACGACTCCTCGAGTGAGTGGGCCCAACCAACCTCGCACAGACGGCAAAAACGTTATCTATTTTATGACCAATTGGGAGAGCGAAAAAGCCTCTGAACAAGCCAGAACTACAGTTTTGTGGACTGGGGATCAGATTCGGGAAACAGATATCCGCGTTAATAGCAAAATCGACCCGGAAACGAATAAACCGTTTTTTAACTTCTACTGGAATCAAGGAACTGGATCGGGAGTGAATATTGAAGCCCTGATCCTTCACGAAATGGGTCATGTTTTGGGTCTAAAGCATAACGATGGTGGCGGTTCTGTGATGGCGACGTATCTTAAAAACAACGACGACCGTACAGAGCTTTCGCACGAGGATACGACGGACCTTAAGTGCGAGTACTAGTGACTCGGCTTGTAAAAATTTTTATGTAAGTTTATTTAAGTTGAGAAGTGGATTTTTAGAAATAGACTTTTATGTCGGCGCCCTGAAAGGCGCGCAGAATCAGGAGTTCGCGATGAGAGTGATTGGTAAAAACGAGACAGTACAAGTTGAAGCAACGGCGACTTCTGAAACTTTCCGTGGATCATTCGTTCCGTCAGAATCGGTTTCACATACTAGTTATCACGAACTGTCTGATAAGCCCGTACAAGAGGTTGATGAGATCAACCAACTGCACACTAATCTAGAATTACTTTATAGCATGAAAACACGTTTTAGTTTTGTTATGCGCGAAGTGCGTTATCTTTTGAAGGCCTAAACGCCGTTTAATTAACTCTGAGTAAATAATTACCTATTTTTATATGTCACCAAACAGATGTTAGATGACATATAAGAAATTTTCGCATTTAGTGTTCTCTAGAGGAGAACACCATGCAGGACATCAGTAATACAACTTGTGCACACGTATGTATCCCCACTGGCGGACTTCATCCTGTCGTTTCACGCCAATTTCAAAAATGGGGTCTTACGAAAACCGAAGGTGACATCGGTTTGTTGCTATTGAAGGGACTGAGTCTGCGCGCTATCGCGCAATCTCGCGGAACTTCAGAGACTACTGTTCGACAGCAAGCATTGATTCTATACAAGAAAGCAGCCGTAGAGGGACGTCATCAGTTAGCGGCATATTTCCTGGAAGATCTTTTGAATCCTTGCCAAGTGCCTAAGTTCGAACTGTCATAAGGGACCTCACGGTCCCTTTTTTTATCTTTTATTAGAGTTGGATTTCGCGAGGGCCGAACTGTGGTGTGATGATCACAGTTACGATTCCTTGATCGGTCGTCAAAGTCATCTCTGTTGACAGTTTGTCACCATTTACAGAGTCGAACGTGGAAACTCTTGATCCGTTGTTGAACAGACCTGCCGTATGAATTGTCGCGTAGTAATTCGCTTTGCCGTTTTCAATGTGCATAACTGGTTGTGAGCTGAAGCGAGCAGCCACATTCAAATTAAGAGCAGTCGGGCAGCGGAACAGGATTTCTTCTTCTACTCCCATCATTTTAGTTACTGAGCAAAGGATTGCTCCGTCATCGTAACGGATCACTTGGGCGTTTACCGGGTACCATGGGCCACCAGCAAAAGCGGATAGGCTGACTAGGGAAGACAGAACTGTTAGGGAAAGAATTTTTTTCATTTTAAGGCTCCTTATTTTTTTAGTCGTTTTAAGGTTATTTAACGTTTGCTTGTTGCGGCAATTTGTAAGCGGTGTAGTCTAAAATTTCAATTTTTCTGAAGTTTCCAATTCCACTATCCGTAGTCAATCTTGAATACAGTAAATAATTCAGTAGTTTATGGAATAGGCTTTCGTTAATTTTGATTTAGGTGTATTCAAGGTTTCGAAAAGAGCACGATTCAATGACTACACTTGCGCTAAAACCACATATTATGGACTTCGTCGATTACCGCCAGTTTTTACAGGCGTGGTATCGCTATAATAAGGAGCGATCGCCGACCTTTTCTTTTGGCACTTGGACTTTGCAGTGTGGATTTAAAAGCCGCAGCTTCTTGCAACAGGTTTCAATAGGAAAAAGAAATCTGGGCGCAGATTCAGTCCCGGCGGTTTTGCAGTCGCTGAAATTAAGCCAGGTTGATTCCGAGTATTTTGAAAACCTGGTCGAGTACACTCACGCTGCCAATATAAGACTTAAAGAATTTCACTTTCAGCAGATGCTTCGTCTTAGTAAAAATCAAAATGGAAAAAAGGTAGGGGACGTATTCAACTTTTTACGCAACCCCAAAACTCCGCGAGTCCATTTGCTCCTTACCTTAAGATCTTTGGATTGCACGGTCTCTTATATCGCCAACACTTTTCAAATCACTCAAAAGGAGTGTTCGGAGATCCTGGAAAGTATCGAAGCCTGTGGGTTAGCCTATTTTGATGAAGAGACTCAGTGCTGGAAGGCAACTGATCAGCACTTGGAAATACCCACGGAGTTGGGAAGTGTAGCTCTTCTGGGATTTCACAACCGCAGTTTGATCGAAGCGCAGGACGCCATCAACTGGCCGGTTCAGAATCGTCATTTCGGGACCTTGCTGATGACGATGGACGACAGTGAGTACCAAAAAGCGAAACGCGACGTTGAGGAATTCTTCGATCTTCTTGCGGTCCGGTACCCTTCCAAGAATTTGGAAGGCGCTCGTATTTTTCAAATGAATATTAATCTGATTGCGACCAGTGGCGTTTTAGTGGATACGCCGCCGGAGCAAAGTCAAAGTGATGAAAACCTCGCGGAGGCAAATCTATGAAGAACATTCTTTTGTTTTTATTTTCTTTCCTGATGGTATCGCAAATGAGCCAGGCCAACACCGTACGTATTGGCAGCGGTGGCGACTCCCAGGAAGGGGAGCAGGTGCCTGAGGAATTGTTGATCGATACTTTGGATAAGATCCAGCGAGACGCACAGTTTTTAATTCACAGCTGGATGTGGAATCCGGAGAAGTCGCCTTTGACAGCTGAGCAATTGGAGCAGCTTCGTCAGATCGTTATCAACACTCCGGTTGAGGTGCTTCGCGAAAAAGCCTGCACTTTGGGAAATGAAGTTAAAGATGCCGTGGCATACAGTTCGCCGACAAATAGTATTTGTATCAGCACCTTTGCCTTAAAATCAAAACTGAGAATCGATAACTTTAAATCTCAGGTTTTGGCTTTGATGACTCACGAATATTCACACCTGATTGGTTTTGATGAGACTCAGGCAACAAGTTTGCAGCAGCAGACGTTGCGATATCTGGCCCTGAATGGATATGCGAATCCAGGTCCTCTGCAGGTCAGATTCTATGGTCAGTATGAACGTCACAAGACGTTCAGCAGACTGAGTAAGGATAAGAAAGAACTATATAAATACCTGGCTGACTATGTCGCTGAAGCCAAGACCCGCATGGCAACCTATGACAGTCTGCTGGAAACGGTTTACCCGGCACTTGCGCCTCAGGATGATTTTGGTGCGGATGTTCTGGTTAGAATTAACTATATTGAAATTCTGGTGGATGGGTATCAGGCTTCTCGCGGAGACAATGGCTCCCAGGAAGAATTGGACATGATCTTTAAGGGAAGCAGTTCAATCAGCTCTCAGGATTTCAATGCCCGCATGCGCCTAAAAATGGTGCGGAATTTTCAGAGACCGGGCGACGTATTGCCGCGAATCGGGGTGAAGACTGCCACGGGTGATGATTTTGCAAAGCTGGTGTATGAGATCGAAGAGATGGATCAAAAGATTCAAATCGCCTTCATGAATATCTATGCAGGACGAAATCTGGTGAAGTTCGAATCCGCAAAGCCTTAATCAGGCTTTGCGGTTGAATCCCATGGAAGTCATTTTGGGAATGGTATAGACGACGTAGTCACCATCGCGCTCGCGGGTCATGCCTTCACTTACGATCGGCTTTTCAAAAGCAAATTCCTCGCGGAAAGTTTGAAAGCTGCTGCTGGTGGTTTTTTTGTTTTCATTTTCAATCTGATCCTTGAAGGCGCGCTGACCGGAAACTGTGGCGCGGTCATTTTGAACCGTCACACGCACGGAATCCTTTTCGTGTTCTGGCACGAACGCCCTTAACACGTAAAAATCAGAAGTCTCCTGCATCTGGCTGCCACGGTTTTCTACTTTGTAGAACGGATCCTGTTCTTTGCTTTCATATTTCTCGGCCTGCTTCGTGAATTTCTGACGGGTCGTTGCCAGTTCCTTGGCATACATGTCTTCCTGGATATTCAGGGATTCACGGTTGGCTTCGTTGTTTTTCAAGTAAGTGCTTTGAAAATGCTGATTTTGGTTTTTCAGCTCTTTTTCATAAGCTTTCTTATTTTGCATAACACGTTGGCTGTACTGATTGTTCAGATTCTGTTCCTTGGAGCCCCATTGCTTTTGCTGTTGCTCATAGTCTTTTTTGAACTCGGTCTCTGAACGGGTCAGTTGTTTTTGCTGCTGATCCTGTTGGACCGCTATTTTCTTCTCGCCAGTCTCACGCTGTTTGGCGAAGTCTTCCTCTTGATTTGTGCGCAGCTTGGTCTGTGCCTGCTTGCCTCGCTCCATTTCGTGACTTAGTGTGCGCTCGTTTTGTTCGTGCAGGTTATCCAGGCGTTTTTGGGCAAACGAATTGATCTCTTTCACGTCTTTGTTGTAACGATCTTTGGCCTGTTGAATTTCATTGGCAGAGCGTTCACGAATTCCGTTTATCTGGGATTGGGCATTGTCTTGAGTATCTTTGATTTTCTGATTGGATTCCAGCTGAACAGCATCCAACTGCTCGCGACGCTTATTACGGGTGTCGGTGATTTTCTGATCGTAGTCTTTTTGCAGAGTGGCCGTACGGGCATTGTAGGAATCAGAAAGCTGACTTCTTTTTTGAGCAGAGTCTTCGACCATTTCCTTCTGGCGATCGCGGATGTGATTAACGGCCGCTTCATTGGTTTCGCGGATGTTTTCTTTCTTTTCCGCGTAATAGCCACGCAAGTCTTCAAGCTGACCTTCGTTTTCTTTGGTGATCTGCTTTTTCTTACGATTGTGCTCGGCCTGAAGTTCACTCAGGTCGGCTTGTTGGGATTTACGCGTGGAATTGTCGATAGATGACATATCCACTAGTGTATCAAAAAGAGGCAGGGGTACTAGGGTCCTGAATTCTCTTCAGAGGGAATCTGGCCCTTAGGGTTGGGGCAGTGGGGCTGCATGCCGCCCGTGCGCCCATAACACCGCCAGGTGTCGATGTAGGTGACCGTTTCATCAGCAGCGACTGGGTAAAACCCGCGGTATTGATCGGGATCTAAAGTGCTCTCAACCAGACGAAAGGTGGGTTCGCCGTCTGGGGCGGCCTGTCCCGCCGAAGCTTCAGCGGAGGCGGAAGCTGACTTACTGATTTTCAACACGAAGACCCGATACTCTGCCTGAGACAGAGCGGGGATCAGAAAAATAAAGAAAGCCGATAAGAGACGTCGATATTTCACAATATCCCCTATCGGCTTTGCGGTGGGAAAACATGAAATCAGGATAGCACTGGAATTCCGCGTTGCATTATTTTTCGCGTTTAATGTCGATTTAGGACTCTAACAATTCGTCACAAAATCGAAGATCTAGAATTTCTGGGAAAATGTCGCGTAAAATGAATAGGAATTAAACACTTTCCCTATGAAAAGTGTCTGTTTTAGAGGGGCGCTGCAAATGACGCTCAGTAATCAGTGAGCGTGTTCGTGATTTGCGCGAACTGTATTTTCAACGATATGGAAGTAGGCGCGGATCAGCATTTGATAAGAATCCGGGTCCAATGCCTGCAAAAACGCCATTTTTTCGAAATAGGTTTTGCGCGCAATGAGTTCTGTCATCACGTCTTGCACCTTTTTCATCTTGTCAAAGCTGTAGAAGTCTTTGTCGTCAGTGACTTCTTTAAGAACCTTCGCAATGGTTGTGTTATCAAACAGAACATGAACACCCATAGCAGAGTGGGACAGTAGTGCTTCCATTCGCTCAAGACTGGTCTCTTCAATACTCGCCAAGATCGCCTCCTTGCACCTTGGAAAAACCATTTAATGGCACAACATAAATTGAATGTTGGGGAAGAATCGGAAGAGTTGCAAGAGGAAAAAACAGGGTCATGACGAACCTTGTCGTGTCAGATTTTTTTCCTGTTGTTGCCAAGCAGGATTTCTCTCCATAATAGGCAATAAGGAGCCACGATGGCCAAAGCTAAATCTCGTCCTGTTAAAGCCAAATCTATCACTGAAAAAGAGTATATCGTTGTCGATGAAAAAGCCGGCCTCATTTTCGAAACCGAAAAAGAGTTGTACGGATATTTCGAATCAGCGATTAAAAAGTTTCAGGATGAGTATCAATCCTACCGCACTGCCGACGATTTTTCTGACGAAGAACAAATGGCGCGGGAAAATTATTTGGAGTCCACATTGGATGATCCGGATGAAGTGTGGATGGATAACGCAGCCATGGAAGACTACGTGGTCTACTATTTCATCCGCGAATACGAAGAAGGGGCAACAGCCTTTAAGTACATTGCCATCGCATATATGGTTGAAGAGGAAGAGTATCCAACGTTCGTATTCATGCATTTCCCAACCAGGGATTCCAGCGTTTGGCACAATTATCAAAAAGGCGAGATGGTGTACGATCGCAGCTATGCGGAAGCTTCAGCAGGGGCGATTGAAGGCGATGCCATGTTGGAAGGCGATCCGTTGGCCGTGGGCTTGTATCAGGCGATGATGAAAGTTCGCACAGATAAAGATATTGAGCAGGAAAAGTTTCAGGACTACGCGGATCTGCGTGAAGAAACAATCGAATCCGCAGATGAGATTTGGCGAAAAACTGATACTGAAGGTCATGTGCTTGTAAGCTTTATTAAGGAATTTCCTGATCATGAGACCAAGGATTTGGTTTATGTGGCTGTCACACAGGAAGATGAAGAAACCAACGTTCACTCGTTGCTGTTCTCTTTCCCAACGACAGATGAAGCCTTGGTCGATCGCTATCGTCAAGGGGAGAACTTGCAGGCCGAGGAAGTAAGCCAAGAGTCATCACACTAATCGTATGATCTGGCCTTACATTATTCTGTCTTATTTTAGTTTGTTTGTATTCGGTCTGAGCGACAATGTGCGAGGACCGCTTTTCCCAGAAATCATGAAAGAATTTGCGGTGAACGACTCCATGGGTTCATGGATGTTCGCCTTAAGCTCGATTTCTGGATTTCTTTCCAGTTATCTTGCCCGGCATGTGCTAAGACGCTACGACCGCTTGAATGTTCTGCGCGGTGGGGCGATCGCTTTGATTCTGTCATTGATCGGCTTGGCAACCGCGCCGCATTTTTATGTGTTTTTGTTTTTCTCTCTGACGTTCGGTATGAGTCTGGGTATTGTGGGCTTGATTCCCAATGTGCTCGTTCCTTTGGGATCCAGTGAAAATCGCAAACAGCAGCTTCTGTCGGGACTGCATGCAATGTATGGGGTGGCCAGTTTTTGCTCGCCGTTGATTGCGGCTTCTGTTCAGCATTTGACGGGGAGCTGGCGCTGGACATTTGGTATTATCACCGTGGTGCCGTTGGGGCTTTTGCTTTACACCTTTCATGGCAGTCATAAGGATCTGCACAAGAAGGCCGAGTTCATCCCTGAAAATCACAAATTAAACAAAGCCCGTAACTTCCGCCCGCAAATTTTTCTGGCCTTTATGGTGAGTTTTTGTGTGTGCGCGGAAATCATGGTTTCTTCACGTCTGGCGTTGTTCATGCGACGGGTGATGGACTATGACATGGAAAAGTCCTCCCTCTATGTGACCTACTTTTTTGTCGGGATGCTGGTGGGGAGATCATTGTTTGCACTGATTCGTCTGCCATTCAGTTTGCGAACCCAACTTTCCGGTGCCGTTGTTTTAAGTGCTGTGTGTATTTATGCCGGAGTTCATTGGGATCCGATATTTTTGCCGATAACAGGTTTTACAGTGGCGCCATTTTATCCGCTGGCAATCACCTGGATCTCTTCGAAGTTTCCAACAGATCTGGATTCAGCTGTTTCATACATGATGGCGACGGATTCTTTGATGTTGGTGGGAATGCACTTGCTTATTGGGTATCTGACAGATCTAAAGGGGATTGCTGTTGCGATGCTGATGGGGCCGGTTTATTGCCTGCTTTCATTTATGCTGGTGAATAGTTATGAGTACTTTTTTGAGCGCCACCAGCCTCAGGACGATTCCAACATCGCTTAATTAAATTCGCGGAGTTAGAAGCAATAGTTTTTGGCCATGTCTTGGTATTGTGAAGTCGTATAGCCGGAATTTTTATAAGAGTAAAATGGGTGAAGCTTTTGCAGGACAGAAGCGCGGGCTACGCCAGAGCTTTCAGTTGCATAGGCTGCGGGATTTGCAGGAAACATTGGCAGCAAACCGTTAATTTCTGTAATCGCCTTGTTTGTGGAAGTGTTATAAGCCGTGACCTTCAAAACATCGTATTCACCATTGGTGTCTTTAAGATTTGCCAGGATGATCACGCGGCCAAAGAAATATGCTGGTTCAGCATATCCCATGGAAAGAGCCAGGGATGAAATCGATTTCCAATTGATGGAAGTACCCCAGGAAGTGATAAATTTTTTCGTCTGTGTATCATACAGAGCCAATGGAACGGAGGTTGAATCCAGATACGTAGCTCCGTTGGAATTAGCAAGCCATTTCCACATTGAGATATAGGAGGCGCCGGAAGAGAATCCCGCTGGTAAAGTCGTTAGTTTGACCCACACCAAATCCATGCGGTAGTTGTTGCCTTCTGAATAAGCCATCTGGCGGGCAGCCAATCCTGCCGTTGAAGTGGAATTACAAACAGCAAGGGCTCTATTGTCAGCATCAGTCGTTGAAGTAATGACTTCACGGCTTGCAAAGTCAGTTGATTGTGCACCAGATGGCCCGCAACCCGTCAAAGCCGCAGCACCTGCAATCAACAAAACCACCATTAAAGTATTTTTCAAATTTGATGTTGTCATTATAGCCCCCGTGCACTCTGTTTACTTAATGAGTAAGCAACTGCAGTGCCATATTTCAATTCGACACAGGTGATTTAATCAAGGGCTTTCAATAAGTTACTGAGGCGGCAACCCAAGTAATCCCCGCATCTCAAATGTATGCGACGAAGGTGACGGAAAGGGGCTGACAGTTTTGGATGAGGGAATTGTGGTTGGTGTTCTGCGTGTTATCAAAAAGAGAAAGCCCAACCACCATGGTTGGGCTTTTAGGGAAACTCCGTTTATTTAAAAACGAGGTTTGAAAATCTATTGGTTTAAATTACATCGCGCAACGGAAGTCTGCTTTATAGGAACCGTTAGCCAGACTTGAGTTGAACGTCACGATATTACCGCTAACAGAGTAGCCGGAAGAAATCGTATTGCCAGCAGAGTCTTTGATTACAAGATCCACTTTACCATCGTTATCAGCATCGATTGGTTTACAGCTTAAGGACACAGCTCTGGTCAATGATACTGCTGCATCACCCGCATTTTTTAGGATCGCAGTATAATCTGTCGCGCAAATTGAACCCACGATACCGCCAGTCAATTGAGCCAATGAAATCAGGATCGGTGCGGGCTGATTCGAAGTCGTACAGGAGCTATCACCTGGAGACTTAACAATCGTATCCACCATCATGACTTTTTCAGCACCCAGTTTAGAGCGAACCAAACTTACAAGGTTTGCTGGTTGAGATTTTGAAACATCAAAACCAGTTGTACATTGACCGTTACTGCACTCATCTTCGTCCGAGATAATGATAACTACCAGGTTCGAATCAGCGCGGAAGAATCTGTCAGCAGCTGGAAGAGCAACGTCTCTTTCGATGGCGCGGGAGATGCTGTATATAGGACGCTCGTCACCATTACCTTTATCACCCAGCATGATGGCTTGAGCCAATGCTGCCTGTGCCTGATCTTTAGTTCCATCTGTCTTGCTCATGAAGCGTTTGCCACTGATCATTGGGCGGAATTGTCCGTCACCCCAAGGAGAGCTGCCGCCATTAGAGTCCGTTGTATTGATACGTGGATCAGTGGTCGTCAAAGCGACTCTCCAATCCAGGTGATCAACCAGATTCATAAATCCACTGATCTTAGAAGACATATTTGCTTGTTCTTCGGCCATGGAACCCGAGTTGTCGACGACGAAAAGGACGTCGATTTTTGAGTTTTCACGGATATCAAAGTTCTGATTCACTCCACGTGAAGGAATGATTGTATCAGATTGACCCGGAGGACTGGATGAAGCCAGTGTGGATGCCGTGAAACTCATGTCTTGTGGAGCACAAGCAGATAAAGCAGCCAGCGAGAGAATCGAGATGTATGCATTTGTCTTTTTCATAATTACCCCTATGCCAGACATCATTGCATTGGTCGTGCCAGCCGCAATGGGCCTAAAATCGTCGCCGGTGTAAAGCTGAGTAACACTGTAAAAAGAGTAGTTAACAATCAGGAAAATTCTCAGCTTTCGGTGACAGTGAAACATATTCGAATGAGACAGGGGATTGGTTTTCCCTAGGGAAATCAACAGGGAACCGTCGAACAGTTAACATAAGAATGAAAAATGCGATGGATCCTGTATCACTTTGGATCATCATCGCATTTCTTCTTTACTTCAAAAAAACGGAATCTGAATTATTTGAAATATTCTGTTTACTTTATTTGCGCTTTTTTCAGGTCATCGTCAGAAACCAGCGACCAGGTCTTGCCGTTGTTCTCAGAACGCAAAAGTGCGTTGTTAAGGTACGGTGACACGAATGAGGCTTGTCCCTTTTGATCTTTCACCTGATAAGGTGGGTACGGTCGCATGTTGCTGTATTCAACATATATATTGTCTTTGCGATCCACCGTCATCACCTGGTACCAGTGAGTGTACTCCGGTGCGTTTGGATACACCAGAACGCGGGCAGGGTTCCAGCGGAAGGTTTTCGTTTTTCTGTCGAAGTTTCCATTTTGATAAACCAATGCACCGAAATATTCAAAATCGAAAATCTTTTTATCATGCATCCATTGACGGTAAACCGTGTGAACCGTGTCATTCGCATCTATCATCATGGAAACGTATGTCTGACTGCCACCGCCCCATTGCGGAGAGCTGTAGTTACTCTTGTAACCTGTGTCAGCGGTGTTCATAGGAACTTCGCTGCTCCACTGAGAGACAGAGTCAGGCTTCAACGAGTAAGTCGACATAAAGTGTGAACCATGACCGCCAGAAACAACAATTAGATGGCCATCCCAGGTGCGCACAATACCAGGTTGATTGTGGGTGTCGTTAACAGGCCATGATTTCAGGATTGGTTTTTTGGTGACCTTCTTGGTTTTAAGGTCATACTCTGCAATCCAGATTTCTGAATACGGCTTGTTGTTCTTATCAGGTTTGGGAATGACTGCGCCACCGCGGGAGTTTTTCTCGGGCACAAAATCACGATTGGCTTCAAGCCATGTTACGAAGTACTTGTTGCCGGAACGGATGATCTTTGGTGAGGAGCCACTACGATAACCGATTTCCTGCGCGCTTAAGCTTAGAAGAACCGGTTTTTCAGCTTCCAGTTTACCTTTGGAGTTTTTGGTGATCGGCTGCAAATATAGTTTTCCAACGGTGCCCAGCCACGAGTAGTCTTTTTCAAATCCGGGAAGTTTACCATCGCTTAAATAGTATAGCATCGCCGGTGGTCCTGGCAGGGGGGCGCGGTTATGCGGTCTTTCAAGGTCATAAAGTTGTGGGAGCGGGCAATTGTTTGTGCCTAAGTCTCTAAAGACACAAGCTGTGTCTTTGGTTCCCACCAAAGGCAGACCCTGCCAGTTCAAGCCCTGATCGTCAGAGTACATCATCACATACGACGTATCTTTGTTAAAGACTGTGGTCTTCATCCGCAGCACTGTATACATTCGGTCGGTCTTATCGAACACGGCCATCTTCGGGTCCCACAGAATATCCTGTTTGGATTCCACAATCAGATCTGCTGTCTTCTTGTCATAAAAGGGAAGCAGTTGACCCATCATGAATGGAAAATGAGTCCATGAATTTTCACGCAGTGTTTGAAAGCCATTGGAAGATGGCACGGTCTGTTCACGGTCGTTGTAGCGGAAATAGGGACGATTCTTGGAGTCAAAGCTCGGTGCTGAGACGGAATAAGTCGGGTCCCATTTGAAATCCTGCCGTTCATGAAAGGGCTCGATGAAGTCATCTGCTGCTTTAAGCGAAGACAACTTCTTGGAAGCCAAAACTTCAGCTTTAGGAAGCGGTTTTAGTTTTAATGTTTCGAATTCAACTTTCGATCTGCTGGACAAGTCTTCAGTTTCCACTTTTTTTGTGGTCAGAGTGGAATACTGCTTGCCGGAAAAGTATCCGATGAAAATGGCAATACCAATGCTTGCAGCTGTAAATCTTGCGTTACTCACGATCAACGTCTCCCGATTTGAAACACTTATCGGACTATTTTGATCGAGTTTTTAGCAAAAATCCCCCTCAAAGAGCTTTGAGGGGGTCTAGTTATTATTCATTTGTACTGGTGGGCTCCAGCAGACGAACAGTTAGGTTGTAGACCGAATCACTCTCTGAGGGTGCTTCGAGGTCCTTCGCCAATTGCTCCTGGAAAGTTTTGATCTTTTCCAGAGCATGGGCGTACTGCTCGCGTTTTACCTGAATGGCGATGTGTGCGCCATCGGATAAACCACTTATATCCCGCTTGTCGATTGTTTCAATCAACTCAGTCCGAGCCTTGACTCGACGTAGAGCCATCTCTTTCATCACAGCGCTGCGCGCGTGTTCAGAGAGGGCAAGGTCGATAAAGTACTCTTTCTCTGGTTGAGTAAGATTCAGTCGCTCTGCCAGATTAATCGCCCGTGCTTCTGAAAGTCCCATTTTACGATTCAGTATTTCACTGAGTCGTGAGCTGGGCATTTCCAGATCTCTGGCGAATGCTCTGAGCGAGTACGACGGATTCTTTTTCTGACGTTTCTCTAGTTCGCGTAGAATAAAGTCCCGATAGTTGTGCATGACTACCTAGCCTTTGGTTTGAATTTCCCCTAAAAACAAGTTTGCGAGATTCCGCGAAAAATCTCCAATTTATTTTTTCAGCTGACCATACTTGAGACGACCTCTGGAAATTCACTGTCGAACTTTTTTCAGAGGGAAAATACCGCGTAACCGCTTATACAGGTGTCAACATTCCATACAGCATAAATGCTTGCTTAGGCGTCCTCATCACGTTCAAAAACCGGTGAGTAAATAGAAAAGTGATCTCTTCGCCACCAATGACCCGAAGTTTTTAGCTCTTCCCAGCCACTGAAATGGTAATTGTATTTCACATAGCGCATGAATTTCGGCGCTTTTCCCTCGAAGGGATCTGTTTTTAGCAGTTCCTGCACTTCGGGACATTCATCAAACAAGCGAGTCACAAGGTTTTGCAGCCACATGTTTTCATTGAAGGTTTCAAGTGCAGCAAACCACATCTGCCAGTCCAGGCGCGGCTGAAAAGGAGCCACGAAGGTGGGGCGGTGAGTGAGCTTGGTGGGCTTATGCTTGAATTCGTACTCCTGCCAAGTGGAACCGTCATTGCTTCCTTCAAGAACAATTTCTGGACGGCTTTTCGTCATCACCGCAAAGAGCCCATAGGGGTTGGTCAGTCGGAAAGGGAAAAGAAATCGCATCCAGGGCAGCATGAAATCCAAAGACTTGCTATTTTCAAATGCGGTTTTGAAAATCCAGAATAGATTTCCTGGCAGCAGAACCACCAGCACTGTGACCGCCACTTCCGTTGAGACTGCGACAGGAAGCACCCAACCAGTGTCAGTGAAAAGCCAGAACCGATCGGCAATCAAGCCAAGACACATTCCTAAAGTCAGTATATTGAAAAAAGCAAAATTCCCCGTCAGAACAATCAGAACCTGCAGAAGTACCAATAACAGCGCTGCTGTAAAGCTAGGGACTCCGGGGGCAAAAATTAAAAAGGGCACCGCGACTTCGATCACGAACATAATCAAACAGCTGAGCTTTTGAATACCCAAGGGAAGTTTGTCGGCCAGCCATGATGCCGGGTTGGGAAGTGGTTGGGTCCAGTAGTGAAAACGTAAAGCAGTTAGATTTTTCCAGTCAGGATCTTTATTGGTGAGTTTCACAATGCCTGATGAAAACATCAGTTTAAATAACAGCAGCCACACCAGGCCCATTATCATGGGATGAATCTGGTAGGTGGAAAAAGGAATCCATTCAAAATTGAAGGGCGCAAAAAACAGCGCGATAAATCCCAGCTCTAAAAGTAAATTGTCCCATTGGTACGACAAAAAGATCTGCCCACAAGAGCAAAAAGACAAGTACAGAAGCCAACATGCCAGTAACATCCAGGTTTGGCTAAAACCCAAAAATGCCAATGTGGAAGCCAGCATTCCCAGCATACAGGCAGACTTTAAGACGAAATCACCGGAGGCAAACCAAAATACCGAGGGAAAGTGGCGAAATCGCGACGCCCCCAGCTCCTTGTCTAAAATATTTAATAGATGATCAATGGAGAGAATACCGCGCGAGCCATAGAGCCCGAGGACCTGAGTGGACAACGACAGGAAAGCGACGAAGTAGCTCAGCGCCAGGGTCTTGCTTACCACCCAACTTGCAATAAGGTAGGTTTCCAAAAGACCCTCCTAAGGTTTTAGGCTTCGCCGATTTCTGCCCAAGTAACGCCGTCACCGCCGTGCTCTGGTGATCCGGCTTTCCATTTTTTGACGTAAACTGAACGCGAAAGGTAAGTCCTTACCGCTTTCTTTAAGGCTTCAGTGCCGTGCCCATGAATGATTTTTAAGCGATCTTCGCGAGTGGTGGCCGCTTTATCCAATGCGATTTCCAATTCCTGCAGGGCCTCTTCAACAGTTTTGCCACGCAGATCCAGGGTGCGATCTTCGTCGGCCATTGAAGCAGAGAAACCACCGGAACTTTTGCGTACCAGCTGGGAAGTTGGATTTTGAGGTTTCCCTGCAAGTCTTAGATCCTGCCAGTTTACCTGTAAGCGTACAGAGCCTGATAGAATCATCAGATCACCCTTGTTGTTGGGTGCACTTTGTACGATCCCGTCCTGATTCAAGGTTGGTACAAACACCTTTGCGCCAGGCGGGAACTTCTTTGCAAATTCCTCGGCAGTCTGAGGTGCGCCGGCCTGAATGACAGGCTTGGCTTTCACGATTTCAGGCAGCTGATATTTGATTTCTTGAAGGGCCGCGTGACGCTTAAACGTTTCGGCAACTTTTGCCTGCGCAATCGCTTCTTCGACTTTACGCTCAGCCTTTTTCACTGTGCGCTGCAACCATTCATCTTTGTCTTTGTTGAATTGTGCCAGTAAACCTTCGTACTTGTTTTTCGTTTCAACAGCTTTTTTGGTTTCTTTGCGCAAGTGCTCCTGCAAAATCGAGATGTCACTTTTTAGCTGTTCGATTTGTTCAAGACCCTCTAGACGGGCACGCGTAGCTGGTGCAAGTACATCCATTGCACGCTGTACGATGGATTGGGCAACGCCCACGCGTTTGGCTGTTTGAATTGCCAATGAATCACCCGGGATTCCAGCAAGGAAGCCATAGGTTGGTCTGCCGGTTTTAGGATCGTACTCCATGCTACCATTCAGTACGCGGCTGTCTTCATCCCAACCGGCTTTCAACGGTCCCAAATGCGAAGTTACGACAGCAAAAACATCGTTTGCTGAAAACTCTTCAATAAAGGCGCGGGCCAGGGCGCTGCCTTCTTCAGGATCGGTGGATCCGCAGATCTCATCTATCAGAATTAAACTATCATGGCCTTTGACGGAAGCCGCTTTACCTAAAATTTTTAAATGTGCGGCAAAGGTCGAAAGCTCTTCATCAACACTTTGGCTGTCGCCGATTCCAATCAATACGTCTTTAAAAAACGGGATGCGTGAAGTTTCGCTCGCACAGATTGGCAAACCACAGCGTGCCATCTGAGCCGCAAGGCCGATGGATTTTAGAAGTACGGTTTTACCACCGGCATTCGGTCCGCTTAGCAGAAGAATACTTTTTTGTCCGTTTAACAGAACAGTGTTGGAAATGACTTTTCTTCCACTGAGTTGCAGCAGGGGATGGCGGACTTCGATCAATTCCATCGTGTCTTTGGCAAACTCGATTGCGTGGCCATTAATTTGATTTGTGAACTGCGCCTGAGAAAAGCGAATATCACCTTCCTCCATCAAAACCCTGGAGCTTTCAATGTCGATCACCTGTGATGAAAGGTAGTGGGAGAGCTCTGTCAACAGGCGTTCAATTTCGTCTTCGATTTCCGCTTCTACCTGGCGCAGGCGGTTGTTCGTGGGAATTACTTTTTCAGGTTCGATGAAAACGGTCTGCTTACTTTGGGACGAACCATGGATCACCCCGGGAAGCTTGCTTTGCATGCCGGCGCGGACGGGTAGTACCCAACGACCTTCGCGGGTAGTAACGAACTTATCCTGAATCACGGATTCCATCTGATGGTCGCGGACCAGGCGATCCAAAGTGTTTTGCACTTCGCGGGCAAGGCGTTCTTTTTCCTTAAACAGATTGTACAAAGTTTCACTGGCGTCCGAGCGGATTTCGCCACCGGGAGTGAGGATTTGATCAATGGCAGAGAGCGGCTCCTCGGCATCCATCAGACTGTCATGCAGTCTTTTTGCCCAGGCATTGTCGACGGGCTCCAACGCCTCTTTCAAAGCCAGGGCTTCGATGCAGAAGCTGCGCACGTCTTTGATTTCCAAAGTTTTCAGGACGGCTTTCTTTTTTAAGCGGGCAATCCAAGTGGAGTACAAATCCAAACTTTGCATGTAAGGGCGGTGGCCTTGATTGAGTACTTCCGTGGCGTCGGCAATTTCTTTAAAGCTTACGTAAGCCTCTTCCGCGGAAGCCAGAGGTTTTAATTCAAGAACGGCCTCGCGTCCCACATCACTGGTCGCGTGTGATTTGATTTTTTCTAAAATTTCTATCCAATCAAGGACGACGAGATCTTGCATTCAGGGCTCCAGTTAGAACAATGCCGAAAAGCGCGAGTAACAGAACAATCCAATCATAATGGCCCCATTTTACATAGGCCGTGACCGGTGCATTTTTAAGATACTTTACTGTAAACTGCCCCATCCATTCTTCATGAAGTGGGGAAGTTTGTTGAAGGTCACCATTTGCCAGCATCACTGTGCTGATTCCCGTATTTGTGGAACGAATCAGAGGGCGACGTGTTTCAATTCCGCGGGCCAGTGTCATGTACATGTGTTGCAATGGCTCAAAGGGGCGACCAAACCAGGAATCATTGGTAACGTTAACAAGAATGTCAGAATCTGTATGAATCAATCCACGGGAAAATGCCGGATCCAAACCCTCGTAGCAAATTTGTCCGCCCAAGCGAATCACTTCCTGGTTGTGGTTCCAGTTAATCGCGCGAGGACCCGTGCCACGGCCGAAATTGGAAATAAAGGGCAACCACTTCAGCATGATAGGAAATTTTTCGCTTAAGGGTAGATATTCCCCGAACGCCAGTAAATTGGTTTTCAAGTAAGGTTTATCTAGATTGTTACCGCGGCCATCAATCAAAAACAGGGCATTGAAAGTGGCCTCATCACGGTGAGGATCCACCACGGGGCTGCGCGAATAAGCGCCAGTGAGAACTGGCTGAATCAGATTAGCCAGCTCTTTTGCCAAAATTTGAGAATACTTGCGACTAAGAAGTCGTTGATCCAAATAATCGGGGAAAGCAGTTTCAGGCCAGATGAAAAGTTCAGTGTCTGGGAATTTTTCGGCAGCTTGCAAAGTCATGCTGGTGAATTTGCGGGTGATGAACTCTTGAGCACCGCGACCTTTCTCGGCCTGGATTTTATCAGAGTTGCCAATGTTCGCCTGAATGATTGTAGTTTTGAATTCGTGATTGAACTTATCCCATTTGGATTTATGCAGTCCGCCACCCACCACAAGCGCAATCAATACAGCAACCAAGGCGGTGATTTGCGCAAAACTGTGCAGGGATTTTTTAAAGTTCACCCAAATCGCGGCAACCCAGGCATTAAGAAGCAGAATGACAGCCGACAGGCCGGCAAAACCAATCACGTCAGCCCATTGGTAGGCCGGGATGTGTGCTCCCAGCAAAGTGTATCCCAGATTCCAGTCAAAAATAACCGGCCATACGCGCTCCAAAAGCGCATGGCTTAGGGCGATCGCAAAAAGCGTCTGAGTCTGTGTAAGATTGAACTTTCTTTTTAGCCAGACGGAAAGTGTGGTGGCTGCGGGAATGTAGAGATGCATGAACGCACAAAAAAGCAGCAGTGCCGCGAATGAAATCACCCAAGGCATCGCGCCGAATTCGTGGGCGGTGTAAGCAATCCAGTGAAAACCGATGGCTGTAAGCACGAACTGGGTCCACCAACCACTCCAGAAAGCTTGTTTCAGTGACGGCGGATTTTTTCCAGAGACTGAAATCCACAGAGGGGCATAGCAAAATAGCAGAGCCCAAGGTGGAAGCGGGATGTAGCTTGTACCCACCAAAACACCCGAGAGTAATGCCCAACGTAAATCGTAGGCTTTGTGCTTGAATAATTGAACGGCTTTCTTCATCATGGTATTAGTAACACAAAGAGTGAGTGAGTCCACGTGAAATTGAAAGTCCGATGCCCAGGTTGTGCTAAGTTATACGAAGTTGCGAGTGATGATATTCATTCGGAAACTCCGGTGTTTCAGTGCATCTCTTGTGAAAATCGTTTCGGTTTCGAGTATCCACCTGCGGACCCTGTGAATGTGTTCACTTTCCTAGTTTCGGTTCCTGGTGCGGCGGCATCTTCTGATGCACAGCAAAAACAAGTCACGACTGAAGAGATCCTGGAATCCATCACCAAACCAGCTGTTGAGCCAACAGTTGAGCAGGTGAAAAATCAAGACATGAAATCCTGTCCAAAATGTGGGGCCTTAAATGGTCGCCGCGCGCACGAGTGCTACTCGTGTCATGTTTTGTTTGAGCGTCTGGAGGGGTTACCTCAGGATGCGAGCCTGCGTGCTCAGCCAAGCCTTGTGCGAAAATGGAAAAATGTTTTAGATAACTTCGAAGACGATACCCTGCATGAGGCCTTTGTAAAAAGCTGTGCAGAGTTGGATGCTCTTCGTTTTGCAATAATGAAGTATGAGGAAATCAAAACTGCTCAAGGTGGGGATGCTCTTTGTGATCAGATGATCGCACGTATCAACAGCATGATGATGGTGGGAATTTCCCAAAAGCCAACCATGCGAGTTGCAAACCCAGCTCACGCCAATCGTCCCAAATGGATGAAGTGGATTTATATCGGTCCTTTTGCCTTAAGCGCTCTTTTGATTTTGTGGGGCTTGCTGAATCTTGGTAATCGCAATCTTATTGGAGTGGGTGTGGCCCTGTCCTGCATGTCAACGGGCCTGATCATCATGATCCGCGGCCGACTTTCTCTTTCCGATTTTATGGATTAAAAAATAAAAGAAAGGCAGTCGGTGAGACTGCCTTTTTTTATTTTCTCATTTTGCTGAGATTTGCTGCGAATTCTTTGTTGAAGCGTTCTATATCAAGAACTGTGAGATTGTACTTCTTAACCGCGTATTGGTTCGGCTTAAGAAAGCGTGCGGGATTGCCCACATAGGTATTAAGCGGTTCAATTTTGGTTTTTTTAGGAATGACCGTTCCCATTCCAAGCATCGCATAGTGTCCGATCACGCTGTACTGGTGAATTGATACGTTCAAACCAATATTGGCACCTTCGTGAATAATGCAGTGGCCACCCATTGCGGAGTTTCCTGAAATAGTAACATTGTCGCCGACAATACAGTCATGAGCCACATAGCAGGCATGCAGGAGGCTGACATTGTTTCCTATGACTGTATTTGTCGTTGTTCCAGAGTTCACAGTCGCATATTCGCGGATGATGCAGTCGTTACCAATAACCACCGATTTATAAGAACTCTTCCAAAAGTCACGGTGTTCCGGTGGCATACCAATAGAGCAGTGTGCTTCCAGTCTATTATTATTGCCGATAACCACATCTTTACCGATGATGCAATAAGGTCCAATATAGTTCCCCTCGCCAATGATGGCGCTTTCATCGATCACGGCAGTGGGATGGATATAATTTGCGTGCTTAAGGCTTCTTAGGCTTGAAATAGACAAAATGTGCTCCTGCATACAGTTTCTCAAAAGACTGGCTTTCTGCAAAGGCAGCAGCCTCTTTTTCGGGTACTCCCAGGCAAAAGTCTGTGATGACTTCAAAGCTTTCGATGGTTTTTTTTAGTTCCAAAATCCCTTCATGGGGGAGGGGGGGCATTTGAAGAAAAGCCCCGAGGCTGCCATTGTTGCTCTGGAATATTTGATTCATTCCCTTGGAATTTAAATTTAGCGAGTAAATATCAAAGTTAGCTAATGTTCCGTATCGGGCACTGATTGCAATGGAGTTTTGCTCTGGTGAGGGCAGTAAATAAGTCGTGTCGTGACGACACACTCCATTTGTTTGTAAGTCCGCTTCCTGAGCTTCTTGAAGCGTGTCCTTGTAATCCTGATTCGTAAATGAAGGGGCGGCAAAATAGTCTAAAGTACGATTAACCCAAGGGCGTTCCTCAGTAAGCAAAAGCAATAGTAGAATTGCCATCATCAATCGGCTGGCGAAGTTGGATAATATAGGAACCGACAACAGGAGAATCGGCAAAATGAAATAGGAGAAGCTTGAAATCTTCGAAGCGTAGTACGTGGGTGTGAAGTAGCTCATCGTACCCAAAGTAAAAGTCAAAGCATAGATGATGAAGAAAAGTGTTGCAATTGCGATGGTTCGGTTATCACGCCACAGTGATTTTATATTTAGTAGAGTTAGTGCAGCAGTTGAATAGAAAACGATTTGAGAGGCAGGCGTTGAACCTGCTAAGTGTGAACGAGAAAACGGGATAAACATTAATACTAGCCAGGCTGGGGACAATACCACTGCTGCTGTTTTAATGAAGCGTTGTTCGCTGAAGAATAGGATTGGAAAAAACCAAATAATGAAATCGGGATAGCAGAACCCCGCATAAAGCAGTAAGCATAATGCGGCTCGATTTCGGTTCAATTTGTAAAGGTATATGGCGGAAAAAACGAGAGCTTGCGAAAGTAATTGAGAAAAGAAGGCTGCTTTCATAGCTTCGATAAAATAGAAAATGAGTATTGGAATTGCTATGGTCAGAACAATAAAAGCTTCCAGGGACTTCTGCTTTTGAAGATTGTCTAAAACCATAAATAGCAAAACAACTAAAATTAGCAAGAAGCTGATATCAATTAAAAGGCAATAGGCTCCAGGTAAGGGGATACCAATAAACTCAAGAGCAGCGGCGAGAACGTGAAACCCCAAAAGACCATGATAGATTGGGAGATATTTGGACACCGCATGCTTGCCGACTTGGTCATTCTGGGATTGTGGGAATATATCAAAGTTTCGGATGTGAGTGCTGATGTTCAGATGGACGCCGTAGTCTATTGAAGTGGTGGCGATACCGGAAATGTTAGATAGATAGCGACTAGGAAATACTGCAGTTAGTACGAGTCCGATTAAAGCGAGGATGGATAATTTTAATCGTTTCATTTTTTTAAACTCAGTCTGAGTAAGATCAATGGTCGAATCATGGACCACCAGTCTATAATAGGTCGGATTTTACTGGATCGATTTTTTGCCAGATGGGAATACTTTATGGTGACCGGTACCTCGCTAATGCGAAGGTTTCGTCTGCAGGCCCAATAATGGATGTAATATTCCAGTTCGTATCGCGAAAGCCAATCCTGGTGAATGTTGCAAGTATTATCAAATAGGAAGCTGATTCTGTAGCATCTGAACCCACATGTGATATCTGAAAATTTTCTACCTAATAAAAAAGTAGAAATCAGAGAGAACACGGGGATAGACAGCTTCCGAAAGTTTGAAAGGCCCGGTGAATTTCCGCCAGCTAAAAATCTACTTCCCGTAACATAGTCAGCAGTGTTTTGAATAATCGGGGTCACTATCTGCGGTATTTCAGAAGGAACCATTTTGCCATTGGAAGACATGATAAGAACTGACTCATAGCCGTTTCTTTTTGCATGTTCGATTCCTGTTCTAATAGCCGCGCCAACACCGCTATTCTGCGTATGACGGACCACTTTGTAACCAAGGCGCTCTGCTGTCGCCGGTGATGAGTCGCTGGAGCCATCATCAACTAAAACCGCGTGCTGACGATCCCAATGGTGAATTAGAGATGTAAGGAAATTCTCGATTTCCAATTCCTGATTGTAGTTAACGATTACCAAAAGAATCGGGGATTTGTCCGTCTGCATTTAACAATTATTGCAGACGGACAAGGATTGTACCTAATGGAAAAAACAAGCAGACAAAAGTCCTGTTTGTTTAGAAATTCTCGTCGCCAGTGGTTTTGGTACCCAAGCGAGTAGGCTTAGGCTTGCCGTTACCGATCGCATTGATTAGCGAGCGCCCAAAGCGGCTGACTTCGCTAGCCGCATGTCCCGCTGGAGCTTCGTTTGGATCGGCTCCTAGCTTTTGCATGCTATCAACGTTAACAGTCACCACTCCCGATGCTGAAACACCCTGATCCAGAATCGTCAGAGCTTTATAAAGATTCAACTGACGGGATGTACGGGTTTTGGATGCAAGCTGAGTCTGGGCATCGCCTGTGGAAAGAATGTACTTTTTAGTGTCTGCTGCATTGAAGGATTGTTTGTTGGCCATAACCAAAACTGCAGCGCCGGACACGAATGCCGTAGCCTGGGAGGTACCGGTCATGTAACCGTAAGAGTTACCTGGGAGGCAAGAGCGGATGTTTTGCCCTGGGGCTGCAATATCCACAGTTTCTACGCCGTAATTAGAGGAGTTCAATACTTGCACCGAAGGATCGAATGCCGTTACGGAGATGATGTTGCTAAGCTTATAGTCAGCAGGGTAGTAGTGATGCTCGTCAGAGTTCGAGCGCTCATTGCCTGCAGCTGCAACGAAAAGGATGCCTTTTTTCTCGGCTTCCTTCACCGCATCGTGTTCCTCTTGAGAGAACTCTGTGCCGCCACCGGAATAGTTGATGATTTTTGCGCCCATACTGACTGCGTATTTGATGGCAGCTACCGTGTTTTTCAAGTTATCAGTGTTAGGCACCTTAGGGTCATAGTACTTTAGAACCATCAGGCTGACTTCCGGTGCAACACCAGCAATGCCTTTGCCATTTCCAGCTTCAGCGCCGATAATGCCGGCGATGTGCGTGCCGTGTCCGTGGTTGTCGTCCAGTTTGTTATTGTTGGAAACAAAGTTCCAGCCGTTAACGTCGTCCACGAAGCCGTTGCCGTCGTCATCGATGCCATTGGTCGCTTTATCACGGCCCAAAGCATCTTTGCCAGTTTCCCCAGGATTTACCCATAGGTTCTTGCTTAAGTCTTCGTGCTTGATATCAATGCCGGTATCAATCACGGCAACTACAATGTCTTTGTTTCCACGAGTGACGGACCACGCACGGGCGGCATCGGACTTTTTCAACCCCCAAGCTTGGCTGATCGCGGGGTCATTGAATAGAGCACTGGGTTCGTCTTCAACTTTGTCAGTTTTTGAAGTGATAGTAGAATTCTCAAAAAGACGATCTTTCTGTTTGCTGGAGCTTTGTGAGCGAGAAGGGGAGGATGCGTCTGAGAAATAAAGGTATGTGCCTAATCCGCCAAAGAAGATCACGCCGACAGCACCTGATGTAAGCAACCACTTGCGAGAAAACATGAAGAGTTCCCCTTTCTCCAAGGGGCTTATCGGCAAATTATCGTCGAGGTGAAGCTAAAACCGCGCCTATCTCAATTTGGGACAGGCACTTAGTCGGGGAATTCACAGATTGTGAACTATTTTTTAAGCGTCAAAAGCTCTTCTGTAAAGCGTGTGGCTTGAGTTGGCTGCAGGAGACGCTTGTAAAAGACGTAATTTCGCATCGTAAGTTTGATGTAAGCCCGTGTTTCTTCGTAAGGTACTTCCTCGATGAACTCCACGGAATCCGAACGGAAGCGAGTTTTTAACCAGCCACGAATAGCGGAGTCATTGGCGTTGTAACCAGAAACAGCCAGAATGTACTGGTTGTTGTACTTCTTCATCAGAGTCTTCAATTCGAAAGCACCCAGGGGAATATTGATCTCAGGCTTATAAAGATCCAAGGCTTCTTTGTACTCAAGGCCATAAGTTGTTGCTAGATTTTTGGAAACGCTTGGCAGAAGTTGCATCAGACCGAAAGCATCTACAGGGCTGCGGGCTTCTGGATCGAAAGCAGATTCCTGACGAATAATTCCATAAATAAATTCCTGCGGGATTCCGCTCTTTGCAGAGGCAGCGGCCACAATATCGCCATAGGGTTGTGGAAATAAAAGCTCAGGATGGTCATTCAGCAGGCGATCTTTAACTTCAGGATGCAGTGACCCCAAAGTTGAAAACAACGGCAGGTACAGTCCTGCGCGAGCATAGGCTGAGAACATCGTTAGCCATGTTGTTTCATCGCTAACACCGGCTTTTTTCAAATCCTCCGAAGCCTGATTCAAGGATTTTTCTGCGAATTTCTTTTCACCTACCGTGATAAGCCATTCGATTTGCAGGCGCATGCGACCTTGCAGTTCGTTGACTCCTAATACACTGGCATGTCCTGATTGTTGGGGTGCCGTTTTAATAGCCGGATACTCGCGATTAAGCTCACGATAAGCCATCATTCCATAGTAACCCAACGGATCTTCTTTAATTAAAGTTTCCAGCTCGGCAGTAGCTTCAGGAACTTTGCCTTCGCTCTTCAAAGAACGTCCCAGCCAGAATTTTGCGCGCATTTTATCAGAAGGATCTTTCACAGTGTCGCGCATTTGCTCCAGGCTTTTTGTGGCCTCTGCAAATCTTTGAAGCTTGTAGTAGTTCCAGGATTTCAACCAAGACAGTTTGTCACGCAATCCTGCCTGGCTGACGGGCTGTTTGTAACTTTCTTCGTAGAACTCTAATGCTTTCTCGAAATTGCCTTTTTCCTCTTCAATCCGACCCTGGATGAAGTAGACCTCATCCATCGGATATAGACCACGCAACTCGCGATTTGTAGAAGTCAGTGTTTTGTAGGCAAGTGAAGTTTGATCTTCAGTCCAAAGAGTTCGTGCAAGTAGTACCTGGGCATCATGGTAACGAGCCAGGGCTTTGCGGTCTTTCTTGTTGCTTTGGTATTGCTGTTTTGTCGTGTTTACGAGCTCAGAAGTCGCCTGCACATAGTCTTGCTTGCGTTGCGCCACTTTGTAAGTCATGCGAATATTTTTGGTCGCCTGGAATTTATCTTCGTTGTTGGCTTCTTTGGAGCTTAAAATTTTACGGTAGGCCACAAGTGCCGGATCGAACTCGCGATTAAAACGGTGATCCATGGCAACGGCGCTTAGATCTTTAAACTCGGGCGCGGGATTCAAGCGCGGGGAGTTCTTGTAGAGCTGAGCTTGGGCTGCAGCGATTAGTTCCTCCGAGCCCGTTTTTTTAGCACTCTCGACAGCTTTTAAAAGATAGTCTTCTTTTTTCTTCTTGTTGGATTCAACGCTGCCTTTTTCAAGAAGTGCAATGACATCGTCCTTTAAATCCGGAGTTTCCAGCGATTCTTTCAGTTTGATATCTGCAAACAAATCCGCATACCAAGGGTTGATGCTTTCAGGAAGTGCATTGAGCTTTTCGCTGGGAGCACAAACTTCGTAGGCGCGAAGTAAAGCAAGATCCTTGATCGGAAGATCCTGAGTTTCAGAAAGCTGTTTGAAGTTATCGCAGGCGATTTTTGGTGCAGACGTTTTTTTTGCCGTTGCATCCAGATAAAGGCGAACCCACTCAGGATTGTCCTGCGGAATCAATCTTCTTTCAAAGCGAGTGTCTTGGCGCGAAGTGGTCGCGCAACCCATAAGAGCGGATAAAAATGAGAGAGTAATAAAAAAACGAGGCATGAATTAAGCTTAAGCCCGTTCATGCCTCGTGTGCAAAGAAATAGAAAATTACAGACGACCGCCGCGTTGAAGAACTTCAATACGAACTTCAAGCGGTGGGTGAGTCATCATAAGTCCAGCAATGCCGCCTTTGTCGCGGTTAGAAATCATCAGCGTCGCTGTCTGACCTTCTTCTGGTGGAATTGGCAAATCATAAACAGAGCGCAACTTTTGAAGAGCCGCGATCATGTTTTCACGCGAAGAGTATTTTGCCCCACCAGCGTCAGCGCGGAACTCTCTTTTGCGGGAGTAGTAGTTCACTACGAATGATCCCAGCAATGTGAATGCGATATCGCCAATGATAACGCAGGCAAAATGCACGATGCCGCGAAGTTTTTCATCCACGTTCGAAGCAATCAGGTTTGCCAGGATACGGGAGAAGAACATCGCGAAGGCATTCACGATACCTTGGATCAAGGTCATAGTAACCATGTCGCCGTTTGCGATATGCGCGACTTCATGACCCAAAACGCCTTCAAGTTCTTTTTCGTTCATTCTTTGTAGAAGACCTGTGGATACAGCCACCAAAGAATTGCTTTTTGAAGGACCCGTTGCGAAGGCGTTGATATCTGCCGACTCATAGATGCCGACTTCAGGCATCTTAGGTAGTTGTGCGCGACGAGCAAGCTCGTGCACGGTGTTTACCAGGTGACGAAGCTCTGGATTTGAATTGTTGGGTTCAATGATTTTTACACCATGGAACATCTTTGCCATCCATTTGGACATCAGCAAAGAAACGAAAGCACCACCCATACCCCAAACAGCACAGAATGCCATCATGAATGGAAGGTAGCTGTTCAAACCGGCCAAGCCCAATACGCGGCTCACGATAGACCACACGATACCGATGGTCACGATGACCATAAGGTTCGTCAGTACAAATAATCCGATTCTTTTGAAAAAAGCCATTTTTTAACTCCTTTAAGAGACATAGTTAATTTTGATGTCTCTCTAGGAATTGTCAATAGGGGCACCTCTTCAAATCTGTTAAGAAGAGGTGCTATAAACGACTAGGTTGTAACTGGCTGCTTTTGATTTTTTTGGCCCGTTCCGCCATTTGGTGTGGTGCTAAATTGGAACCGCAAAATGTCCTTTTCCAGATCCACATTCACTCGTCCACCATCCATGAGGCGTCCAAATAAAAGTTCATCAACCAGAGCTTTTTTCAGATGTTCATCAACTGTTCTTGCCAGTGGACGGGCACCGTAAACTCTGTCGAAGCCCTTCTTCATCAACCATTTTATGACGTCTTGAGAAACATTGAGTTCCACTTTTTTCTGCAGCAGAACCATTTTCAATTCATCCACAAATTTTTGCGTGATCTTTAGGATCATATCATCAGAAAGGTCGCGGAAAGAAACCACCGCATCCAGACGATTAATGAATTCAGGGGCAAAGGCCTTCTTGATGGCATCCAATGATAAACCACTGCGATTTTCTTCAATCAATCCGATTGTGCCTTTGGCAGTTTCAGCTGCGCCGGCATTGGAGGTCATAACAATCACAGCGTTTTTGAAGTCAGCCACGCGACCATTACTATCGGTCAGGCGTCCTGCATCCATCACCTGTAATAGAATGTTATTGATATCAGGATGAGCTTTTTCAATTTCATCCAGTAGAAGCACGCAATAAGGGTGTTTGCTGACAGCTTCAGTTAAGAGACCGCCTTCTTCATAGCCAACGTATCCCGGAGGCGCGCCGACCAGTCTTGAAACTGCGTGTTTTTCCATATACTCACTCATATCAAAGCGTTCGAAGTGAACGCCCATGATTTGGGCAAGTTGACGACAAACTTCAGTTTTGCCGACGCCAGTAGGGCCGGTGAACAGGAAGCTGCCAATAGGTTTGTTAGGGCGACCCAAACCACTGCGAGCAAACTTGATACTCGCAACCAGGCGATCAATGGCTTCGTCCTGACCAAAGATCAAAGCTTTCAGTTTCTTATCCAGATCACGCAACTGAGTTTTCTCAGTTGAGGAAATGGTCGCGATCGGAAGGCCCGTCATTTTGGCGATGGTTTCCTCGATCTCGTTGATATCGATGTTAAGCTCTTTGTCGGTATTGTCTTTTAAGCGGAAGTGCGATCCAGCTTCATCCAATACGTCGATGGCTTTATCTGGTAAAAGCTTTCCATGAATATGTTTTTGCGAAAGTTCGACAGCGGCGCGCAGGGCTGCATCAGAGTACTTCACATGATGGAAGTCCTCGTAAGCTTTGCGCAAACCAGTCAGGATTTTGATGCAATCTTCGTTGGTCGGCTCGTTGATGTCGATTTTTTGAAAGCGACGATTCAAGGCACGGTCTTTTTCGAAGTACTGACGGTATTCCTGATGGGTTGTGGAGCCAATGCAGCTAATTTCGCCATTCGCCAGAGCAGGCTTCAAAAGGTTTGAAGCGTCCATGGAGCCACCACTGGTTGCTCCCGCACCAACGATGGTGTGAATTTCATCAATGAACAAAATAGTGTGCGGTCGTTTTGCGATTTCTTTTACGACAGCTTTAAGTCGTCCTTCAAAGTCGCCTCTGAATTTGGTGCCGGCAAGCAGGCCGCCCAGATCCAGGGAATAAATGACCGCGGATTTTAATTTCTCAGGTACATCACCAGTTACGATTTTCTGAGCAAGACCTTCTGCGACGGCAGTTTTGCCAACGCCGGGCTCGCCAATCAAAAGAGGATTGTTTTTGGTGCGACGACATAAAACCTGGATCGTTCGTTCGATCACATCTTCGCGCCCAATCAATGGATCCAGTTTGCCAGCTTTGGCTTTTTCGTTGAGGTTTACGCAGAAACTTTCCAAAGGAGAGCCCCGACCTTCTTCGAAAGATTCCTGGTTGTACTCTGCTGAGCGCGGAGCCGCTGGTGGGGGAGTGTCGTGTTCTTTACCGTCTTTGGTAATCCCGTGAGAAACATAATTTATAATATCGAACTGGGTCAGGCCTTGGCGTGCCAGAGCAAATGTAGCATGGGAGTCTTGCTCATAGAAGAGTGAAATCAACAGGCTGCCTTCGCTGATCTGGTTGCGGCCAGCACTTTTCATCTGAATGGCTGCTCGTTGAATAAGACGATGGCATGCAAGAGTAAACTCTGGATTCCAAGAGTCAAAACCTCCGTAGGATCCAAGTTGTTCATCCGTGATTTGTGGGATACCGACTTTCAGATGCTCTCGTAAATCTGTGCGAAGTCGTTGCACATTGACGGCGCAAGCTTCGAGGATTTCAACCATGACTGGTGATTCGGATAGAACCAGCAGGATGTGTTCAAGAGTTACGAACTCATGGCGGTGACGTTTTGCCAGTTCGGTTGCTTCTGCTAACTTTCGTTCTAGCTCACGGCTCATCATGGTTCCTCCTCCAGTGTGCTCTTAAGGGGATTCTGATTAAGTTGTGCGAATTGGTTCACCTGCATCACTTTCATCTCAGCTATTTCCAGACTGTAGACTCCAGCAACACCAGCACCTTTCTTATGTACATCTAACATGATTTTTGTGGCTTCTTCCTCTGATTTTGCGAAGAACCGACGCAATACAAGGACGACGAAGTCCATAGGCGTGTAGTCGTCATTCAGCAGAATGACCTTGTACATCTTCGGAGTGTCTAGTTTTGGGACTAGCTGGACCCCAGCTTCCCCGTCCGGGGTTCCATAAGGATAGTTGTTAGTTCTATTTCCGTTTTCATCAGCCATGGATTCATTCTACTCCTTGTCTCATATTGAGCACGAATTTGATGGTGGCAAGTCTAGTGCAGATAAGAAAGCTGGAATTAGGTCTTGTCTCAAGTGGGGATAGTACGAAGGGTGTACCCGAAACAAAATTTAGTTTTCCTGAAGTCAGTTTAATGAAGATCTCTTGATTTCAGAATTTAGTTTTGACACACTTATGTCGATAAGCATTATGTCAGTTTTCAAAACGGATTTTTTAAAAGACTAAATGGAGGTCTTAAGTGAAAAGAACTACTAGAACGTCACAGGCGGGTTTCTCCCTAGTGGAGCTGATGGTCGTTGTGGCGATCATCGGGGTATTGGCATCAATCGCCGTACCAGCAGTTAACAAATACATCGCGAAAGCGCGTCAATCAGAAGCAAAGACAAACTTGGCTTCGTTGTATACTTCAGAGAAAGCGTTTTACTCTGAGTACACAACATATGATACTCGCTTCCAAGCAATTGGTTATTCCCCAGAAGGTCAACTTCGTTACAATGTGGGTTTCGGAGCTGCAGGTAGCCAGGCTGGTCAAGTAAATGGTTTTAACAATACGACAATTGGTGCAGGCACTATCACAACTGCGACTTATTGTGGTAGCACTACAGGTGTTGTGGGTTCTACTTCAGGTTGTGCTCTTTTGCGCGGTGCTACTGGTGTAGCGAATACTCTTGTCCCTCCTGCTACGGACACAACATTCGTTGGGGGCACTTTTTCAGCTGGTGCAGTCGCAATTATTCACACTGGGGTACCTACGGGTGACCGATGGACGATGACTCACAATAAGGTTTTGACAAACACTGCGAATGGTATTCCTTAGTCCGATGAAATCATGAGCGTGGTGAACTTAAACTCGTCATGTTTAAAGTCAAAAATCCCAAGCATCCTGCTTGGGATTTTTGCGTTGGTGCTCATCGTAGCAACTCAGCAATCAAAATTTGTTCCCATTAAGAGTATTCAGGCAAAGTATATTTCACCGCCACCATTGATAGAGCGTTTTGCGTTTGGATACGCCGAAGTAATGGCTGATACCATCTGGATTCGTGCAGTTCAAGATATCGATTATTGTGACGAAGTATCAGGGAAGGTGGGCGAGGTATCTGTTTGTGCCAATGATTCGTGGCTATACAAAATGATCGATACAATCACAAATCTGTCCCCAAAGTTTCGCGCGCCTTATGCCGTCGGATCTTTAGCTTTAACGATCTTAATCACTGATGTTGATGGTGCGACAAAAATTTTCGAAAAAGCAGTTAAAGAGTTTCCATCAGATTGGCCAATACTATACCGAGCCGCGTACCACTACATGTATGAAGTGAAAGACAACAAACGGGCCGCTGAACTTTTGATTCAAGCCGCCGATCAAGGTGCGCCACCTTGGACACGAACATTAGCAGGTCGCCTGTACTCTGACTCTGGTAATCTGGATTTGGCAAAAAGCCTCCTTCAAAACATGAAGGACACCAATCAAGATCCTGGCCTAATCAAACGCCTCGAAGACAAGATCCGCAGTATGGAAGCTCAAAAGAAGTAGTCCCAGCGTAACGCAACTAGTCCGCAAGGCATCTAAGCTCCCATATTAATTCAATAATTCCTCTTTTTTTGCATTCCGCGTTTGACGAATCCTAACAAAGCACCATATTTTTAATCGTTAAAACATAGCGCATAATGTTGAAAATGGACGAGTCATGGCCAAACGAGATTTTTACGAAATTCTAGGTGTCGCAAAAGGCGCCGATCAAGACACTATTAAAAAAGCATATCGCAAACTAGCGATGCAGTTTCATCCGGATAAAAATCCCGGCGACAAAGAAGCGGAAGAAAAATTTAAAGAGGCCGCTGGTGCCTATGAAGTCCTCAGTGATCAGCAAAAGCGTGCTCAATATGATCGTTTCGGTCACGATGCGTTCACGGGCCGTGGTGGTGGCGGTGGCTTCACCGATGCGGAAGATATTTTCTCGCACTTCGGTGATATTTTCGGAGACTTATTCGGTGGTGGCGGGCAACGTCAGCAACGTCGCAACCGCAATGAACCCCGTCGTGGCGCAGACCTTCGCTATGTGACTGAGATCAGCCTTAAAGACGTGATTACGGGTCTTGAAAAAGAAGTTGAGTTCGATACTGATGAAAACTGCAAAGTGTGCAACGGTTCGGGAGCAGAAAAAGGTTCCCACGCTGAAACCTGCCACACTTGTGGTGGTTCAGGTCAGGTTGTGCGTTCTCAAGGATTTTTCGCGATGGCTTCGACGTGCCCAACCTGTCATGGACAAGGGACTGTCGTCAAAAATCCGTGCAAACCATGCAAAGGCAAAGGGCGCACAAGCGTTCATAAAAAAATTCGCTTGAACATTCCCCCAGGAGTCGACACAGGCACAAGACTGCGCGTGGCGACTGAAGGTGAGGGTGGTTACATGGGCGGTCAGCCTGGTGATCTTTATGTTGAAATTCGCGTAAAGCCGCACAATAAGTTCGAACGTCGCGGTGATGATTTGATCGGAGAAATTTCAGTTCCTTACATCCAGATGCTTCTGGGCGGGGAAGTGGAAGTGCCGACTGTCGCTGGCAAAGCCCATGTGGAAATTCCAAAGGGCTGCGAAAACGGCGATAACGTGAAGCTTTCAGGTGAGGGGTTGCCATCACTGCGTGGCAGCCGTCGCGGTGATATTTACTATCACGTCAGCGTCGAGTTCCCGGATAAACTGGGTAAGGAAGAAGAGAAGCTTCTGCGCGAAATTGCCAAGGAAAAAGGCCTGAAAGTCAGTGGCGGGAAAAAACTTTTTGGTTAAACCTGGAAATTAAATTTTAAGAAAGAAAAGCGGAGGAGACTCCGCTTTTTTATTTAGTGCGGGTTCTCTGGGTAAACTCGTGCGCGATAAATATCATGTGCTTCGTGAAAGTCCTGAAAGGAAGGAACGACTCGGCCGCCGTCACTTTCAAAGCGCATTTCGGCCGCTTGAACTTCACTGATGGCGTGACTCCGGTTTTCTTCTTCTAATACAGCGGCGTGCAGGCGTTCTTCGGCGTCTTTCGGTGAAATGTGATATCTATCGGCTAAGAGATCTATGACTTTTTCCGCACTCTGCTCTAGGGACTCCAGTTCTTCGTCCGAAATTTCATCCCAGCGGCGGTGCACGGCGGACTTGATAGAATGCCAATTGCTTTCAGTTGCATTTGCAATTTTTGATTGTTCCATAAACACCTCGTTTTGATTTTACTCTTTTCGCATAGGCAAAGAGTTTGTTTTTACTCAGATATGGATGCGATGAAATTCTGATTTGCCGAGGCGAAATAACGGATTTACACCACCATTGTCGAGCTGGATGCTTCGGTATGTGCAAATGGGCGTAAAATGAAGTTGCACGATATGAGGAGGCAGTTATGGCAACCCGCGAGAATAAACAAGCAAGCAGCAGTCGTGAGTCAAACCGAAGCGAACGAGACAGCTCCTTCCGGTCAGATAAAAAAGTTGGCAATGAAAGAACTGACCGACCAGAGCGTGAATCACGCACTGATGTGAAAAAAGGTAGCAGTAATTTAAACTCTTCCAGAAAATCTGGGAGCAGTATGAACGATGATGAAGATGTATTTTAGGGGCTGCGACCTAGCTACTTGAAATGTAGCGCCATGCAGTCCCGCCGAGGGAGCCGATTCCAGAACTGAAGGACTTGGGCTCCCTTGGTGCATCTTGACTCTGGCATCCCGAGCTGACAGGGTGGTTAAGAGGTGCAAGATGAGAACATTCGCTCTGTTGGTTGTAGTTGTATTCATTGGCGGTTGCAGTTTCTTTAAAGATCGCTATGGGCAAAAGCCCGAAATCGATCTCGCCAATATTCATTTTGAAAATACCACACCGCTTTCAACTACGATGGTTTTCGTATTAAATGTGAAAAATCCCAACAAGATTGATTTGAATGTTGAGGAGCTGAGCTACGAAATTCAACTGGATCAAAAGGAGTTTGCAAAAGCACGCTCTGATAAACAGATCAAAATTCCCGCAGGGCAATCCGCCCAGGTGGAGTTACCTCTGCCGGTGAATTTTCTAAAAGCCGTCGGCGGAATTACCAAGGTGCTGAGTGGTCAGGATGTTGGCTATGAGATTACCGGTGAAGCCAAGGTTTCAGGTATTAAACTGCCATTTAATGAAAAAGGCCTATTCAACATGAATGGCGTGACTAAAAAATCAGAATAACAGTAGATGACTGGTCAAACCAGTCATCTAAGCTTTCTTAACAAACTCTGACTTTAAATTCATCGCGCCAAATCCATCAATCTTGCATGAAATGTCGTGACCATCGCCGCCTTCTTGCAAACGAATATTTTTAACCTTGGTGCCGACTTTCACTACAGATGATGAACCTTTGATCTTGAGGTCTTTAACGACCACAACAGTGTCGCCATCCTGAAGAATATTGCCATTGGCATCTTTAATTACGTTATCTGCAGGCGCTTCTGTATCAGCCGCTGCCGCACTGTGGGCACTCCATTCGTGGGTGCATTCAGGGCAAATCCAAAGATTGCCGTCTTCATAAATATTCTCGGAACCACATTGGGGGCATTTATTTTCAGTGCTCATAAATCTAATGTCGAACATTACGGATTGATGAGCAACACAATATTCTTTCACGATTGTAAAAATGGCGCGTTGATCGAAGCTTGCAGTTTAACAGAGTGAACGGTTAATTGGGGCAAAGGAGATTTTATGAAAAATATTTTGGTACTAATCGCGACTTTGACAGCTGCTGCCCAGGTGAATGCGGGCACAATCACTCTTGAAACTAATAATCACCTTTATCCTATTCCAGGGCGTGGTACGAGCTGCACAGCTATGAATGCAGGACGTACTTCAGATTTATCGGCTCCCCATGTCAGCATTTCTGAACTTTATGTGACAAACAATTCAGGTCAAAACTTTTATCCAACGCGTTTGACCTTTACCACAGGTGACACAGGCTATGTTTGTTCTTACACGGGCCAGGTATTGCGTGAATTGGGACTTGCGACAAATATCCAACCGGGGCAGAGAGCGCAGACATTCTGCAACATGAAATGCGGCGCTGTTCCCTTTGGCCAGATGGCTAAATCGGGATACCTGACTGTTTACGGTCATATGAGCGACGGACAAACCGTAGAAGCAACGGCTGAAATTCAAGTGATGAACTAGTTGCGTCCATTGTTTTAAAATAGTAGCTTCACCGCCAAATCCTTAAGGAGTGCGGTGAGGCTATGTCTGAAGAAAAAAAGATGTATGAGCTAATTGGTGGAGAGCCTGTAGTCAGAAAGATATGCCAGCGCTTTTACGAAATCATGGCTACTTTGCCGGAAGCTCGCGGCATCCTGGAAATGCATAATGAAAATCTTCGGGGAGCTGAAGAAAAGCTGTTTATGTTTTTGTCGGGGTGGTTGGGTGGACCGAACTTATTTCAGGAACGCTTTGGACATCCACGTCTTAAAATGCGTCACTTCCCTTTTAAAATCGGAAAATCAGAGAGAGATCAATGGATGCTTTGCATGGTGCATGCGTTTGAAGACGTCGGCATTGAAGAGCCGATGCGAAGCGATCTTTTGCATTCGCTTTTGAATCTGGCCGATCACATGAGAAATCAGCCAGAGCCAGAGTCAAATTCAGAGGAGTAGGGATTTAGAATTTACCTATTCCGTTGCTGCTTGAGGGGCCGCGGTGGAAAATTTTTTTTGGATGTAGTAAACCGGAGCTCCCACCATAATAATGACCAAGCCCCATAGACTTTCCTGTGGGCTTGTCCAAAGAGTATTGATCAAAAGTAGAACTGCCAGAATCAGAAATACAACCGGGATGATCGGGTAGCCCAGAGTTTTATATGGGCGCGGCGCCAGCGGCATGGTCTTTCTGAATTTAAACACCGATGCTGTCACTAACGCATAAAAAATCCAAGATGCGAAAACCACATAATCAGTCAGTTGATCAAAGGATCCTGACAAGGCCAAAATCACGGAAAACACAGCTTGTACAATAATCGCCATATAAGGCGATTGAGATTTAGGGTGCAGCTTCGCCAACGACGGCAAAAACAATCCATCCTTGGCCATCGCATAAGGCACGCGCGCATTCGTCAGAATGGAGCCATTCATCGCACCGATCGCCGAAAACATCATCGCAATACCTAAGAACAAGATTCCAGATGGACCCATGAAGGTTTCAGCGACTTTCGCTGCCACGGGAAGGGCTTGAGGATTGTTTTTAGAATTCGCATTTAGCACTTCACCAAACGGCAGCGCATAGAAATAGCAATAATGGATAACACAGTACAATCCCAGAATCCCTAAAACTCCCAAGCCAAGAGCCCATGGAATGTTACGCGATGGATTTTTGATTTCGCCAGCTACCATGGGCATATTGTTCCAGCCATCGTAAGCCCAAAGGGCGGCAAGCAGAGCAGCCCCAAAAGCGCTGAATCCTGGGAAAGCAGATCCAGAGGCGACGATATTTTGGTTTGTGCCATTGGAAGCAAAGAACAAAACGCCACCGATAATAAAGAACAGCATCGCAACTTTTAGGAACGTCATAAAACTTTGCAAGCGACCATTCAGTTGTACATTCATGCAGTTCAATGCCGAAAACACCAGGATCAGCGCAATCGCAAAACCTTTTTGTCCGCCCAGCCATTCCAGATTCATGATTGGAGCCGCAAAGGTAGCAGTTCCCACGGCGTAGGCCGCGATGGTACCCGGGGCGCTAACCCAAAATCGTTGCCAGCCATAAAGGTAAGCGGGCATTTCGCCGAAGGCTTCCTTCAAATAAATGTACTCACCGCCAGCACGTGGGAACAGGATTCCAATTTCAGCGTATGTGAGTGCGCCCGCCAAGGAAAGCAGACCCGCAACCGCATAAGCAATCAGGACCCAAGTGGAAGAACCTAGGTATTGAGACATGATGGCGGCTTTTAAAAACACGCCAGTGCCTAATATTGTACCCACAACCAACGACAAAACGGGGATAAAACCTAAAGTGCGAGACATTTCATTTTGCGAAGTCATGGTCTGAAGTCCTTTCAGAGATTGAATTTAGTCGCTAAGTGCAGCCGAATTTGCGCCAAGGCCCGGTGATAGTCCTCGTGATCTTTAACGATTCGATGGGCGTGAAGCTTTGACGGCTCTACAAACATATTGTGCATGGGACGCACTTGCAAGTCGAACTGCTTATGCACGCCCTCAGGTGTGCGGCCGCGTTCTTGAACATCGCGCTGCAGTCGTCTTTCAAAACGAATGAACTCGGGAGTGTCGAAGTAGATCGCCTCATCCAACTCGGCACGCACTTCAGGAGAGTGGAGAATCAAAATCCCATCAACAAGTACAATGCGTGTGGGAGGTTTACTTTCAGTTTCCGACTTGCGGGTGTGAGTGACAAAGTCGTAAATAGGGACGGATAGAGTCTTGCCTTGTTTCAGCGTGCGCAGTCCCTGGGCAAGTAATGGGAAATCCAGGCTGTCAGGGTGATCAAAGTTTACCGATCCCCCGTCGCCATCAAAGCGAGCAGATTGATCGTGATAGTAGTTATCCTGATAAAGAATACTACAGTGGTCTTTGCCCAATAGGTTTTGCAACTCGCGGGCAAAATAGGTTTTACCCGAGCCGCTGCCACCAGCCACGCCAATTATATGAGGTCGTTGTGAATTCATACCCACCTACTTGGTTTGAAAAAGTCTGTCTCCGGCATCGCCCAAACCTGGAATCAAATATCCCATATCATTCATCTCGGTTTCAATATCCAAAGTCAAAATTTCGACATCTGGGTGAAAATGTTGGATCTTTTGAAGCCCTTTTTCACTGACCAGGATGGACAAAACCTTGATTTTGCCGACGCCGTAGCTTTTCAGGCGGTCAATGCAGGCGATAATCGTATCCGCTGTCGCAATCAAAGGGTCGCACAGCAGCACTTCTCGGCCCAGAACTTCTGGCGGCATCTTGAAATAGTATTCAACGGTGTTGTTGATGAACTTGTCGCGGTAAATACCGATAAAGCCGGTGCTCGCAAAAGGCAGCATCGATAATGCGGCATCGAGCATTCCATTTCCGGCTCGCATAACAGAGACCACGATAGGCGGGTTGCTGATACGATAAGCCGTGGCCTGTGCCATTGGCGTTTCAATGCTGACCTTTTCCATGTGGGACCAGTCCTTCATGGCTTCATAGACCAGAATTTTGGTCACTTCCTTCACTAGTTCACGGAAATCGTGGGAGTAGGTGTTGCGATCGCGAAGATAGCCCAACTTGTGACGAAGGAGCGGGTGATTGATGACTTTGAATCGTGCGTGCATTTGTTAATCCTTAAAGTATATTTTTTAAAAAACAGTTCCATCACTTTGAATGCGCAGGGGAGGTGAACCATCCGCTCGCAGATCTTTGGCGGCTTTGCGGCCGGCCCACCAGGTTCCACCCTCAAGGACTTTGGCAAGCGGAAACTCCTCGGAGCTTTTTCTAAGCTCCCGCTGAACAGCATTGCCAATCCGGTCCAAAAGACTCACAGTCAACCCGCGCCATTCGATGATAAGTTCGGAATCAGGTGTGTGCACCTGCTCAGCTATTTTTGGGTCTTTCAAAGAAATCAACCCTCGATCTAACAGCAGGCCGCCGTTGCGATATTCTGCCAGACCCGTCAGTTGATCGACTTCCGTCAATTCAAAGCCAGCTTCAATCAGTGGCTCCATCAGTGAGTAAGTCATCCACTGCGAAAGCTTGTGGAATGAAGCCATTCCACCAGGGATTTTCGAGTACTGCCAGGTGTCTCCCAGATTAGTTCCGTTCACTTGAATGCGTCCCGGCCAAATATCGCCAAGGCCGTCAAGAACTGCGCGCAACAACTGGGGACCGGTGACAGTCTTTCCATATCTGGCGTAAAGATAGTCCACCATGCTTCCAGGGCGGCCCAGTGGAAAGATATCTCTTTTTTCAGAAACGGCCTTTCCAAGATTATGCAGAAGTGCGAGACGTCCATCGACGCCTACCAAGGGGTTTCTGGTGCTCACTTGAAATATTTTGCACAGCGCTTCGCGACTTAAAGTGCGCAGGCCCAGATCCGTGGATTGCAAAGGCTCATCCAAGTCGTCGGAAAGATATCCGATGATGAACAGATAATAGCTTGCGATACCCAAGCCTTCGGATCGCTGAAAGATCTTTCCAGTGCTTTCTTCTTTAAAAGACCAAATGTTTCCTGCACCTGCATCCAGTAATACCGAAGGTATGACCAGGTCGAATTTGATTCGCGCCTGTTCCATGGGATCAAGATGCTGGATGCGTTTCCGCAACCATGCCGTGCGATCCACGTGACCGGCTTTGAAATGCCCCCAGCGGGAATGAAAAGGAATATTCAGCTCGGGATAATTTTCCCGAATCACTTGCAGAACATAGTTAACCACACCTGGCAGTTTTTCCGGGTGATAGTTGAAATGTGTTTGATCCCTTTGTGTTAATTCCAGAATGTGCTCTGCACTGTGGCGCACAGCCTGCGGGGAAAGTAGAAAGTCTATATTGTCCAATGCGGAACTAACGTTGCTCATCGATACCTCGTCCTTGCACCATTGCCAATTCCTGTGCAGATTTTTGTGAGCCGGGATTGAAGTAGCCGGCCGCTTTCTTCGCTTCGATTTCTACCTGGGCATCTGCGGGAATCAGATAGTCGGGAATCGAGATGCGATTCACGACCGTGATGCCACTCTTTACGATGGCATCGTATTTCATATTGCTCATGGAATGCAGATTGTGAATCTTTGTAATTCCAAAGAAGTTCAAAATATCAGGCATCAGCTCCTGGAAGCGCGCATCTTCCACGCCGGCCACACATTCTGTGCGGTGGAAGTAAGTTGCGGCAGAGTCTCCGCCGGCCTGGCGTTTTCTGGCGTTATAAACCAGGAACTTCGTCACTTCACCCAAGGCTCGGCCTTCTTTGCGATAGTATGCGATAATTCCGACTCCGCCTCGCTGTGCGGTCCGTGCTGCATCTTCGATTCCGTAAATTAAATAAGGGCGGCAAGTGCAGATGTCTGATCCAAACACATCAGAACCATTGCATTCGTCATGCACTCGGCACGTCAGCTCAATCGTGGGATTTGCCAGATCTGCCGGATCTCCAAAAATGTAAACTGTGGTTGATCCAATAGGTGGTAACATCACTTTTAAATCAGGACGAGTCACTAGTTCCGGGAACATTCCACCGGTTTCCTGGAAAAGGATCTTGCGAAGATCCCCTTCGTCTACTCCAAGACGCTTGGCAATTCCTGGCAAATGCCAGACTGGTTCAATGGCGACTTTTGTGACTCGGACGTCTTTGTTTTCGGTGATTATTTTTCCGTCAATTTTCAAACGACCTTTTTCAAGGGCTTCGGTGATTTCGGGAATTTGTAAACGAGCTTGGGTTACAGCGATCGTAGGACGCACGTCGTAACCACAGGCATAGGCTTCATGGAAGTGCGTAGGAACGTCAAAACCCCAGGGGTCCAGCGACACGATTTTGTCTTCTTCAAACCACGAGGGGAATGGTCCAATTTTTACTGGACTTTCTGTGTTATTCAGATCGGGTCGATGAGCCGTGGAGTAGCGCCCCTGAGCGACTGAAAGCGCACGGTATACCGTGTAACTGCCGCTGTGAGTACCGATGGCGTTGCGTTTTTTTGAGTCAGTCAATGAACCGATAACCGGCCCGCGCTCCATGGGGGTTTTTGCTCCCCAGTTGATGGGCAGACTTTCCTTAAAGACGTGGCTGGAATGGGAAGTTAAAACGACGTGAGGTGATCTTTTCAGTTCATTCATTTAGGACATCCAATTGTTGTCATGTTGTTGGTCCCATTTGACTGTGACCTTTTTTAAATTTGACCAAAAATCCAGGGAAGAAGTGCCGGTGATATCACCGTGACCGAATTTGGACTGGTTGATGCCACCGAAAGAAAACGGCTCACGGGGCACGGGGACTCCAACGTTAACGCCAACCATTCCTGTACTGGCCAAAGAAATCACTTTTTCTGCCAGAGCGCCGGAAGACGTAAATACCGCGCAGGCATTACCCATCTCAGAGGCATTTTCGACTTTCATGGCTTCAGAAATATCCTTGCAGCGAATGATACAAAGAACCGGGCCGAAAAGTTCCAGTTTGGAAATGTCCTGGGAAGGGGAGACATGATCCAAAATAGTGGGGCCAATCCAGTTGCCTTTTTCCATTCCGGGAGGCGGTTTTGCATTGCGTCCGTCCAGCAGAAGTGTTGCTCCCTCCGTGACGGCTTTTTCAATTTGTTCGTGCAAGAACGAAACTTGTTTGGCACTGATGATGGCGCCCATGTCTTTACCCAGTTCCAGGGATTCTGCGCGGGCAATGATTTTTCGAATGTGAAGTTCGACATTTCCCACGGCCAAAAGAACTGCTGCAGCCATGCAGCGCTGTCCAGCACATCCCGTGAATGAATCACTAATTCCAGTGCCGGCGATATCAGGATTTGCATCTGGTAAAAGTACAATGTGATTTTTTGCGCCACCAAGAGCCAGAACTCGTTTGCCGGCTTGGGTGCCGCGCTCGTAAACGGCACGGGCAACCGGAGTTGAGCCAACAAAGGAGAGGGCTTTGATTTCTTTGTGATCAAGCAGCGCCTGAGCAACCGAGGCTTCGCCCTGAAGGACTTGAAACACGCCATCAGGAAGACCGGCCTCTTGCAAAGCTGCCGCGATTTTCATGGAAGTCAGTGGGGTTTTTTCAGATGGTTTCCAAATGTAGGCGTTGCCCAGGGCCAAAGCCGTCGGGATCGTCCAAAAGGGCACCATCGCAGGAAAATTAAAAGGAGTGATGCTTGCGACGACTCCCAACGGAGAACGGCGGTATTCACAACTGACTCCACGGGAAACTTCAAGTTTTCCACCGGTGTCCAGGTTTTGAAGTGAAGTCGCAAACTCAAGAACTTCGATGCCCTTTAGTAAGCCGGCTTTGCCTTCCTGAAATGTCTTTCCGGATTCAGAACTTTTCAAATGAGCAATTTCATCGAGGTCCCGCAAAAGAATTTGCCGCAGCTGAAATAGAACTTTCGTGCGTTCTTTTATCGGAGTTGCGGCCCATTCTTTCTGTGCGATAGTGGCCGCATGAACGGCATTTTCAATGTCTGCTGGAGTGGACTGGTGAATTTCACCAATCAAAGCACCATTGTGAGGGGAATGTATGGAAGTTTTGTTTCCCGTCCCCGCTTTGAATTTGCCGGAGACAAAATTCAAAACAGGAATGGGCGTTAGAGGAATTTTAACGCTCATAAGCCGACCTTTATTACCTAAGTTTTAAGGACCAGACTTTATTGAAGAGCGGTAAGGTTTATCAAATTAAGAAAGATTCATGAGAGATTAGAAATGACTTCCGTTCTCGTAGTAGGCCGATTTCTCAAGGGAAACAAAAATCACAGCAATGTCGTCTTGAGGACAAAGTGCCTTTACATGATCTGTAATGATCTTTGCACTTCGATCTTGGATATCTTGTGATCTTTGAAACCACAAAACTTCCACAAAAGGATATGCTCCGCCACTTTGACCTTTGTTGAAAAAATCTGCGTGGATGTATTCAAAAGAAAAGTTGTCTTCGCCGGTTGCCATTGCTGGAGCCAACTCTGTAGGCAGTGTTTGACTGAGTTTAGCTACGTGATTCTGGTTGAGTCCGCGAAATCTGAGGTGTGGCATTATTTGATCCCTTCATTTGTACTAACACTACAAAACTATTGTCCAAAAATGAACCGGTAATATGTAACGACTCTCATGTCTGAGGCAATTGCGTTAAGCCTGGGGTGGAAACACCCGATGCCTTCAAAGTCATTTGGAGGCTGAAATGAATGTACGTGTATGGCAGGGGCGGAGTTATCGCTATAAAACTTTGGCATTATTAGTCGCGGCACTTGTGCCGTTGTGGGCAATTGTCCTTTTCTATTTAATGCCAATGGTTCGCGACAATATGTATGAAGATCGCAAGGTGATGTTGCGAAATACGGTGGACCTGGCGTCCAACACGATCGAAAGATACTACAAGCAATTTGAAGAAAAGAAGATCACAGAGGAAGAAGCGCAAACTTTGGCTCTAGCGGCGATCTCCACCTATCGATATGCTGGCAGTGAGTATTTTTGGGTGAATGACTTTGCTCCGAACGTTTTGATGCATCCGATTAAGCCCGAACTGAACGGAAAAGACGCTGGTGGGATCAAAGACCCGAACGGTGTTCATCTGTTTCGTGAGTTTGCCTTGATGGCGCAAACACCAGCCGCTGAGGGTTATGTCAATTACATGTGGCCGAAGCCGGGGTCGCCAAGTCCTGTGCCTAAAATTAGTTTCGTCAGACAATTTAAACCATGGAAATGGGTCGTGGGAACGGGTGTCTACGTGGATGACGTGGAAACTATGGTCGCGGCTGTTCGTATGAAGGTTATGATTGGTTTCGGCCTAGCTTCTGTCCTGGCATTTGCCGTATTTGCGATGTTCTCAAATAAACTGATGAACTTCTTAAGTCGTACGGTGACGGATACGAGTGATGCCAGTAAGCAGGTGAAGGAAGCGTCCAGCATGCTGTCCAGTGCAGGGCAAAATGTGGCGCAGGGGTCCGTTGAATCGGCTGCAAAAATCGAAGATACATTGGGTGCCGTTCGTTCACTGAGTGAAGTGGTCGGAGCGAATCAAGAAAGAGCTAATCAGGCTGCAAGTCTGGCTTTAAGTTCCGAGCAAGGTGCAGCAACGGGGGCGGATGAAATCCGTCGTTTGATGGATTCCATTGATACAATGTCCAAAATCTCAAATGAAATCGCTTCGGCGATGGATATCATTGACGACATTGCCTTTCAAACGAACTTGCTTGCACTGAATGCAGCAGTAGAAGCGGCTCGCGCCGGCGAACAAGGACGAGGATTTGCAGTTGTGGCAGATGCGGTTAGGACACTTTCATTGAAATCCGCTGAAGCGGCAAAAGAAGTGAAGTCTGTGGTTACCAGCAACGTCAATCAAACACGGGTGTCTTTGGATTTGGCCAAAAAGAGTGACGAGGTGCTGAACCAGATCGTCAGCTCAGTCAAAAAAGTCAGCATTTTAAACAGAGAGATTGCAGATACCACACGCGACCAAACCGAAGGTATTCAGTCGATCTACAAGTCCATGGAAAGTCTGGAGCGCCAGACGCAGGCTTTCTCGGCTGCAGCCGAAGAAACAGCTGCGACATCTGAAGAAATGTCAGCTCAGGCAAACAACCTGGAAATGATGGTGAACAATATCGCTGTCGAAGTCGTCGGTAGAAAAGCAGCTTAAGGACATTCTAAAAGCTGGATCCAGGCGTTTTCAAAAAATCCAATTCTTGGCGGGTGGAAGTCCTGCCAAGAATTTCATTGCGGTAGGGATACCTGCCAAAACGATCAATCAAAATTTTATGCGCCAGTTCAAACTCCAGTGACCGTTCCAATCCTTGCTGAGAGAACAGGCGAACTGCTTCCTCATGGATAATATCTGATTCGCTATGCATGTAGGGCATGTAGATAAAGGCCCGTTCATTCAGTTTTAGTTTTTGATCATCCTTGGCGGCGACCGCAGATTGTGCCAATGCCAAAGCCAGGCTGTCGTTCTTAAAGGCCTGGGGAGTGTCTCTGAAGATATTGCGCGAGAATTGATCCAGGACCAGAATCTCGGCAAGTCTTCCTCGCGGATGAAAGCGCCAGTTAAAGGTTTCGCATCGCTCGACCTTTTTATAAGTTCCTAAAAACTTCTGACGAACCTGCAAGTCGAACTCAGGGTTTTTTGCAAACCACAGTTCGGGATTCGTTTCTTCAAACCAGAAATTGAGTACGGCGAGTGCTTCTGTATCCATGTTATAAATATACAAAGTGACCGGGAACTGCGCACTCTTTCTTCGTTCGGCATTCCAGATTGTCGGACAAGTTTGTTACGCGGCAAAAGCAAAACATCCTTCGTACTTGTCAAACTCGGTGGCAGCAGGCAGCGTGATGAGTATGGGTGGAATTCGGTTCATTGCAACATTAGAGGCGATCAAAGGAATTGTAGTATTGTTGTTAAGCATCGGACTTCTAAGTTTGATGGGGCAGGACATTCAATCTGTCGGTGTTCAGGTCGCGCACTATTTAGGGGTCGAACACAATCATCTTTATAAATCTATTTTCTCGGCCCTAAAAACTCATAGTCATGAAATTCGGCAGGTGGCATTTTTAGCGGTGTTTTATTCCGCCCTCAGATTTATTGAAGCCTACGGTCTTTGGAACGAGCGGGTTTGGGCCGAGTGGTTTGCGATAATTTCGGGCGGAGTGTACTTGCCATTTGAAATCGAAAAACTGATTGAAGGGTTCGAGTGGTGGAAGGTTCTGATCACCATCGTGAATATTTTGATCGTGGCTTATTTGGTGGTCTATAAGATTCGGCGGGATCGGAGCTTAAAATGACACGGCCGACCCTGTGAGGTCGGCCAAAGTTTTAGGTTTGAGGGGAACCGCTGACTTTGTTCGTGTCAGCGTGTAGTTAGTTATACCACTGACCTTGGTAGTTTTGTGGATAGCATGCCCATTGGTTCATAGAGTTGATTTTGTAACCATAGAATGGAATGCCGTTTTGGCCGCGGTATTGAGTACAACCGGCCTCTGGCAGGCAAGTACCGTTTACCAAGACATAGCCACTTTGACCATTACAAGTCGGAGTGCCTGTGGAGTTATTGTAGCCACCCATAGTTCCGGCCACACACGAATTTGTTGAATAATCATATCCAAAGTTTGAAGCATAACCCATCTGTGTACATTGTGCCGTTGGTAAGCAGCCTTTGTTTGTCACATAAGCATAGCCAGTACCGCAGGAGTTTGCTGCCGTGTTTGATGACCCGCTTGAATTGCTCTTAGAACAATTTGCCAGAAATAGAGTCATTCCCATCAAAAGAACCGTAAGAATTGTTTTCGTTTTCATATCATCCCTCTTTGTTTAAAAAAAACGTCTCACTTGGGTAATACTCAAGGTTCATGCCATCGTGTGCTCTCTGGTTCCCGGCTTTAAATGGATCTGAGTGTATCAATACGGGGCAGCGCGAGAAAGAGACGGAAAATGTTAGACAGTTGTTAGGGAGCAATATTCCACAATCAGGCAACATTTAGGGACTAGTATGATTTGTATGAAGCAGTCGGGGAGACAATCATATGACTGAGGAAATGCAGCTACATGTCCTACTAAGTAAACTGACGATTGATTTTGAGACGGCACTGGAGGAATTCTTTCAGGAGTACAAATTAACCACCACGCGATTTATTATCCTGAACCTACTTTATAATAGTCAGGATGGCATGACGCCCACAGAGACTGCCAAAGCCGTGGGTGTTACCAACGCCACGATTTCGGCGATAATCTCGAACCTGAAACAGGTCGGTTGGATACAGGCTCGCCAGAAGCCTGGTGACAGTCGCTCCTATAGCATTGTTTTATCAGATGCTGGACTGGAACTTATGAACAAAGTCCTGCCGGTCTATAACGAAAATATCAGTCAACTGTGGTCCCAGTTTTCAAGCGATGAGAAACGTAATTTAGGTAACTTAATGACTCGGGTCAGTCAGCTGGTCGGGGTCATGAAAAAGAATAATTAATTCGAGTATTCAATTGGTTATACCGATAAGAACCCTATGAAAAAGGGTCTTATTATTCTTGGTATCGCAATCGCTGCGGCCTTTCTGTTTAGGGAAGGTCAGCGTGAGGGCGTATCGACCCTGGCTGGCAACACGACTAAGTCGCTGACGGCTCAAACTGAAAAGTTATCCAACCTTGATCAAAATACGAATGTGAATGCAAATTCAGCAGAGAAAGCTGCAGCACCGGTTGCAGCACCAAAAGTAGTTGCGGCATCATCGCCGGAGAGTTCTCCAGTTCAGCAAATGCAAGGGCGAGAAATTGATCCAGAGGCAATGGCGCACAGACAGGCGAAAGCAGAGTTCGTGCGTCCCCAGGCTTCTGAACTGCGCAATAGTTTGTTATTCAGGGAAACTGCGTGGAAGGTTTGGTCGGGGGTCAGCGCTGTACCAGCCGTGGATTATGATGGCGATGGTGAAGTGGTGGGGCGAAGTGCTGGTTACGTGATCGTGAAAGATACAAAAGGCCTTGGAGACGACCGTAACTTTTCACTTAAAAATCCTATAGTCGTATTTGATGAAAACCAAGGCACGGTGGGGGTTGTTCCTGGCCGGGTAATTTTGGTTTTAAAGAACTTCGCCCTTTTAGAGAAAATTCAAAAAGAATACGGTTTGGCTTTGCTGAATCGCTTTGATCATCTGCGCACTGTGTTTGTGACTTCGTCACTGCAAAATTTCAATCTAAGCAAACTGGTGAATGTTCTTAAAAAAGATCCGCGTGTTGAACGAGTGGAACTGGAAATTGTGAGTCGTAACCGTGTTAAGAACTAAAAAGATCTTATCAGCGTTAATGCTTACTTTTTGCAGTGCCAGCTTAAGCCTGCTGCTGGTGAACTGTAATGGCAGTGGATTTGAACTTGCTGACACTTGTTTCAATGATGGCGGGGATCCTTTGTTTTCCTATGCCTGGCATCTGGCTAACTGCGGTCAGTCGGGTGTTTCGCGAAATGGCGGGACTAGTGGTGTGGATTTAAATCTGCGTGCCACTTGGTCCGCGGGGATTCTTGGCAATGGTATCAAGGTCCGTGTTTCCGATGACGGTTTGGAAAATACCCATGAAGATTTGAAATCTAATTTTCAAACGGTGGCTTTGCGGTCTCGGGATTATTCCTTGAGTGCCACGCCGACTCCGAATGCTAGCGTGTGGGTTGCAGCAAATGCTCCGCCGAGTAATTGTCCCAATGCGAATCCAGCACTGGCAGCATATGATGATCACGGCACAGCTGTAGCGGGTCTGATTGCAGCAGCCGGTGGGAATGGTGTGGGTTCGCGTGGTGTGGCACCTAAAGCACAGCTGGCCATCGCCAATCTATTAAGCTGCAGAGTTACTGAGTCTGATGCGATGCTGGTCGATCAGGCGACCGGAACTGATTTTGACATTCTAAATATGAGCTGGGGCGTTGAGCAGAATAAAAAGCCTGTGATCGTGACGGCCTATGAATCTCAGTTGCATTATGCTGTGACCAATTACCGTAGCAACAAGGGTGCAATCTTGGTGAAAGCTGCTGGAAATTCCTTTTATTCTGAATGTAATGATACAGCCTACGACGGTTTGGATAATGCTAGCACATGCATCGGTAATGCAAACTTTGACGGTGATAATACTAATCCATATCAGATTATAGTTGGCGCTTTGAATGCCAAGGGGATTGCTGCTAGTTATTCATCACCAGGAGCCAATTTGTGGATTTCCGGTTTTGGCGGTGAGTTTGGTTATACCAATCCTGCTATGGTTACAACGGACCGAACAGGGTGTGGGAATGGATTCTCTTATACGGGAGCTTCTAACACGGTTCCGTTTGAAAATGGGTCTTCCCCGAATACAAATTGCAACTACACAGCGACCTTCAATGGTACTTCTTCAGCGGCACCGACGGTTTCTGGTGTAGCAGCTTTGATGTTAGAGACGAATCCAAATCTGACTTGGCGGGATGTTAAATACATACTGGCGAAGACCGCGGATCCGATGGATTACGTCACTACGGGATCAATTGCCCATCCTAGAGCAACTTACGTGACTATTCCCACGGGATATTCTTGGGAACTCCCATGGAAGACCAATAGTGCGGGCTTCAAGTTTCATAACTGGTATGGATTTGGAAAAGTAAATGTCGACGCTGCCGTTGCAATGGCCAAGAACTATACATACCCGCTGGGAACCTATTTTGAAAGCGCCTGGGCGAATTTTACTGGTTTGAATTTGGCTGTCCCTGCAAGCAGTGCAGTAGGAGAGACCTCTTCAGTCACGATTGCGGCAAGTAGCAACCAAGACGTAAAAATTGAATCAGTTCAAATAAGACTGGAAGTTACAAGCACTGATATCTCTGATTTGGCGATTGAACTGACATCTCCCTCTGGCATGCGCAGTATTGTGGTCAATATGCACAACTCGCTAAGAGAGTTGGATAACTATTCCAATGAAATATTCCTGACGAATGCCTTTTATCAAGAAAGATCCACGGGCCTTTGGACGCTGAAGGTTGTAAGTGGGGGATCCGCTGCAACGATTACTTCCTGGGGACTTCGTTTTACAGGCGCAAAATAGAAAATATTCCTTGTGCACTGGCACACCCGTAGCGGATGTGGATAAAAAAAAGATCCAGTCGTTTAAACTGGATCTTTGATTCTATAGCTTCGAATTAACAAAATTAATTATTGAACTCCCGCTGCTTCCCGTGGAGGTCTTTCACCACCACCAGGGCGACCGAAGTGTGATGGTGGTTCGAATCCTTTTTCTTTCAAACAGGCATCCATCACTGTTCTTTGCTCTTCAGTAGGAGCTGTGGGTCTTTGACCCGGTTCAGGGCGCTCCATACCAGCTGATTCAGAGCACTCCCTAAAGGCTTCGCGCTGTTCAGGACTTGGGCCGCGGTGTCTTTCGGACTGTTCCGCCAGGGCCACAGAGGCTGTATGCAAGGAAACGATGGAAACAGCTGTTAGTAGAAACTTTTTGGAAACTTTCATGGGTATCTCCTTTTTGAGTTTGTAAAGCAGGGGGCTTAATCCAAGTCCCTCAACTTGGGCCCCATGGTTTAATGCTAGAGGGGGAATGTTGAAGGACCGTGGAGATGGAAAGTTTTTTTGATTTGCGCGGCTAACAGGTCTCAATTCGAGACAGCGAGTGCTGATGGAATTTGCAAGAAATAACCTTTTTTATTTAGGAAATTCCCAAAATTAGCCGATGACGTTAGTGCAGTACAGGGGATTGAACATATGAAGTCGTTTAAAAAAATTCTGGTAGCAGGTGGTACAGTGGTGGCTTTGGCTGCAGTTGCAGTCAGTTTTCAAAACTGTGCGCCGGGAGCAGCGGAAGATGGATCCAGCAACACCGTGGCATCTGACGGCCTTCAAGGGGATATTTACTATCCATCAAATGGCAGCCCTGTGGTTTTGACTGCGGGACAAAATATCTCACTTAAGATTTCTAAGCCTGCAAATCTAAGCGACCTTAGCAGCTATTACTGGGTGATTTACGATACATCCGTGACAGCAGCATATATTGGTACCATCACGCAAAGTGGAAATTACTTCTATGTGTCACTTCAAGTAAAATCTGATTTGAGCACTCAAAGAGACCTGCGTATTTATTTATATAACCCAAATACGAAAACATACCTGGACGGAAATGGCATAAAGATCAGCTTGCGTCCTTCGGTCAGCAATCCTTATCAATCCGATTACGTATCTGAAGTTTGTGCATTGAAACAAAACTCAGCTCCAACGTATTCATTGAATAAAGCAGCACCTTCATCAACGGCGTTGTATATCTTTGATAACGGCGCAGGTGTAGGAAATATGTCATGCAGTATTGGCGGCGTCGCTTATAACTGTCTGGCAGGTTCTTCATGGCCAAGCAACTGGACTTCACAGACCTTCACAGTACAAGCCTTCAACCGCTGTGGCGTTTCCCGTACTCAATCATTCTAGTCTCTGAAGCTTAAATTATACGAGCAACAACCCGTACTACGACCCACAACTTCAAAATAGTTGTGGGTTTTGTTTTTTAATCTGAATCAAAAGCCCAAAAGGAATACCTCCGTAACGGGTGTATTTTCTGTTCAGTATTTTTCAATCAGCTTAAATACTGAACTACTTAGCAAACTTTAAACGATAAAGCTTTCCTGTCTGTATTTGTGCTGGTTGTGTTGCGCACAAAGGATTTGCAAGTTTTGAATATCATTTGTACCTCCAGCCCAAACTGCCTGTCTGTGATCCACTTGCAGGAAACGCGTGCTGCCGCAGATCTTGCCGCTATCACGATCTTTGAATTGGCAACATCGATGTTGATTCAGTAGAGTCTTTTTCACTGATGTGCGCAGTGTTTTTCGATCGGCGTCCCCTAAGAATTGAGTGTTGGTTGGAATGTTATTGGTATTTGCTTTAGGCGCAGCACCCGCTACGGGTGTTGGTATTCTTGATTCTTTCAATTTAGTTCGGCGTTGGATTTCCTTTTTTGCCAAATAGGTAATTGCATCAGCCCAATTCTGTTTTGGCAAAGCATGAGCGATCAGATCTTGAGCCTGCTTCAGGATAGCCATTTGTTCTTTACTTAGTGTGATCGTCAAGGTGACCGACTCATCCCGGTGAATTCTTTCCTTATTCTCCTCAAGCACCGGCAAAGATAAAGCCTGACACAGAATAACTTCAGTTTGTTGCTGGGTCGTATGTTCGATACGGTTTAGAAGTTCTTTTTTCTCTTCCAGATCAATTTTACGATCTTCAATTTTCTGTACAGCTCTAACGGCCTGCTGCACTTTGGATAGTTGCGACAGATTTATGGCACCACTTTCAATCTTTTCCGCCAGTTCAGGAACTTCACGCAAAAGTCTCGCAGATTCAATTCTTCTTAGAGCTGCGGAGGAACTATAGCCGAACTCTTGAACTAGAAACTCGTAAAGACTGGAGTAAGCTTTATCCAAATAGAGTTTACGTGCATCGATCTCAGCGATACACTCCAAAACCAAGTGTGTAATCTTGCGTTCAGTTTGAACCAGCTTCCCAAAGCGAGTAAGCAAATCTGTATTCGACAAGTGGCCAATATTCAATTTTGAGTTGTTCATTTTTACCTCCGTAGCGGAATTTGAGGTAACATAACACGGCTTTTTCAAATAGAATTTCGAGGTTTTTCGCGGGATTACTTGCAATAGAAAAGTAGGCAAGAACAGTGCTTGTTACGCTTTAAACGCCTCGACACCGAGAATGATCAAGGGGTAAGCCATCGGGCGCATGAAAGATAGTTTCGTTGAATCGAATTGATTTATGAACTTAAAAAAACTCAACAAGTGAAATTTTATTACAAGTATAAAGTCAACATCGTGCGTAGTCATTGGGTTGTCAATTGCGCAGGCTGAATAGTTCTAATTCTGCTTCATTTGAGAAAATGGTTTAAGAACTCACACCCGTAGCGGAATTTTTTTTGGAGAAAGGGGAAGAACTATTCCCCTCGTCTTTATCGACCAGTGCCAACTCCCAGCGTGGTTCCATTGCTATATATCGTCGTATCGGTCGGGGCGGGGACCATGCCTGGGATCGTGACGCTGCTGTTGTAAGTGTTGGTGTAAGGTGAAGTATATGTAGTCGATGTACCCAGTATGACTCCGCCGGGCATTGTTGTTGTCGCCGAAGTCAGGCCCGTCGGTGAAATGTAACTTGTAGTGCCGGTATTATAAAGACCCGTACCGGTATAAGCCCCGTTGTAGTTTTGCAGCATATTCATTTGATAGTTCAACAATGACATCTGTTGCTGCATTCCCATCATGGAGTATTGAGAGTTGGCTCCATACATTGTGTTCATTCCATATGGGTTGCTCATTCCATACATGCTGTTCATGCCATATGGGTTCGAAGTGCCATACATGTTGCTCATGCCATACGGATTGGACATCCCATACATGTTGCCCATTCCATAGGAGTTGTTCATGCCATACATATTACCCATGCCATAAGCATTGCCCATGCCATTCATTCCATACATCAGCGATGGATTCAGTCCGGTCATTGAACTTCCACCATACATCCCATAAGGCGATCCCATGTTAGTGTAAATGCCGCCACTCATTCCCATCATCGGCGACGATCCCATCATACCGTACATGGAGTTCATTCCTCCCATGTTGTTAAATCCCGACATCGAGTTCCCGCAACCGAAACCAGCCTGTGCTGTTCCGCCGCTCAAAGCACCATACATTCCCTGCGCCATGAATGGATAACCGTAACTAGATTGAGTCGGATAACCCAGGCTGGCGTTGCGATCCGTGATCATTTCGTTGGTTTTGTAGCTTCCATACATAGACGCAGCACCCATCACCACATTGGTGACCAGTCCCAGAGTGTCCGATTGCGGCTGTTGATAGCTGTAGCTATTGTTCTTAGCCATACAACTTATACAAACCGTTCCTTCCGTTTCTCTGACGTCTTTGATGTCGTCCTGCAGGCTCTCAATTTTTCGCGTAAGACTTTCGATGTCGGTTTGAAGCTGCGCGGACTTCTGGGAGTTGGTGCGATAGGTGCTAATAGCATTTCTGCAGGTCGAAGAGTTGGTGCGCGAGCCATTTGATCTGAAGTTCGCGTTGTCGCAGACAGCGCTGAATACCGCACCCGGAGTACGGGCATCGCAATAGTTCTGCCATTCCTGCAGGGAAAAGCCCTGGATTTCAGTCATGTCTGCGTTGGCACCGTATGCGGCAGGTTTTTTTCGGGACATAGGCGGGCGTTTTGAACCTTGGGGAGGTTTAAAATCTGCCGGAGGTTGCCCACCTTCAGGTGGTTCAGGAAAGTCAGAATCAGGTTCATCAATATCAGCGGTTACAACACTACTGCCATCATCGGCTTGATTGAAGTTGTCATATTCTGAACAGCGGCGGGAGCTGTCCATGTGAGCCAGCAGAAAATCTGCGTATTCCTCTGAGATATTATTCTTAATATCTGATTTGGCGCGGGATGCTTCGCGATCGAACTTTTTCTTTTCACTTTTCTTTTCAGAAATTTCCTGTTTTACCTCGGCAATTTCAGTTTTTAGTTCCTGAATTTCGTCGGACTCTGTATTCATCGCCTGAGTAGGGGCTTGCGGATATGAGCAGCCTTGGTTAGCTCCCCAGTAGCCGGTTCCCATCATGGAAGCGCCCATCATTTGAGCCCACGAGGGAAGTGCCGTAAGTAGTATCGTCGCAATGAGTGACCTGAAAAGCATAATGCCCGCCTTGTTATATCATTAAGGTAGCGGGCAAGTGTTTAAAGACTATGGATTAGAGCTTTGGAAACCAAAATGAGACACGACCACCAAGAGCGTTGTTGTTGGATAGAGCGACAACGTTTTCAGCTTTCAGTTCTCCACCGTGAAGTTGAATAATCTCTCGCATAATGACCGAACCGATTCCCACTGAGATTCGTTTGCCTGACGAACCATCTGAAAGAATGCGACTGGCTTTTTTATGTCCGAATTCGCGAAGTGCGGATTCAGAAAAACCGGGGCCGTCATCAGTGATCGCCAAATTCAGCTTTTCAAGACTGTTCGTGATGCTAATCTGAACTTCACCTTTCGCAAAAGAGGATGAATTTTCAAAAGCATTTCGAAGCAGGCGATCCACGAGTTTAGAGGAGCCCATGATTTGGCTGTTGGAGGCCTCGATGGTGGAGTCTACTTTGAACTTCAGATTCGGGTAGCGATTCTTAAAGACCGTGACCTGATCCTGAACTCGTTCCAATAGATTGATTTCCTCTGTGCCGGCGGAATACTTTGGTTCTGTGATCTGGGCCAAGAACAAAAGATCCTCGACAAGTTTGCCGAAGTATTCCACCTCGGAAAAACAAAGGGAGACAATTTCCTGACGCTTATCAGGGGATAGACGGGTCTCTCCGACTTGCAGGGTTTCCAGAAAGCTTTGCAGGGACGCCAGTGGAGTGCGCAGATCGTGAGCAAGATCCTGTAAAAGTTGACGGCGGGCTTGGTCTGCTTTGCGCAGACTTTCCACCATGCTTTCAACGTCGCCAGCCATTTGGTTGAAGGCTTGCACTAAGGGAGCCAGTTCTTCCACTTTTTTTGTCGGCAGACGTGCCGCCAAATTTCCATGACGAAGTTCGTTCAATACTTGGAACGCCTCATTCGCACGGTCACGGTAACGGGAAAACTGGTAGATTAAAGCCACCGCGACAGACACCAGCGTAAAGACAATCAAAAATCCGAAAGTAATAAACAAAGGATTTCTTCGAGACATCATAGGTGGGGGACCGCCAGGTCCACCGGGACCACCGCGAGGAGGCGGTGGAGGACCGCCCATTTCAGACGGTGGCGGTGGCGGATGAGGCATGCCAAACCCAGGGGGCGGCATAAAGCGGTGAACGAAAAAGACACCCGGGAACTTTGTTTTTGATACTTCCAGTCTTGGTGGGCCGAAATCCATTTCACCAAAGCGCACAGATTTATCCAGCTCCAAGGAGCTGGTTTCTGCTTCATTTAATGCACGCGGCAATACCGGATCACCGTTGATAAGGCTTTTGCCGGATTTATCAATTAGTTCAAATCGCAGAAAGTTATCAGGATTGTTACTGGCCTGAAGCTTTTGAAATGCAACTATAGGATCACTGTCCAACTGCTCATAAAGATTTCGCACCAGATAATTCGGCGGTCTGACATAGCGAACAGGTGTTGAACGATCCAGGTACGACACCAGCCACGTGGAGCCAAAGGCCATGAAGATAAAAACAATAATGATCGACACGAAAATAAAATAGTTTCGGCCAAGCAAAGAACGCCGTGTGATCATATGGTTTTCTCCAGGCGATAGCCCTGCCCATAGACGGAGTTAATTTTTACATTCTGTATACCATTTTTGGTGAGTTTGGAGCGGATGTGACTGATGTGGGAATCAACAGTTCTGTCGAACAGCTCTTCACCGGAAGACATGCTGGAGATTAACTTTTCGCGAGAGATGATAGTTTCAGGATTTTCAAAGAAGACTCTGAGTATTTCAAATTCACGACGGTTTAAGGTCACAAGACCGTCTTCTGTCTTTAACACCTGCTGATTCTTTATCAAGGTCAGGCCTGCAAATCTTAATAGATCCAGAGTGGGCTTGCGCTCACTGAGTTGATTTTTGATTCGGGCCATAACTTCTTTTTGCCCAAAGGGCTTGCGAATATAGTCGTTGGCTCCATGTTCGAACCCCCGAACCACACTCTCTTCGTCGGTCCGCGCGGTTAAGAAAATGATGGGGGAATGAACACCTTCGGTTCGAAGCCATTCGCAGAATTCATAGCCATTGCCGTCGGGAAGATTCACATCCAACAAAAAAAGGTCAATCCCGGGCTGGGTTTTGAATGTCTCACGACCCGCTGCCAGGGTCTGCGCCCAGTGAACTTCGAACTGCTCCAGTTCAAGTTGCATCTGAATTGCTTTACCCAAAATGGGATCGTCTTCAAGTAGGAATATTTGTGCTGCCATAGTCTCTCTTTAAGGTATCAAAATATACCCGGGCAATTAAGGTTCATTTTCACGCAGAATTGTGGAGAGAGTGTGGAGCTGGACAAAGGTCTCAGAAAGAGACACCGCCAGAAGAAAAAGGGGAGGAGGCTCGATAGGACTCCTCCCGCGGTATATGGAGTTAATTTTTACATTAGATCTTCAAGGCAGCGCATAGCTGGGTCGCGTTGCTCTGGAGTCAGAATGTCGAAGAATACTTTAAGGTTGAAGTCACCCATCAACTTGCCCAATGCCATCATTTTTGATCCAACGTCAGCTTGAGCGGCGATGCCGTCTTCCTTGCTGGATGTGGAAGCAGTGAACACCTTCTTCATTTCCTTTTTTGCCTTTTTAAGGTCTGCGCGCATCGGTTTCTTCTGAGAGTTGAACTCAAGATAAGCGCCTCTTAGATCTGTTTGCTGTTGTTCGGTCAACTTGACCTGTTTGCAAGAGTCCGGCATTTCAGCCTTGGCGTACACAATTGTATCAACCATGGAAACTGTAAGTTCTTCTTGTGTGGTGGCGAGCGTAATTGATGGAACAGCGAAAGCCGCAACAATAGCTAATTGAGTAATTCTTTTCATAATTTATATCCTCCTGTTTGTGTTGGAGTCTCGATTCAAGACAAGATTCGGGAAAAAGAAAAGACGAACTCGCGTTTTTTGTTGAATTGAAGTTTTGGTTTTTTGGGGTAGACTGTAACTAGTCAAAATTTTGTGTATCAGTGAAACTATCTCGTGTTTTTTTGTGGGAACGCAGGGCTAGAAAAGTTAACAGCTGTTGCGAAGAAACAGTTTTGCAGTAACAATTCTTTTGTGTTTGGACTTAAGGGAGTTTTTGTGACAGTTGAGCAACAATTGAATGAGGCACGTCAGAGAATCGGATCAATTATGGCAACGGTAGTGAAAGAGATGACTTCCTGTAAGGAAGACGTAGCTGTCACTTTCTCCTGTGGAGAGAAAACGACGATCTATAAAGTCGACCTTCCCCAAGAGTACCGAGGAAAGTTGATCGGAGCGCAAGGTAAGAATATTTCCTCTTTAAGAAACATTCTTGGGGCGATGGCGGGAAATCATGGGTTTCGCGCTATTATTGAGCTGGTAGTTTAAAGAAATTGCGAATTAAACGGAATTCAAAAACAAAAGGCACCCTTTGGGTGCCTTTTGCATTTTAAAAAGCAGCGCCACTAGGAGTGATGACTGCGAATCATCCAGGCTGCTTTTTCGTGGAAGCTGATCAGGTCTTCATACAGAGTCACAGCACTGGTTTCCTCTTCTTGTTCCGCTGTTTCAAGGCGGCTTTTGTAGAGCTCTGCAAGTGTGGTGTGATCGGCTGTCAATATATCGATCATTTTACTGGCGCTTAACTTTTCGTCAGTACACTCTTCCACATCCGATAATTTTTTAAATGCTTGGAAACTGCCTGGAGCAGGGGACTTTAGCGCTCGCAAAATCTCTGCAGAGCGATCCACGTACTCGGCAATTTGTTCATATTGTTTCTCAAAAAGTTTATGGAGTGAAAAGAACAAAGGTCCTTCAACATTCCAATGAAAGTTCTGGGTTTTTAATTGCAAAAAATATTCGTCAGCCAGGGTTCTTTTTAATTCTCCCACGGTTCCTGTTTGCACACTTTTTTCGGTATCTTTATGAGTGCCTTTCGCAGAGGCTTTATTGAAAGTGTGGATGGTACCGTTTGATGTTTCTTTTTGTCCTGCATATTTCATGGTTTCCTCCTAGAGCAAATCCTTATGACGTTCTTAGGATAGGCCTCTATAAGCCAAATGAAAAATCTTCTTTTATTATGCAAGATATAGGCAAAAGCTATCTGTTAAGAGGCACTACTTGCGATGGCCTAAAGGATTATCGATCTTTACCTGTTGTTTGCTTTTATGTAGTGGCATATCTGTCGGCAAAGAATCGATAACGGCTTCGCTGAAGGCCTTCAGCAGGGCTTTCCGTTGAAAGTGGGGGCCATGCAGTAAGCTGACTTCCCGTGTGGGAACGGGAAGGGAGAAGGGTTTTAAACGCTTTTTATCCTTCACTTCCTCGGTAGCTAAAAGGGGAAGTAAAGTGAACCCATCACCTTGGTCCACCAACTTTTTAAGTGTTTCCAAACTGCCGCCCTCAAAAGAAAAGTTTGCCGAAAGGCTCACATTTTTTCTGTTCTTGCACAACCCAAGGCTTTGCTCCCTAAAACAATGTCCTTCACTCAGTAAAAGCATTTCACTTAATGACAGATCCGTTTCGTCTATATGTTTTTTTTGTAACAAAGAATGCTGCGGAGAAAAATAGGCGACGAATGGTTCATAAAATAGAACTTTCGAAGCGATGTTAATGTCATCAATTGGTGTGACCGCAATTCCTAAATCCAAAGAGTTATTGCGAATTTTTTCAACCAAAGCTTGAGTTTCAAGTTCATCGATCACCAGATGAACTTGAGAATACTTAGTCATGAATTTGTTTAGGAATAATGGCAAAAGGTACGGTGCCAAAGTGGGAATGATGCCGATGCGCAAAGTTCCGCTTATCGCGCCTTTGTTTTCATCAACGATTTCTCTGATGTGCTGGGAGTGTTGAATGACGATGCGGGCTTGCTGTAAAACCAGTTCGCCAACTTGAGTGGGGCGAACTGGCTGTTTGGTGCGGTCAAACAAAATGACGTTGAGACCGTCCTCGAGCTTTTGAATCTGCATGCTAAGTGTAGGTTGTGTAACGTGACACTGAATAGCCGCTTGGCTAAAACTCCCGGTGTCGCCGACCGCTAAGATGTATTCAAGTTGTGTGAGTGTCATAAAGTAAAGAGTGCACTTGCCCAAAAGGTCGCGCAAGGGAAATAAGGATTTAGAGATGGAACAATTTCAAGATTTGCTTCTTAAGAGATCTCTGCCGCTGTCAGAACAAGTTGTCGAGGCATACTATCGGTACCCACGCCATCTTTTCGTTCCAGAATACACCCTGCAAGAGGCGTATGAAGATACCCCCTTGCTTCTGTATAAAAACGGAAATTTTGTTTCTACTATTTCTCAACCCAGTTTCGTGATGCGAATTCTGGATATGATGCAACTGGCTCCTGGACATAAAGTTTTCGAATTGGGTGCTGGTTCAGGTTGGAATACCGCCTTAATTTCTTATATTGTGGGGCCCGAAGGCAAAGTCATCAGTTCCGAAATCATTCCAGCGGTGGCGGATCGCGCCCGGGGAATTTTGGATCAAATGCGAATTACGAATGCCAAAGTATTCACCGGAGATGGATTTGAAGGTTATGAGCCGGAAGCCCCTTTTGACCGGGTCATTTTCACTGCGGGTTCTTTTGAGATGCCGCAAAAGCTGTTTGCCCAGCTTAAGGAAGACGGTTTAATGGTTTTCGTGAAAAAACAGGAAAAGAAAAATGATATGCTTCAGCTTATTAAGAAAACGCAGGGGCAAATGCAGGTGTTGAATTCCATTCCATGTTCCTTTGTGACGGTGAACCGCTCCCTGGGGTCCCATCTTCAGGACGGGACCCTTTAGGAATTTAAGGCTTGGGAATGATATCAGGCGGATTGTCTGGATTCTTGGGCTTTAATTCAAAAACTCTTTCTTCCTTGGACTCGTCCGGAGCAGAGCCAGTCTCCTCCGGTTCATCATAAAGGTGATAGTGCGATGCGATTTCAGCGAATTTTTCGCTGGCTTCTTCAATGCGCATACCGACCTTTTTCTCCAAAAGATTCACGATTCTATTTGAATTACCCCGAGTGCTGTCCAAATCATTCTCGGTAAGCTCATGCCATTTTTCCATGAGCTCCCTTTTTAAGTCCTGCCATGCATTTCCCGGTGTCGCCATAGGATTTACTCCTGAATTTTAGGTTCAATAACCAAATCGATGCGACGGTTTTGCGCACGACCAGATGCTGTATTGTTGTTGCTAATCGGATGTTCAGATCCCAATCCTACAGCATCAACTTCAGCGGCTGGTGCACCGTTTGCAACCAGTTGTTTTTGAACTGCCTCCGCACGTTTTTCAGAGATACGCATGTTTACATCAGCGGCCCCCGTTGAATCCGTGTGACCTTGGACTTCAATTTTTGAAGTCGGGATGTCATCCAAAGCATTTTCCACTTTGCTTAGTAAAGCTTTATTCGAAGAGTTCAAATTTGCGCTGCCTGATGCAAAATTCAAACCTTTTAGGCGGACTGTGACTTTACCATCCTGCGTGAACACTTCAGCATCTTTGGAGCGAAGGTCCTGGCGCAGTTTTGTGGCAATGTCAGCTGCAGCTTTTTGGCGAGCCAGCTCTGCTTCAGCAGCTTTTGCGGATTGCAATTGTTTTTCAGCTGCTGAAAGTTCGCGTGACTGAGCTTTGGTTTCAGTGCGCAGGCTTGAAATTTGGCGCTGTTGTTTTTCATTTTGCAGAACCAAAGTTTCCGTATTGCCCGCATTCACCTTATTCATGACTTCAGCCAGGTGATCGGACTCACGAGTGGCATCTTCCGCAACTCCTGCAATGGCCGCAGTATTGCGCGGATCCTGAGCAATTAGTTTTGCGGTTTGATTGTATTTAGCCTGTGCTAAACCCAATGTGACAGGAGCTTTCTCGGAAGCTTTGTCTTTTTCAGCCGCTTCAATGGTGGCTTTTGCTTTACCAAGATACTGCTTTTCAACAGAGTCCCGCTCGATTTGACGGTAGGAAGCAACCAAGTCAGTGCCTTTTTTATCGACTGCTTTCAGGCTCCCTTTTTCAACGTCAGAGGTAACGTTTTCAAGTTTCTTTTCCAGCTTGCTCCATTCTTTTGGATAAAGCTCAGGAGCATTGGCGCGAAGGGCACCGGTGCGGGCGTCAACGATAGGTCCCATCGACTTACGGGAAATTTCAGATTTCAACTCACCTTGCTTCAACCAGCCACGAGAGTAGGAAACTTGTTCCAGAATTTTATCCGCGCTTTTTTTCTCCTCCATGTATTCCTTGGCTTTTGCCAAAGTTTTTTCAGCATTGTTGAAGTTGTCAGGAGAAAGCGCATCCATCTGTTTTGCGCGTGCCTCTTTGAGCATTTCGTCCGTCTGAGCGATCTCAACAGCCGGATTGGCGGTGGCAGGCAGAGATGTCACGTTAGGGGGAGCGCTGGCACAGCCAATAAAACCGATAATAAAGGCAGATGATAGAATCACCTTGGTACAAAGAGACGACATACTTCCTCCTCATATATAAATGGAATTTTGGAACCTGTACTAAGGCTAATCCTCCTGTTTTAAGGTCTTCAAGGAAAAGCGCAATCAGACAAAGAATTGCTGACAGTAGACATCTGGACCCTGCAACTTTGGGCTAATATGTTACTTGCGGTTAATGAGGAGTCTATTCTTCTTCTGATTTTGCCAGAAGCAATTGTCGGTTTGTGATTTGAATGGAACGGCCCGATGACTGATTCACGATGCCTTCTTTTTCAAAGTTGGCGAGTGTGCGAATCACTGTTTCCGGTGTGGTGCCGGCCCATTGAGCGATTTCTTTGCGTGTCCAGTTCTGTTGGGGAAAGTTATCTTGTAAAAACAAAATTGCATCGGCCACGCGAGCCGCCGCATCTTTATCCATTTGCCCGGTCCACTTGGATTCTGCCAAACGAAGATCCCGGGAAAGGAATTCCAAAAACTGCATCGCTGCCTCAGGGTGTTCCCGGAAAAAGGAGAGAATGTCGTTCTTTGGAATAAATGATAAAACCGTGTCTTCCACCGCAATGGCAGAAGCATAATAGTTTTCTCCTGCAAACAGGGCGCGATATCCCACCAGGCCACCTGGGCCAATCAGTCGCAGCGTGTGCGCGGAACCGTTGGAAGAGGTGGAATCCAATTTGATAAGACCTGTATTGATTTTGTAAAGGCCCAAAGGTTCGCCACCAGCTTCAAAAATAGTCTGACCCGCTTTGTAGCGTCGAAGTGACTCGGCCTTATCCAAAAATTCCTGAAGTTTCATGACTACGAGAATACCAAATAGTTTTCACTAAGCGAATGATTTTTACTTAAAGCATGATCTAACAGGACGCTGTCCGCTGGATGTTGATATTCGGCGGTGTTCAGCCGCATGGCTGCAGCCCATTCTTCGGAATTGAAATTCCAGCATTTTAAAACACCGTGAAAACAGCGATTGAACTCGTTTTCCAATGCCGCAGGCAAATTTTGCTTTAAATCAGTGCAGACTTTGCGCTTGTAGTATCCCAGCAGTATGGCCTTCAGGGTTTTTAATAAGTGCAGGGGAACGGAGTTCATATCTGACATTAAATAATGGAACTCTTTTTGGAAGCCCACGTCCTCGACAAGCATCGAATTGATTTGCTCTATTTTTAAAACTTTCAGCAGGTTTTTGCAGAAATGCACCTGAGCAGCGGCGCGAAGCGGGTCGTGAAAAAAATGATCCGCATGAATCAAATCATGAACTATGAATCCCAGGACATCGCGACCCTCTTCGACAAAAGTTTCCAGTTCGCTGGAAGTGATCAGCATGCTCACACAGCGTTCTCCGCGTGACTGCATTTCCAGGACATCGAAGGCTGATGGAATTCGCGTGGTCAGATTCAAATGATAAAGACCTGACTTCCAGGACATCACGGATCTTTGCACTGAAAATGGAATGGAACGCCAGCTGCGCGAGCAAAATGTGGAAACGAAGCACGCGGGTATATCCAAGGCATTTAAACTTTTGGCAGATGCTAAAGATTCGGGCAGTGTTTTTCGAAATTCAGAAATAACGGTGCTTCCACTGACACCTTGAATCGAGCTTTTTGGAAGAGGAAGGTTGTGTTGACCACCTAGAAAATCCAGGGGACGGCGCAGAAAGCAAAAAACTAAAAGATAGGCGCAAGCCATCTCCATATCGTCGATGGATTTGCTACGCCACAAATCAAGAAATGGCGCCAGCGACCGAGCGGCCTGCGCTGTGTTGTTCTGCATAAATGTTTCGTCCAACAGACGATGGCGAAAGCGCCCCGCTCGTAACATAATTTCTTTTCTTGGCTGAAGGGTCTGACCCAATCCTGACACTAATATTCTTGCATTAGGTCTTTGGTCCTTCTTTAATATCTGTATCTGCGAAATTATTCAAGACAGGGATGTTTTGTCGAGGGGGACGTTAGATGAATAGGAAGCTGCTTGTTGGGGCTCTCGTATCGATCTGTGCGTTAAGTGTGCAAGCGAAGGTCACTGTTCTCGAAGATGCCAGTGGGAACAACCCACGATTTGACGAGTACTATACAGTTTCGGCGCAATCATCCTCTGACCATTCTCAATCTTATAATTTAGATCCCATAAATGCAGTTCAGGAAATATTTGAGGCCTCGGTAATTCCCGGAGAGATCAAAGCAGCAGTAATTTCGTTGCTGAGTTTTGATCACCACAATGAAGACTACGGAAATGTGGCTCAACCGTACAACCGTAAAAGTCACTTTGGTGGTTGGATATATCCAAGCCATGACAACTCCTGTTTTAACACCCGCGGATTGGTTTTAGAGCGTGATTCGAAAGTTCCAGTGACGATGAATTCCAATGGGTGTTCGGTGATCCGTGGGGAATGGGCTGAGCCATATACCGGCCGAACGGTCACGGAAGCTTCAGAAATTCAAATTGATCACTTCGTGCCTCTGAAGAACGCCTATGTCAGTGGTGCCCACAAGTGGAATTTTTCCAAGCGCTGTCTTTACGCCAACTTCATGGGTAACGACTTTCAATTACTATCGACGGACGGGCCCGAGAACATGAGAAAAAGTGATAACACGCCGGAACGCTACATGCCTCCGAATCGTGCCTATGCCTGTCAGTATTTGCAGCAATGGTTGAAAGTGAAACTGATTTGGGATCTGGGACTGACACCACCGGAAAAACAAGTGGTGGAAAATCTAATTCAACAGAATAATTGCCAGCTTTCCCAGTTCCGCTATTCGGTGGCGGAACTTCAGCAGCAAAAACGTTTTATCTCTGACAATGCGGGCCTTTGCCATTAATGGTGAAATCGACAAATTAAATCCGCTTTTTTTAGACTCTGTTGTTTTTTCTGAGTAGGATCTACTCATGGCATTTACTACATTAGAGCTTATCGGCACGATCTTTTTCGCAGTTGCAGTAATTCACACTTTTATGGTGGGTAAAATTCTGCACTGGTCCCACAAGTTTCCGAAGGATTCCATGACCAGTGGAGTTTTACATCTGTTAGGCGAGATCGAGGCGGTCTTTGCAATCTGGGCCAGCTTGTTCATGGTAGTTTATATAAGTATGGAAGGGTGGACGTCAGCCATCACTTATCAAAACTCTTTGGACTTCACCGAACCCTTCTTTATTTTTGCGATTATGGTTGTGTGCTCCACGCGTCCCATTTTGACAGTGGCAAGACAAGGGATTTTGGAACTCAGCACTTGGATTCAGAAAATCCTGAAGACTCCAGCTGTGACGACGGACATGGCCGTGGTAATGATTTTGGGACCCTTGGCCGGAAGTTTCATCACAGAGCCTGCGGCAATGACGGTTACAGCGTTCATGCTAAATGCGATGTTGCAGAAAGAATCCAATAAATTGATTTACGCATTGATAGCCGTGCTTTTTGTGAATGTTTCCATTGGGGGAGCATTAACACCCTTTGCGGCGCCGCCAATTTTGATGGTCGCGTCGAAGTGGGGTTGGGATTTTAATTTTGTTTTTACTCATCTTGGATGGAAGGCGGCCGTGGCGGTGATCATTAACGCCTTGGGGTTGGTGTTGTTATTCAAAAATGATTTTAAGAAAAACTGCATCACTTTGAGGGAAGTTGAAAATCGCATGTCCGGTGGTCAAAAATCCATTCCTTGGCAGGTGACATTAATTCACCTGGCGTTTCTAGCTGGAATCGTGATTACGGGACACTATCGCAATGCTTTTGTGGGAATATTTCTTTTATTCCTGGGGGTCGCATCCGTTACGACTCGTTATCAGGATTCGCTACGCTTAAAGGAAAGTTTGCTGGTCTCTTTGTTTTTGGGTGGGATTATTCAATTCGGCGCATTTCAAAAATGGTGGTTGGCACCGCTGCTTAGCAGAATGGATGACGTTGTGCTGTTTAAAGGGGCAACGCTGCTCACGGCGATCACCGACAACGCGGCACTAACTTATTTGGGTTCGCAGGTGGATCTTTCCGATGCAAGTAAATACGCTCTGGTGGCAGGTGCCTTGGCTGGTGGTGGTCTGACGATCATCGCCAATGCACCGAATGCTGCAGGCTATTCGGTACTAAGTCACAAATTCCCAGGCGGAATAAAACCCTTGAATCTTCTGATCGCGGCTCTGGCACCAACAGCGGTTGCCATCGTCTGTCTGTGGATGCTGTAAAAGGTACGGACTTACTTTCTCCAGAACCAGTTCAAAATTGAAACAAGTAAAGGGTGCTGGAGAAAGTAAGTCCGTACCTAAAAAAAAAGGAACCCCGAGGGGTTCCTTTTAACTAAGAGCAAAGCTCGAAGTACTCAAACTAGTGAGCAGTTTCTGCTTTTTTCTCTTCAGCTTTTGGAGCAGCTGGAGCCGCTGCAGCTGGAGCTGCTTTAGCTTTTTTGTGTTTTTTAGTTGGAGCTGGTTTAGTAGCTTCTGCAGGAGCAGCAGTTGTTGTCTCAGTAGTAGCAGCAGCTGGAGCAGCTGGAGCAGCAGCAGGAGCAGTTTGGTTAGCTTGAGCGATAACACCAGCGAATACAACAGACATCAAGATAGTTGCGAATTTCATTGAAACCTCCAAGTGGTTCATTATGTTTTCCGATATTGGAAACAAGATCAGCCTAACAAACGGAGTTAAATCTTTGATTAAAAACACATTAAAAATTTTTAATTTCAAATGAGAAGACTGCGCCGCTTCCTTCGTGGTTTCGGGCACTTAACTTAGCGTCATGAAGATTAGCGATTTTTTGTGCGATAGCCAGACCCAGACCAAAGCCCTTTACGCGATTCTCCACTGAAGCTCCGCGGGAGAATCTTTCAAAGATAAATGGCAGTTTGTCTTCGGGAATTCCCGCGCCGTTATCTTCAACCACTAACTCTGTTTTTTCATTCTTCCAGATCAAGGTGATTGTGACGACATCGTTATTCGGGGAATACTTAATCGCATTCTCGATAATATTGAACACCAAATTTTCCAGCAAATCCTTATCGCCGCGAACCGTTTTGCGATCGGCTTGGGTTTCGTTATTGATATTGAATTTAAGTTTGATGCCTTTGGAACTTGCAAGCTTCTCGCAGCGGGTGAGTGCTTCAAATACCAAATCCTCCAGCGAAAGTTCCTGTAAACTCAATGCGCCCAATCCGGCATCAGCCCGGGCTAAGAGCAGCATTTCCTGAACAATATTTGCCAGGTTGTCGACCTCTTGCAGAGAGCTTTTAATGTATTGATCCAGATCCACCTTATCCTGTTTTTTCAGGAGCTCAATTTCCTGGCGCATGATCGTCAGCGGAGTCAAAAGCTGGTGTGAAGCGTCGGCGATGAAGCGTTCCTGGGATTGAAAGGCCTGTTCGATACGATCCAGCATTTCGTTCAAGGTCAGCGCCAGTTTTTTGACTTCATCATTGGCCGTCGGCACGGGAACGCGACGGGATAGCTCACTTGCCTTGATCTCCTTCGCGATGTCGATCATGTGATTGACAGGGGCCAGTGCTCGCGAAGAAAGAAATAATCCCCCCAAGGTTGCAATCAACAACACCACGGGGATACCGATTTCAAGCAGCGTCAGACGCTTACTGATTTGGGTTTCCAACAAAGTCATGGGAACAGCGATCTGCAACAGCAGTTGCGGTTTCACGACATTGTCCAATGGGAAAGAAATCAGTCGATAAGAGTCAGCTTCGGCCGAGGGAATATTATGAATATGCTCAATGGTGCGATAGGTGGCTTCCTCACCAGCCCAGATACGTTCGAAATCTTTCTTGTAGGGCGGATTGAACTCACCAAAATTTCCCACACGTGCTAACACGGCGCCAGAGCTGTGGCGAACTTGAATCAATGCTGTTCCCAATGGAAACGGCAGGATTTTTCCGTGATCCAGGCGCAGGGGAGGAAAGTTCAAATCCCCTTTTACACCAATTTCAACCCCTTCGGAAACATCGACGGAATAGTTGAATAAAGCGTCGTCGAAATCCTGTTGAAGGTTGTCGATGGACATCTTGAAAATGACCATATTAAACAAGATCGTTGTTGCGCCAAAGAACACTACAAAGAAGAGTGAAAGGCGAACCCGGATGCTGAGCTTTTCAAAAAGTCTACGGAGACTCTTTAAGAACATAGCCGGTCCCTACCACTGTGTGAATAAGTCGTTTGTTGAAGGGAGCATCAATTTTTTTGCGCAAAAGATTGATATAGACGTCAATCACGTTTGATTCAGAGTCAAAGTGGATGTCCCAAACATGCTCGGCAATCGAAACGCGTCCCAAAGGTCGTTCCGGGTGGCGCATAAAGTATTCAAGCAAAGCGAACTCTTTGGTGGTCAGTGAAATTTCCTGGCCGGATCTGCGCACTTTTCGTTGCAAAAGATCCAATTCAAGATCGGCGTATTTTAGAATATTTGTGATGGCACCGCTGGCAGAGCCTTTGCGACGAAGCAAGGCGCGGACTCGGGCGTGAAGCTCATCAAAAGAATAGGGTTTGGTCAGGTAGTCATCGGCACCGGCATCCAGTCCGTTGACTTTGTCTTTGGTGGTGGAAAGCGCCGTGACCATCAGAATCGGGCCGGCATAACCATCGCGGCGCAGGTGGCGGGCGGTGTCGATGCCATTTTGATCAGGCAGCATCACATCCAGAATCACCAGGTCATAATCGCCTTGGGCCATGTACGATTCTGCAGAAGTACCGCTTTCAGCAATATCCACTGCATAACCAACTTCATTCAGGCCTTTTTTGAGGAAGTTGGCCATTTTTGCCTGATCTTCAACGACGAGTATCCGCATGGTTTCTCCCACTCTGTGGGAAAAATCTCACTTCCACTCGATGATGGCAAGGGTAATGCTAGATGTCAGGAATTTCGCCGAAGTCATACTCGCTCTTTTTTTTGTAACCTGAAGAGCTGGATTTTTCGACGCTCAAAATTCTTTTTTCTGAATCGGCAGTGACAGAGACTTGGCCACCAGAAGGGCCGCTGGAATCCTGGAGTTGCTTTAGGACTGTGGCATAGGCAGCGATTTTTCGCGGTAATGTATAGGCCCCACGGGCTTTGTCAGAGTCAAAGAACACTTCCACTTCGTCTGAAATATCGCGCACCACGCGAACCTTGGCAGTGAAGGATTCTGTTTTCTCCGCCGTCGATTCTGCGTCGTAAATCTGGGTGTTCGCCTTTTTGTTTTGAGCGTAAGTGGGATCTGACAAAAACAGGAATAAAACCAAGCTGAGCATAAAGTGAGTTCCTTTGAATTATTGTGCCCCGGAAGGGGGCGGGGGAGCAATTCAGAGGAGTAGTTTTCCTTTTTTGAGACGGTTTAGAGCATGAATTGAGGAAGCGAGGTGACCATTTAAGGGGTTGAATTCACTATTTAATAAGAAACACTTGCTGAATTGCGCAACGCAGTTCAGACTTTTGTTAAGGGTCCTTGCTGGACCCCGTTTTTTATTGGAGCAAATTCGAAATGGTTCATGTGTTGTTCGTAGATGACGAACCGACGCTCCTGTCCTTGTTTAAGGAGGAGGTCTCACGGCAAGGCTCCGTGTTGACATTCCATTTTCACCTCGTCTCAAATGCTCAGGAATGTTTGAATCAACTCCAGCAATTTAAACAAGAATCTGTCCTGGTGGTAATTTCCAAGGTTAATACCCCTGAAATGGATGAGCTGGCGTTACTTAAAGTCGTTCAAAAAAAGCATCCCCGGGCAAAAATATATATCTGCACGGATGTCAGTTCACCCTATTCTAGGAAAGGCAATGAAGAGCACGGTTCTTTGCGGTTCATTGCCAAGCCGCTGAATTTCAAATCACTCTATGGCGCCATCTCAGAGGACTTTCTAGATCCTCTTTTTTAAAGCCTTGGCCAATGGTGCCAACTTTACAATCGCGAAAGAACGCGCGTGTCAGCACGCATTATCTATTTGAAAATCCAATAAATCGGCGCAAGATATGTTGTCTAAGAAAATGATAAACAACCTTAAGAGGAGACAGAATGAATAAGTTAGTACTTGGAGGCCTTGTTGTTGCAATGGCTCTTACAACTGCTTGCAACAGAAAAGTTAAATTGGACACTGATATCAAAAAGGCGTCCTATGCTATCGGCCAACAAATTGGCGGCAACTTGAAACAACAAAACATCGATTTCGATGCTGACGCTTTGGCGCAAGCTTTGAAAGATGCTTCTGCTGGTAAAAATGAAATGACCAAAGAAGACATGCAAGCAGCGATGATGAAACTTCAAGAGCTTGCGATGAAAAAACAAACAGAAGCAGCTGATACAAATGCTAAAGCAGGCAAAGACTTCCTTGAGAAGAACAAATCTGCCGCTAACGTAAAAACAACTGCATCTGGTCTTCAATACATCATGGAAAAAGAAGGCACTGGCGCAACTCCTAAAAAAGAAGACGTAGTAAAAGTTCACTACAAAGGGACTTTGACTAACGGCGAACAATTCGATTCTTCTTACGATCGTGGTCAACCGGCTGAATTCCCAGTTGGTGGCGTGATCCCAGGTTGGACAGAAGCTCTTCAATTGATGAAAGTTGGCTCTAAAGCAAAACTTTTCATCCCACCAGAACTTGCTTACGGTCCATCAGGTCGTCCAGGTATTCCACCAAATTCAGTTCTAGTTTTCGAAGTTGAATTGATGGATATCGTTAAGGCTGATAAACCAGCAGCAAAAGCTAAAAAATAGTCGAATGTTTGATCTGACTATTGACCCTTATCTTCATTTTGATCGCCTCTTGAAAGAGGCGATTGAAAAGCAGATCCCGGAAGCGAACGCGATGTCGGTCGCAACCGTGGATGAAAGGGGCATTCCCTCTGTGAGAGTTGTCTATTTAAAAGACAGAACTCCAGAGGGTTTTGTTTTTTATGGCAACTACCACAGCCATAAGGGATTGGATCTCGAAGAAAATCCCAATATCTGTTTGAATTTTCATTGGCCAGCAATCTGGCAACAGGTTCGTGTGACAGGGATGGCAGTTAAAGTGCGCCCCGAAGAAAGCGATGCCTACTGGAAAACCCGCTCAAGACTTAGTCAAATCGGTGGTTGGGCTTCCAACCAAAGCGAAGAGATTCCTGACTACGATTACTTGGAGCGCCGGGTTCGTGAATACGAAAAGCAGTTTGAAGGTCAGGTAATTCCGCGTCCTCCGCATTGGGGCGGGTGGCTGGTGATTCCGACTGAAATCGAATTTTGGTTCGGTCTTGGCGGTCGACTGCACGAGCGTTATATCTATCAAAAAACCGAAGAAGGTTGGAACACCTTCATGCGTTCACCATGACAAATGGCGGCCGCTGCCGCCATCATTGGAATTTACATTTTTAGCTAAAATTTCCTAGTGCTTTGAACTTTGTGTAAAGTCTTCGGTATCTGAAGGCCATTCTGTGTTGCGTGCATCCTTGCGATGTTCGCGGCGGGCTTCGCGGGCGGCACGTCTGGCTTCTCGATCTGCACGGCGGGCTTCGCTTGCGCTGAAGCGTCTTTCGCGGCGGGCTTTTCTGCCATCGACGAAATCCATCAGCAATTCTGCCAAAGCTCCATCCAGGTCAGAGGGGCGTCGCTGCTCTCTGTGCATGCGTTCTGCTTTTTCTTCGGCTTGTTCCGATGCCTTTTTCCCAGCAGTAGCGTTTTTAGCTCCGGGCCACTGTTGGGTGAATATGTATATGTATCCTCCGGCAGTGATCGCCGCCAGTACTACACCTGTCCAAAGAGTCGCTGTTCCATAGATGGTACCCAGCCGGTCAAACTGAAGTGTTGCATCGATGATTGCCATGAATAGTCCGCCGCAGAAAAAGAAAGTGGCGCAGATTCCTAACAATATTAATGTCACGGGCTTGCGCAGTCGTAGTGCTAAGTCATCAATGATTCCGGCTTGGATCTTTTTAAAATCAAAACCGCCCCCACCGCCGTGGCCACCCGAAAAGGATCTGTTGCTTATGAACATTGCCAATAGGCTGCTCAGTATTTTCATCATGAACGTCTCCCGTGTAAAAAAGAATTATTGTTTGTTGAGATGTTTAAAAGATTTTTTGGACGAGGGGCTTTTCCGAGGGTGCAGTGGAAAAGCCCTCGTTGTTGTCTACCAGCGGCGTGAGCGAAGCAACATGCCAGCCACAAAACCTACGGCGCAAGCGCCAAGGACTGAACTGACAGGATGTTCATTCACGAAATCCGTGGAGGAATCGACCGCTTGTCGCGCGCGGTTTTGAACTTCTTTATAACCGTTTTCCCATCTCGCAGATGCATCACGAGCGGCTGATTTGGGATTCGAAGATGTTGTTGGTCCGGCCATAACTAACTCCTTTGTTAGAGGATCAGATCCTGCAGATATTCTGATCCTCTAATAGAGTCATCGCCAGTAAACTTTGGGTAAGTTGTTAGCGGACACGGGGTTGGAAAAAATGAAGCACCGACCTTAGGTCGTATTTATTTCTTTTTTTGTGGAAATTTATACTTAATACCGAAGTCTTCGCAAGTGGCAGCGAAGGCAATGAGGTCGATCCATTTCTTTCGATAGAAAACACGGCGCAGGCTGAGGCCTTCTTTGCGCAGTTTGATTTTTTTTGCGACTTTCAAAGAGGGTTTGTTGTCAGGCTCAATGAATGCTTCCAAACGGTGAAGTTTTAATTCCTTAAAGGCGAATTTTAAAACGGCTGCGCAAGCTTCGGTTGCATAGCCTTCACCCCAAAAATTATTGAAGATTCGATATCCCAGGTGACCACTTTGATGAAAACCGCGTCGGATGAGATCGATGCTGATATGGCCAATCAATATGCCATCATCTTTTCTGAACACAGCAAATTCATAAGCGGAATCTGTGACCCGGAGGTGTAATTCCTTTTTTATTTTCTCTTTGAATTTTGCCTTTGTTAATTCACTCAGTACCCAGTTTGTTTCATCCCAGGCGCTTTGTGGGGGGCGCATACTGCTGAATGCCTGTGACCAGTTTTCATAGTCATGCAATTCAAGCGGTCGAATAATAAGACGGGGTGTTTGTTTAAATAGAGGCAAAGTTGTCGATTTCATTGCGTATCAGTCTAAGAGGGATGCGCTGAAGGTTGCAATAGTAATAGCTAAGCTTTTGCGGGGCGCGCACGATGGCCATGTGGGAATGGTGGCCCGTAAAGCGCACTTCTATTTTTACGTCTTCATTAAGGGGGACAGCAATCATGCGGGGGGTGACAAACGGAGTGGGTTTGTTATCGACCCAGATTTCCGCGCCTTCCTGTTCGGAAACCACCATGCACAGGCCAAATTCTTTTTTTGGAACTTTTAAAAGATCACGGAGTGTTTTGAATAGTGCCATAGATTATCCACCAAAAATAAGGTGGCCTCCCGAAGTAGGGAAGGGTCTATCACAGGCCGCTTTGCGTTTACCAGAGCGGCGTTAAAAACTGGACCTTTTTTAATGAAGGGCGTTTGGCGCCACTAAATAAAATTCAGGGATGTCCACCGAGAAGCTTTGGCCGTCTTCGGTGATCATGTGGTAGCGGCCTTGCATGCTTCCCGTAGTCGTATTTAACGGGCAGGCGCTGTCATATTCGAAGGTTTGACCCGGTTGAATTTTGGGCTGCATACCAATGACACCAGGGCCACGAACTTCTTCTTTTTTGCCAGATGAATCGGTAATCACCCAGTGGCGGCTCATCAACTGAGCCGGGGCAGAGCCCTGGTTGGTGATAGCAATTTTATATGCAAAGAAGTGATAGCCTTTTTCCGGATTTGACTCGGATGGGACGTAAACCACTTTAGCGGTAATCTTAAATTCTGGGACGATGGTTTTTTGCATTGCCATGGGTGTAATATTACTGCGTTCCCTAAGTGCGGGCAATAAAAACTGTGCAGACGCAAATTAACGTAGAACGATATTCTCGATTTCGAACACGATGGGATAATGATCCGAAGGGATTCTTTGTTTGGCTTCCATCGTTTGCGGGATACCGCGTTCACTACCTAATTCGTCTCGGTAACGGAATGCTTTTGCGGAGCCCGCTTTTAATAATGTTTGCATCAACGGTGACAGAAAAGCGAAGTCAATCTGACGTCCCTCTGTGCGAGCGCTGCTTTTGACTTGATAAAAAGTCGCGCGCTGTTCAGGGGGTAGCTTTGCTACTTCAAAAACATCTTTAAGTCCCGTGGTTGTGTAAATGTCGCGGAATTCTTCGTCGGTGTTTAAATTTCCGGCATTGCCGTTAAAATCTCCAGCCACCATGATCGGAATTTGGGGATTGTTTTCCTCAAGCTCGCGATAGATTTCCAAAAGAGTGCGCAGTTCGGCCTGTCGGCGCTCGAAACCGTTCGGATCGATACGTTCAGGATCCAGGCGGGATTTCAAATGAGTCAGCATGATAATCATGAAGGGCTTCTCTTTATCCTGCTTGAAAAGGCGCAATTCCACCACATCCCGGGAAAAACGATGACTGGTCGTAACTTTTCCGCCCTTTACCTGGTACCCATTTTCCAGGCTTTGACGCTCGTGGGGGTAAAGGTAGTTGATGGGGCGCGCTTTGTTGGACAGAAGATCAAAGTAGAAAGGCAGCTCTTTGCGGATCAAAAAGCCCACGTCGATGTTGCGATCTGAATTTCCTTCAATCAAACATGGCGAGTAGGCACCATTCATAAAGAGTTGGTTGAAGTTTTTTAAGGACTCAAACCCGCCCACTTCGCACAGCATAATGATGTCGGCGTCGATTTCGCGAAGGGCTTTGGCGATGTCTTCGCACTTTTTTAGGGACTTATTCTCATATACGGAAATGGACTGACCCTGCCATTGACGCTCATTGTACTTGAGGACATCAGCGGTTGGCGGCTCATCAAACAGCAGAAACAGATTCTCTGCATTGAGTAAGCAAAATTTAAGGTTTGTGGTCTCTGTCCACGTCATATTAATATTCTAGGGATTTTAGTCTTAAGCTCAAAGGAAAAGTGAGGAAATCGTGGCGAAAAAGAAGGCGTCAGCCGCAAAAGCTTCCACAAAACTGCAAATCCGTTCATGGATTGAAACATTTGAAATTGGTAAAGAACCTAAAACAAAGAACGAAATGACGGGCTTTGTCTATTTCTTGGGTTCTGAGGATGCCAACAAACTGAATGGTTTGGTCGAAGAGCATGCTTTGGCATGGCAGATGGAATCCCTAAAAAAGAACGACAAAGAGTTCATCTATTTCATTGGTCTTCAGGGGCCAGTGTGGATT